>JAJRQC010000023.1 GCA_024280455.1 Deltaproteobacteria bacterium | reverse complement strand
TTCGAAAAAAACGCACCGTGAAAGAAAAATCTTGGGGTTGCGGCCTGATGAAGAAGAATCCTTTGCAGAGTGGTTACTATCTGAGAATTAATATCGAGTTGCTTCGGCCGAAAAAGGCTGTTTTTGGACAGACACAAGCTAGACAGATTCCACCTATTGACTTTGCATTTTAAGCGTGATATTTTAAAAATAAAATATTACATTTTCGTTACGATATCATATGACAAAGACGAATGCAAGACAGCCCGATGCAATAAAACTCTTTTGGGATCGTTACATTCAGCATCTTACCAACAACAATGTGAAGCCAACGGTTACGCGCTGGTATGTAATTCGTGTCGAACAATACCTCAAGACCTTGTCCGGCAAACGACTGGCAAACCATTCTGCAAAAGATGTTATTCATTATCTGGAAGCCCAGAGTAAAAATATAAAAATTAACGACTGGCAATTTCGTCAGGTTGTCGATGCTATACAGAATTTATTCACCATGCTGGAAGTTCCCTGGTTGAACGAGGTGGATTGGCCACACTGGCTGTCTTCTTCCTTATCCGACGTACACCCCACCATTGCCAGGGAAGCACCTGCTGCCGAAACCATCTCCAGGCTGTCGAATATTCCAGGATCCGAGCAGGCAAAGGTCAGACAGCGTCACGGTGAGGTACTGAAACAGCTCCTGATAGTCATCAGGCAGCGTGGTTATTCGATTCGAACCGAGCAGACCTATGAATCCTGGGTGGCCAGATTCATTGGTTATTGTGGTAACCGGGATCCGAAAACACTCGGAGCCGAAGAGGTGGTGTCATTTCTTCAGCATCTTGCTGTTCGGCGTAATGTTGCGGCCTCCACTCAGAATCAGGCACTGAATGCTCTGGTCTTTTTTTATGATCAGGTCATGCAGCAACCCCTTGGGGATATGGGCGGTTTTATTCGCGCCAAGCGTCCAAAAAAATTACCGGTTGTTTTAACTCAGAATGAAATCCAGCGACTTCTTGAACAGATGAACGGTAGACAGCGATTAATGACTTCATTGCTGTATGGAACCGGTATGCGGTTAATGGATTACGTGAGATTACGGGTGCAGGATGTTGATTTTGAATATCGACAAATCGTCATCAGGGACGGCAAAGGACAAAAGGATCGAGTCGTGCCTCTGCCGGAACGGCTGATTGAACCAATAAAAACGCATCTTACTGCGGTACGAAAAACACATCAAGATGATCTTAAAATGGGCAATGGAGAGGTGTATCTACCCAACGCACTTTCCAGGAAATACCCAAGTGCGGCCAAAGAGTGGGGCTGGCAGTATGTTTTCCCCAGCGCTCGACTTTCCGTTGATCCGCGTAGCGGGAAAGTACGCAGACACCACATCCATGAGAATGGATTACAGAAAGCAGTGAAAAAGGCGGCGACCCAGGCCGGAATAACCAAAAGGGTAAACTGTCATGCTCTGCGACATAGTTTCGCGACTCATCTTCTGGAAAACGGTTATGATATTCGTACCGTACAGGAGTTGCTCGGCCATGCCGATGTGTCAACCACCATGATTTACACCCATGTGCTCAATCGTGGCGGACAGGGAGTGCGGAGTCCTCTTGATTCAATATAGTGTCGCGTCTGTAAGTGCACTGCGCCGAGAAAAATAATTTAGAGTCTGCATATAGATAATTCGGCGCAGAGCGCCATGGGATGGGTGACACCGCGGGAGCGGATGTCACCAGAAACAATCAGTCGCCTGACGGCTCCTGAAAGGATCGCTCGCAGGGGCGAGCTCCTACTTGGCCGTTATCTATTTTGATAGTATCGTTAGCTTTACGGCAATGCAGGAAACTGGCTTCATTCCTTACCAGTGGATAGTCCAGGGTATCGTCCCTGCTTGAGCCGATCCAGAACCGTTGTCCGGGTATTGGCCTGCTGATTGAGGAGAATCACAAAGGGTTTTCCGTCCTGCAGGTATCCGGCATAGTTGTAGATCCCCTTCATTGTTCCACTTTTGACCGGAACCTTTCTCCGTATCCGCAACAAAGAGGCATGGGGCTTGAACCGTTGCAGCACCTTCAACATGGCCCGGACCGTGACCCGATTGTTGCGTGAGAGCCCGGAGCCCTCTTTCTGAACAATCAGATCGGCCGCCTGCGGCCCGAGTTCACTGACCAGGCCATTATGGACCGCCCGGTTGGCCTTGTCCCAGGTGGCGGGATAGCCGTATTTCTCGGCACCAACGGTCAGGTAGACAAGGTTTGCGATAAAGTTGCTGGAATACCAGAGCATGGAGGCCAGGACCTGGTCCAGATTTTTGGAATTTTTATGGGTATAGAGCAGACGGGCACCGGCAGGCACCGGTTTGCGGACGGAGCCGCCGTCACTGCTGATTCCGGCCTTCTTCGACAGGGCCCGAAACAGCTGGGCGGTGAATTCCGCCATCTGCTCTTCGGGCTCACAGCTCCCCTTGCAGACATTGATCAGATATTTTCCTGGACGTTTGTGCTGCCCAAGTTTTTTCATGATCGGCAGGGTCGGGGTCAGGGGTTCGGCCGACCGGACCCGGTGTTTCTTATCCACCCGGATGGAAACCGAGTTAAAATTGACTACTGTGGCCCCTATCGGTGCATCATAGGGATTGCTACTTGATTCCCGGCCCGATGCCTGGTGTTCAAGGGCAAAAGAAGTGTCATCAATAAAAATGTCCTGTATCTGCTCAAGCCCCTGGTGGCGAAGCGTTGTAACAATATCTAAGACTTCTTCGCTGATGAGCAGGGGATCACCGAAGCCTCGAATATACAGATTCTGTTCGGAATCAAGATAAAATTCCGTTTTGAAACGGTAGTCAGAGCCCAGGACCTGCAGCGCAACCAGGGCGGTGGGGATCTTGATGATCGAGGCGGGAATAAAAGAGGTGTCCGGGTTGCAGGAGCCGAGCAGCTTGCCGTTGTTGTCGGCAACACCGTAGGCTCCATTTACAATGACACCCGTAAAAGAAGGGCAGCCTGCAACAGCGGACTGCCCTGAAAAGAAAACAAAAATGCAGCAAAGACAGAGATAGGCAATAATCGTGCTGCGCATCTCTATTGCATTAATCAACCTTCGGCAGGTGAGCCAGAGATTCCTCAATCGCTTCCCTGGGATAGGAATAGTCGTGCAGGTTCCCGGCCAGATAGTTGTCATAGGCGTTCATATCGATCAGACCATGGCCTGAGAAGTTAAAAAGAATGGTTTTGGGATTATCCGGCTCTTTCATGGCCTCGATGATTGCGCCGCGAATGGCATGGGTTGTCTCCGGGGCCGGAATAATACCCTCGGTCTTGGCAAAGAGGACACCGGCCTCAAAACATTCCAGCTGGTGGATGCTTTTGGGGGTAACGATTTTATCCCGGATCAGGGCGGAAACAATGGGTGCCATGCCGTGATAACGCAGGCCGCCGGCATGGATACCGGGAGGCATGTAATTATGACCAAGGGTATACATATAGAGCAGCGGGGTCATCATATTGACATCACCCGAATCATAGGCCAGTTTACCGGCTGTCATGGTCGGACAGGAGGCGGGCTCATAGCCGACAAACTCTATTTTTTTACCATCAAGATAATCGGGCACAAAGGGCGCAACCAGCCCGGCAAAGTTGGAACCGCCGCCACAGCAGCCGACAACCACATCCGGATATTCACCGGCAATTTCCATCTGCTTTTTGGCCTCAAGCCCGATAACCGTCTGATGGAGAACCACATGATTCAAAACCGAACCAAGGGCATAGTTGGTATCGTCACGGTTTGCAGCATCTTCCAGGGCCTCGGAAATGGCAATACCCAGTGAACCCGGGGTGTCCGGGGCCAGTTCGAGAATAGCACGGCCGGTGTTGGTGTCCGGGCTGGGGCTGGCAACAATGTCGGCCCCGAAGGTCTGCATGATCGACTTGCGGTACGGTTTCTGGTCATAGGAAACCCGTACCATGTACACCTTGCACTCCAGACCAAATTTCGAGGTGGCCAGGGAAAGTGCGGAGCCCCACTGTCCGGCGCCTGTTTCCGTGGCCAGTCGTTTGACGCCTTCCCGCTTATTATAATACGCCTGGGGCACGGCCGAGTTCGGTTTATGGCTGCCCACCGGAGAAACGCCCTCGTTTTTGAAAAAGATCTTGGCCCTGGTTCCGAGCGCCTCTTCCAGTTTATTGGCCCGAACCAGGGGTGACGGCCGCCAGATTTTGTATATTTCCTGAACTTCCTGCGGAATCTCTATGAACCGTTCCGGGCTCATCTCCTGTTCCAGAAGCCCCATGGGAAAGACAGCTGCAAGTTTTTCCAGGGCCATTGGTTCCTTGGTCTCCGGATCAAGGGGCGGCAGCAGGCCGCCTGGGATATCGGGAGCCACATTATACCAGCTGGTCGGCATTTGATCTTCACGCAGGACTATTTTCTTCATGTTCTCTCCTTAAAAAATGATCGCTTCGTAAAAAGTTCCCTGCTCTACCATTCCCGCAAAGACTTAAACCCAGAACACGTTGCAATGACTGGATTCCCGCCTTCGCGGGAATGACGAGGAACTCGTTATTATCACTTCCTTAATGAATGACGAGGAACTCGTTATTATCACTTCCTTAATGAATGTGACCAGGTAGAATTAAAAAATGCATTAAAAAATAAAAACTGATCAACCTGAAATAACATTGTAGCTTTGTAGCGCAAAACAGTCCTTTTCTCAACAATCTGTTTTACAGATCTTGCACCGCAGTCTTTTTTATGCGGGCAATCCGGGCTTGATCGGGTGTCAGACCGAAAACTTTTTCCAATAAAAGCAGCGGGCTGATCCCGGCCTGACTGTGTCGCTGGATAAGAACTATTTCCAGGCGGTCACCCTCTCTTTTGACGGACTCAACCAGAGGGCGGACGTCAAGCTTCTTTAGTTTTCTTTTCCGAATCCGCTCAATGATGTATTCTTCTGCAGATATAAAGGCGGCAATCCGGTCCTCAAGATCCGGATAGTCTCCGGCAGGCAGGACAATTTCATAGGCTGCTTGCTGATCAACCGCCTGGATTTTGCCGATGAGTTCAACGTGCAATACCCGAATGGTTTGCGGGAACTCACGGTTCAAGGCCTCCAGGGTTTGCCGGGGATCCTTAAGCGGACGGGCAAGATCAACGTCGAAATACTCGGCCAGACTCTCCACCCCGACCGGCAGGGCCTGACTGAACGAGACCTTGGGCGAGGGATTATAGCCCTTTGAAAACAATACCGGCAGGCCAGCTCTCTTCAAGACCCGGAACACCAGCTGCAACATCTCCAGATGCCCGTAAAAGCGGCTGTCCTCGAGCCGGGAATATTCAAAACGATAGCGAAAAGGGGTTTCTTCCTGTTCCTTCTTTTTATCTCCGTTGATAATCCGGTCGGCTACGGGAACTTCTTCACATTTCTTATTGACCACAGGCATGATGGTTTTAAAATCACAGAGCCCGCATTTCTGACAGCCATGGTTTCGGCAATCCGGCGTATAGGATCGTTCCAGGGCCCGCTGCCATTCCTGCTCAAGAAACTCCCGGTCAACCCCGCACTGGAGATGATCCCAGGGCAGCGGTTCATCCATGGCCCTGGCCCGCAGGTATGTTTCCATCTCGATCCCGCAACGCTCAGCGGCCTGCTGCCAGTTTTGCAGGTGAAAATGTTCGGACCAGCCATCCAACCTGCCCCCGGCCTGCCAGGCCGTTTCAATCAGTTGTGAAAGTCGGCGATCGCCGCGGGAAAAAACACCCTCCAGAAACGAGGTCCGGGCATCGTGCCATTTTAATTTAAAACCCTTGCGCGGCAGCAATTTTTTAAGCCGGTTCAGCCGTTCTTTGGCCTCCTCAAGGCCGAGCTGTTCATGCCACTGAAAAGGGGTATGTGGTTTGGGGATAAAGGTGGCCACACTGACATTAATCTGGATTCTGCCCCCTGCCCCGGCCTGCGCCCTCGCCTTTTTGGCCAGTTCAACAATACCGTCGACATCCTCCAGAGTCTCGGTCGGCAGCCCGATCATAAAATAAAACTTAATCAGGTTCCAACCGGCACCAAAGGCGTCCCGGCAGGTGGCCATCAGATCGTCTTCGGTGATCCCCTTGTTGATGACCTCCCTCATCCGATCGGTACCGGCTTCCGGCGCCACCGTAAAACCGGTTTTACGAACCCGCTTTATCTGCTCGATAACTTCAGGAGTCAGGGTTCCGACCCGCATCGAAGGCATGGAAACCGACACAAATTCATCGGAGAATCTGTCCATCAACCGGATCAGGACTTCAGGCAGACAGGAATAATCACCGGTGGAGAGTGAAAGCAGAGCCAGTTCATCAAAACCGCTGCTTGCAATGCCCTGTTCGGCAAGTTGAAGAATATCATCAACAGTGCGCTCCCGTACCGGCCGATAGATCATCCCGGCCTGACAGAACCGACAACCGCGGGTACAGCCACGGGCAATCTCGATTCCCAGCCGATCATGGACCGGTTTGACAATCGGCACCAGTGGACGCGTGAGTGTATTTACTTCCGGCAACCGAGGTAAGACCCGCCGCCTGACCTGGGGAAATTCCTTTTCCAGGGCCCGAATACCTGCAAACCGGTCGTCCCGGTATATGGGTTCATAAAAGGAAGGGACATACACCCCTTCAACGGCGGCAAGTTCCCTTAAGGTCTCCAGCCTGCCGAGCCCTTCTTTTTTAGCGGCAATGACCCGTTCACCGATCTCAATAATCACCTCTTCACCATCACCAAGGACGATGGCATCAAAAAAATCCGCCACCGGTTCAGGGTTGAGACCACAGGAACCACCACCTATCACCAGCGGATATTCCTGCCCACGATCACAGGATTTGAGCGGCAGACCGGCAAGATCGAGAACCGTCAGAATATTGGTATAGCAGAGCTCATAGGGCAGGGTAAAACCAAGGACATCAAAGTCGGCCAGCGGGCGTTTGGATTCCAGGGCAAAGAGAGGAATCCCAGCCTTGCGCAGCTCGGCCTCCATATCAATATCCGGGGCATAACAGCGCTGGGCAAGAAAACGGTCATCCTCGTTGACCAGATGATAGAGTATCTGTAAGCCCTGATGGGACATCCCTATTTCATAGAGATCGGGAAAGATAAAACAGAAACGGAGGTCGACCGAGTCCCATTCTTTATTCACCGCACCCAGCTCTCCACCGATATATCGGCCCGGTTTTTTCACCAGGGGCAGAATCTCATCTATATTCACAACAGAGCTCTGCCTGTTCATCTTTCCATCGTCCTGAACCATTTCCTCGGCAGCTGCACCATGAAGTTTCTTCCGATCCTGCTGGTTTGTTTGTTGTTTCATTGACTTTATTACAGTATTTGCGTAAACTTTTTTTGTAATGCAAAAAATTGATAAATATGGGTACCGATTGTCATACAGGCCTGTCAGGCCGGGAATCGTATGATTGTACGATTTGGCAAAATGAGACGGTTAACCCTTTATTCAACCCTCAGCTCGATTTCCATGAGAAAGCACATAAAAACACTCTCTGTTGCACTCATCGTCCCCTGTCTGTTCCTGGTCATGCTGCACTCCATTGCCCTGGCTGCTGAAAAACCAACTCTGGAAGACATTGAATTTAATTCTCTCTCAAGCAATGAAGAACGGATAACCTTTAAACTCAACGGCACCTATATTCCAAAAATCTTTGCGATCAAAGGAAAAAAGCCCAGAGTCGTCTTTGATTTTCCCGATACTCAGACCGCCAGGACCCTCAACAACGTCATCAAGACCAACGGTAAGTTTATCAAACAAATCCGAATAGGCATTCACAAGGGGAAAAATCCCAAAACCAGGGTAGTCCTTGATCTGATCCCCGACCAGGAGATAAACTTTAACCAGAATTTTGACCAGCAGAAAAACGCCCTGACCGTTTCAGTCTATTACGCCGGCACGGAACCGGAGGCACCGGCAGCCGAGCCGAAAGCAGAAGCCAAGGTGGAAAAACCTGCCGACAGTGCGCCGGTACCACCACCGGTCAAGGTGGAAAAACCTGCTCCTGCATCTACCCCTGCTCCTGTTTCCACTCCTGCCCCTACTCCTGCTCAACCGCAGCTGCAACCTCAGCCACAGCCTGTACCGCCACCGAAAGCTGCAAAAAAAACGCCGCCGCCTGCCCGGCAAACAGCAGTGCAGGAGGAGGGACCCGTTGAACAACCTCAGCTGAAAAGCAACGAGCCGCCCATTCTCCGTTCTGTTAAATTCGACAACTCGTCCAACCGTGGAGAAATGATTCAGTTCAAGCTCAACGACTTCTACCCACCCATTGTTTTCGGAATCGAAGAAGGGTTGCCCCGGGTGGTCTGCGACTTCAAGAATACCCGAGCCGACGCCTCATTGAAAGAGACGATTAAGACCAATGGCCGCTATGTAAAAGCCATTCGCATAGGCAGACATAAAAAACCCGATAAGATCAGAGTGGTCATTGATCTGGAGCCTAATAATAATTACGACCTGCAACAGGTCTTTTTCAAAGAGGACAACCTGTTTGTTATCATTGTTAATATCATGCACAATACCCCGCCTGTAACCGAGCTGGAGAAACCGCTTAAACCGTAAACGAGAAAAATAATGGCTGTAGATAATACAAAGCTCGGTACGGAAACCGTGGTATGGGATCTCAACGACCTCTATTCTTCGACCGATGACGAACTGATCAGTGATGATATCGACCTCTGCGAACAGGAGGCGGCATTACTTGAAGAGGGCTGCAGGGGCAGATTGTCCGGACTTGAGGTAGCAGTTTTTGCCCGAACAATCAGACGGCTTGAGCGAATCGCAGAAAACCTCGGCCGGATCTCCACCTATGCCTTCCTCAACTTTTCCACCCAGGTCATGGATGCTGAAGCAGGTGCCTTCCTGCAGCAGGTAACGGAAACCGCGAGCAGGATCAACAGACAGCTTGTTTTCTTTACCCTGGAGTGGAGCAAGATGGATCAGGCGTCAGCGCAGAAATTTCTTGATGCCGGGGAAACTGCAAAGTACCGCCACTATCTTGAAAAGATCCGCCGTCAGGCACAACACCTCCTGTCCGAGTGCGAAGAAAAGCTGCTCATTGAACTCGAGCCGGTAGGTAAAAACTCCTGGACCATCCTTTTCGAAAAGGTCATGGCCAGCCAGCAGTTTGGTGAGTCGGGGCGCAGTGAAGAGGAAGTCCTTGCCGAGCTGTACAGTCCGGATCGTAACATACGTCGTCAGGCAGCTGAAGATCTGACCCGCGGCCTACATGACCAGTTACATGTTCTGACCCACATCTTCAACACCCTGGCCGCAGACAAGATGATCGATGACCGACTGCGCTCCTATCCCTCATGGGATCAGAGCATGCACCTGGAAAACGAACTGGAAGACGCAACAGTAAACACCCTAGTTGAGAGTGTAACCGCTCGCTACGACATCGTATCGAAATACTATACCTTGAAAAAGGAAATACTTGATCTTCACACGCTCTACGACTATGACCGTTACGCACCGGTACCCGGGATGTCGGAAGCACAGGTCGACTGGCCCCAATGCCGTGAAATGGTTCTTGCAGCCTTTGCCGGATTTTCAGGCGAGATCGCGGAAATCGCTGCACAGTTCTTTAATAACAACTGGATCCATGCTCCAATCATGGAGGGCAAGCGAGGCGGCGCCTTTGCCCATCCCTGTGTGCCGGATACTCATCCCTATGTAATGGTCAACTATACCGGTAATCTGCATGATGTGGCAACCGTTGCCCATGAACTCGGACACGGGGTTCATCAGGTTCTTGCAGCAGATCAGGGCATGTTCAACAGCGACACCCCGCTGGTCCTTGCCGAAACAGCCTCGGTCTTTGCCGAACTGCTCGTCTTTCACAGTCAGCTTGACCTGCTGGCAAAACCCGAAGAAAAAAGGGCCTATATCTGCCAGAAAATCGAATCAATTTTCGCCACCGTCTTTCGCCAGATAGCCATGAATCGTTTTGAAGATGCAATGCACACCGGCAGACGAAACCAGGGAGAGGTGAGCAGTGAAACCCTGTCAGCATACTGGCTCTCGACCCAGAAGGCAATGTTCGGCGACAGCGTCATTTTAACTGAGGATTACGGAATCTGGTGGAGTTATATTCCTCATTTTCTGAGCACCCCGGGCTATGTCTACTCCTATGCCTTTGGCGAGCTTCTGGTCCTGGGGCTTTATCGCCTCTATCAGAAAGAAGGGGAGGCATTTGTCAACAGATATATCGACCTGCTTCGAGCCGGAGGCAAGGATTCACCTTACGCTCTGCTTGAACCATTCGGGCTCGATATCAATCAACCTGAATTCTGGCAAGGCGGTCTGGGGGTAATCGAAGACATGGTCGACATGGCCCGGAATTGCTGATGGGCATTGTTTACAGTCCGGCAAAGAGCATAGCCGTCAAGGAAAAATTGTCATTGGCTGATACAAAAAAGGGTGGGCACCGCCCACCAAAAAAGCAGCCGAATCCAGCTGCACTCTATATATAGCAACGCACAATTCCGGGCACAATTCCGCGAATATTCCGGGGACAGTATATATATTCCGGGGACAGTATATACATTTCTAAAAATTCCCTCTCAAGAGTTTCAGAAATCCAAACAACTCATAATTACGGTGAAGGTTACGAGTCTTGATCCGGACCATTCATAACCGTGGCCAGCACCCGGCCGAGCTCATCTATCTGGAATGGTTTTTCCAGGACTCCTGAAAAACCATACTCCTGATAATGGGCCATGACCGTGTTATCGGAATAACCAGAGGAAACCAGTACTTTGGCCCTGGGATCATGACGGAGCAGTTCCTTGATTACCTCTTCTCCGCCCATGCCGCCGGGAATTGTCAAATCCAGAATGGCCAGCGAGAAGGGAGTCCCGCTCTTGGCGGCCTCCAGATAGCTGTCGACGGCCTCCTGCCCGTCACGGACCAGGGTGACCGTGTAATACAGGTGTTCCAGCATTTTTTTAATTGAAATACCAACCAGGGGTTCATCGTCCAGAACTAAAGCCTTGCCCCCGCTATCACTGGAAAGTCGGACATCTTTATACTCCTGTACCGGCATCCGGCTGGAGGCACAGACATAAAAGGTGAAAACCGTTCCCTTACCGGGTTCCGATTCAACGGTAATATACCCCTTGTGCTTGTGGATGATTGAATGGCAGATGGACAGACCGAGGCCGTACCCCTCTTTCTTAGTGGTAAAATAGGGGTCGAATATCGTGGTCAGAGTTTTGGTATCCATACCCTTTCCCTGGTCGCGAACGGTAACTTCAATGTAGAGTTTATCTTTCAGCGGCAGGGGATCATGGCTCTCTTTTCGGATATTCCGACAACTGATATCAATAAAGCCGCCCTCCGGCATGGCCTGCTTAGCATTTAACACCAGGTTCTGGATCACGCGGCTGATCTGGCCGGTATCGATATCTGCAAACCACAGGTCACCTGGAAAATGATACCGGCAGGCGACGGTGCTGCCCCGAAGGACGAAATCCGCCGACTCGCGTATTATCTCATCAATTGCTGCAGTTTTTCTGACCGGCTCCCCACCCTTGGAAAAGGTTCGCAACTGCTGCACCAGATCACGGGCACTGAGAGCTGCCTTTTTTGCCTGCTCGACAAGATCATGGATTTCATTTTCTTCCTTTGCAAGACAAAGTCCTACCAGGCTGAGATTGCCGAGAATTGCAGTGAGGATATTATTAAAATCGTGGGCGATCCCTCCTGCCAGCACCCCCAGAGACTCCAGCTTTTTGTTCTTGATCAGTTCGGCTTCCAGTCGGTTCTGCTCGCTCATATCCCTGAAAACCAGAACGACCCCTACGGTCTGCCGATCCATATCAAGGATGGGCGCGCCACTGTGTGAGATACTCCGCTCCCTGCCGTCTCGTGCAACCAGAATCGTCCGGGTGTTCTGGTTGAGCATTCCCCCATTGGTCATCACCTGTTGTACTGGATCGGCCCAAGGGTGGCGGATTTTTTCATCGATGACCTTAAACACCTTGCCCAGCGGTTGACCGGCGACCTCCTGCTGAGACCAGCCGGTCAGCTGTTCCGCCACCTGGTTGAGCAGAACCACCCTGCCCTCGGTATCGGTGGTGATGACACCATCACCGATGGAACGTAGGGTGACATCCAGACGCTCTTTCTGCTCAGCCAGCTTTTGTTCCGCCTCCTTACGCTGGGTAATATCAAGCAGCGTACCTTCCAGATACTCGCCCATTTCAGGCGTGGACATTTTCCTGGCCGACATCCGGACCCAGAATATACTCTTATCCCGGCGATACATTCTGGTCTCGAAATCAGTCACCGGTCCCTGCTGCAGCCCCTGGACCAGAAGCCTGCGGTCAGCCCCGTCGACATACAACTGCCGGCTGATATCGGTTATGGAATCGATCAGTTCCCCGGGCGAGGAAAACCCGTGCATTTCGGCCAGGGCAGGATTACAGGCAAGAAAGGTTCCGTGAAGGGTTGTCTGAAAGATACCGTTGAGGGAGTTCTCAAAAATAGACTGATACCGTTTTTCCGCCAGCCGAAGTTCCTCAATCTTACCTTCAACCATTTTTTCGAGGTGGACCTGATACGACTTCAGCTCTGTTTCATAGGAAAGCCGCTGCAGGGCACTTGCGAGTATCCCGGCAGCGGTTAACAGCATATCCTCGTCTTCCTCCTGCCGTTCAAGCGTATCCGGAACATGGAGACAGATGAGACCTAAAACCCGTTTCCCGGCCCGAATCGGTATACAATAGTGACCATGGGGCAGCATGTCGGAACACTGGATTTCATGGCGCGGATCTTCGGATGTGGTGAAAATGACCTCTCCGGTAAGGACGGTTTGCCCGCACAGGCATTGTCCGGTGGAGAGTTGACTACAGTTGGTCAGCTGTTCTTTACTGAAGTTATGATGACATTTAAGCGTCAGGCCGGATTTTTTTTCGTCGTAGAGAAAGATGGCGCCCCAGTTTTCTATCTGCAGAAAACTACAGGACAGCAGGGTCTGCAGGGTATCGTTTAAAAGCGTGTCAAGGTTGTTTGCGTGGAGTGACAGGCCCAGCAGACTATTGAACAACGACCGCCGCTGGCAGTCAATAAATGCTTCCCGGCTGGATTGTTCAAACATCTCTTCCAAGATGCGAACCTTGCGCTCCAGCCGATCAATCTGATCTGAGTCTCTGTTCATCAACTCCTTCCGTTTCTGAGGCTTCCTGGAAACGTATATGAAATTCGCACCCCTCATCTCCTTTCATCAGGCAATGGGGCTGACGATAGCTCACCCTGACCTTGTAATAAACCGCCAACCCCTCAATCAACCCCTCGACCATGTTACAAAGGCGTCTTCTTGAAGAGTAACGGAGGATAAGCTCGTTTGGTCCGGTGTCCTGAAACGAAAAATCAGGAACCTTTGCATCAAGAAATATTTTTTTAATCTCGACCAGGTGAACCATGCCGATATACTTTAAAAAATCCTTTGGTCCGGTAAACGGGGTGAAAAAGTTCGGGTAGCGTTCCGCCATCCTGGGGATTGCGTAGCGCCCGAAGTTTCGATAAAATTCATCTTCCGGAACCTGCAGATCAGTAGCAGCGGCTCGGACGATTTCCAGGAAATCGGCATCAGGATAGGTTCCCGGTGCAACGATGAGCCGGGGATCGGCCGTTTTGAGGGTACATTGCTGCAGTATTTTCTCAAAACCGTCGCCACCGCTGATGCTGGTAAGATATCCTTCCAGCAGGTTAAAAATAATACCCTTCATAAAGGATTTTTTTATTCAGTAATCGGAGAGAGTGGAAAACAGCCTTCTGCCCTTTCCACCTGCAATCCGTATTTTTTTTATAATCCGGCAGCCCTTTATCGAAAAAATCAGACTGATTACAGTTGTATTATCGTATCTCCAGCCTTTCGGCAATGAGTATATACGATAATATTTGTATGATTACCACACGTTTAGTAGAAAGTGAAAAAATCAGGCATTGCCCTTATCTTTTACCGCAATCTGCTGCTCGCGGGCAAAATCCAGCATTCGCCGGATGGGAACCAGGGCCTTGAGGCGGATATCTTCCTCAATGGTGATTTCATTGGCGCCTGTTTCCAGGACCTCGGCCAGATTGCGCAGGCCGTTCATTGCCATCCACGGACAGCGAAGACAACTCTCACAGGTGCCACCTAAACCGCCGCTGGGTGCCTCAAGAAAGATCTTGCCGGGAGAGGCCTGTTTCATTTTATAAAAAATTCCCGCTTCGGTGGCGACAATAAACTCATTGACCTCCGGGTTCAGAGAGGCCTTGATCAATCCGGTTGTCGAGCCAACCACATCCGCCAGGTCAACCACCTCGGCAGGAGACTCGGGATGGACAAGAACCTGCGCGTTTGGGTACTCTTTCTTCAGATTTCGAATCCCATCGGCCTTGAACTGCTCGTGAATCACACAACTTCCAGGCCATATCAACATGTCAACCCCGGTTTCCCGCTGGACATAGGAACCGAGATGCCGGTCAGGCGCCCACAGAACTTTTTCATTGCGCTCAGCCAGATGTTTAATAATCGGCAGGGCAATGCCGGAGGTAACCACCCAGTCGGCCCTGGCCTTGACCGCGGCGCTGGTGTTGGCATAGACAACGCTGGTATATTCAGGATGGGCGTCGCAAAAGTCGGTGAAGAGATCGGCGGGGCATTCCAGATCCAGAGAACAGGTCGCCTCAATATCCGGCATCAAAACTCTTTTTTCCGGATTGAGAATCTTGGCGGTTTCACCCATAAAACGAACCCCGGCAACAATAAGGGTCGAGGCCGGATGATCATGACCGAATCGGGCCATTTCCAGTGAATCGGCAACATATCCACCGGACTCTTCAGCCAGCTGTTGTAGGTCATCGGATGTATAGTAATGGGCTACCAGGACAGCGTCCTGCTGCTTCAACAGTTTTGTTATTTTATCCAGCAACGCCTTTCGTTCTGCAAGCGTATACTCCGCCGTCTGACAGGCGGCCGAAGCCTGGGCTTTGGAAAGAATATCCTCCGTAATAAGAGGAAGTTCCGGAAATTTGATCTGTTCATTTTCTGATTGCACCGACATCTAATTTTCCTCAAAGGAATGAAAGCAAAAACCTCGTAAACGAGACTGTTTTTTTTCAACTGGACAATATTTTTATAATGTATCACACCCAAAACCGTACCTGGACTGGCCGGAGTGTCGTACCCGGATGTGAAGACAGGAGGTATTTTTTTTTGATTCAGCCCTCAAATACCCGAATCAGAGGCGATCCGCAACTTCAAAATAGCGTATCTTTTTCATGCACGGTTCAGGCCTTGAAAAAAGCTCTTGTGCCCAAGCAAAAGACGAACCCCGGTTCACCTGGTGAGGTTAAAGCAAAAAAACTCAAGGGGCATATTTATACAGCTTGCGCTGCAGGGTCCTGCGGTGAATTCCAAGTCTTTTGGCGGCCCTGCTGATGTTATTGTCACAATCGGTCAAAACCCGTTGGATATGTTCCCATTCCACCCGGGCCAGCGAAGGTGGCGTGATCTCTTCAGGAGGTGGAAGATCAGACTCCTCGTTACCGTCAAAGGCAAATGCCTTGAGGATCTCATCAATATCAGCGGGCTTGGCCAGATAGGAAATCGCTCCCAGCCGGATGGCTTCAGTGGCGGTGGCAATGGAGCCATAACCGGTAAGGACGATTATTTTCAAATCAGGAACCAGAGCCAGGGCATCCTTGACAAGGAGGAGCCCGCTTTTCTTCGGCATCTTCAAATCGACCACAGCCCTGGTCGGCTGTTCTTTAGGGATGATTTCCATTGCCTCGTCGTAACAGGAGGCAGTGCAGGTTGAGTATCCCCTGCGGATAAAGGCCTGATTCAAACGATCCCTGAAAAACTCCTCATCATCAACTAATAAAATTGTATCCTTAAATTCAGTCTGTTGCATAGTTCCCGGTCATGTAATTTTTTGTGATCA
The DNA here is from genome assembly GCA_024280455.1 of Deltaproteobacteria bacterium. Lineage (GTDB taxonomy): Bacteria > Desulfobacterota > Desulfobulbia > Desulfobulbales > Desulfobulbaceae > DRLX01. The sequence continues at coordinate 65,824 of JAJRQC010000023.1, read as the reverse complement.
GTTCAAGTGCAAGGGTCAAGGTAACTCTTGTTCCCTGCTCCGATTGCGATTGTATAGTCAGGTCACCGCCAAACTGTTCCGCCATGCTTTTAGCAAGAAAAAGACCTAAACCGAGTCCCGAATCCTTGGTCGTGAAAGACGGTTCAGTCACCATGGGTTCAACGTCTTCATCAATGCCGGTTCCCAGGTCCAGCACGTCGATGCCCAGATATTCAGGAGTTGCAAACCAGCGCATAGAGACTTCCTGCGGAGATGATGAAGCCTCAAGTCCATTTTTGACCAGTCCTTTCACTGTCCGGCACAGTGAACGAAAGGGCATGATGATCTTTAAATCTTCAGGTTCTATGGCTACCCGGACTCGATCCTGTTCGCCCTCACCGATCCCGGCAAGGATCTGGCTGACCACCTGCTGAATCGAAAATTCCCGAACCTCTTCACCCATATGCCCCCCTGCCCCGGCGGTCATCTGGTAGAGGATTTCTTTACAGTCCGCAACCTGTTTTCTGATCAAACGAATATCGCTCAGCAGCTCCGGGCTTGCCTCCTGCTCTTCCATTATATGAATCATCTCGCAGGAGACCACGGCCACTGTACTGAGCGGAGTTGAGAGTTCATGAGCCGCGCCGGCGGCAAAGGTGGCCATACTGGTCAACCGCTTGTTGCGTTCCCGTTCTTCACCAAGGGCTTGAAGTTTGATCCGTTGTTCGGTCAAAGCTTTCTGAATCTTACTGACAAAAAAAACAATAAAAAGCGTCGTCACCACAAAGGCGGCCCACATTCCTTTCAGATGCATCTGAAAGGAACCGGAAATACTGTCTACCTGCTGGGCATCGCCAATGCAGTGGGTACTGCTGTTTGCGGCCAGTTCAGGGGTGAAAGGGGCATAGAAGAGCAGACTGTACCCGGCCAGGGTGGCAAAGGTAACCAGCCACGAACATTTTTCTCTGAGAATAATTGCGCCGGTGACAACGTGGATCAGATAGAGAAAAACAAATGGGTTCATCGCCCCGCCGGTTACATAGAGCAGATGAGTGAGAAAAACGGTATCCATCAACAGGATAACCAGAATCATCAGGTTGCTTACCGATGCATCATGCCGATGTCGATAATGGAGAAAAAGATTGCTGCCCACTTCAAAAAGAAAAATTGCCGACACCGACATAACGGGAACACCGCTATCCATTATCAGCCAGAAGGCAATGACCAGCACGGCCTGGCAGAGGACTTCACCCCAACGAAGTGCCATGAGCCAGGGAAGAGCGACATCGACCTCTTCTTTCTGGGCCCGGAGGAGATCCGATCTAATAATGGGAAATATTATCTGCTCCACTGATTTCTCTCAGGATAATTGTCGGTGTCGTAGATAAGCGTAGACTTCGAAAAGCCACGAAACCGACGGCGGAGAGGTCGTATCCTCTTGTAATTCCGTACAGGGCAAATAGCGATTTTGACCTTTGTCGAGACCATCAGGTTTGGCAAAACAGGGAAAAATGGTCCATGTTACCATGGAGTTTCCCTAAAAAACACTATAATATCAAGGTATGATTCTAAAGTGAATCGTATAAAAAGTAAAACAGAATCTACCTGCTATCCCCTGCGATACAGCCGTTTGAGGTCATTTCATCGGAACTTCCCAGCAAAAAGCATGATGCCACATCGTAACCTTAAACAACAAACCTGCCGTTTGAGCTCCAAATCAGCGGCCCTGAAACAGCTCCAGGTGCGACAATTTTACACATTTCAATTTTCAAACATCGTGGTACATACCACGATATAATCTAGTCACTTCACTGGAAAAGGGGAACCGGAGGAGTGAAACGGATTCAACGGAACGTGGAATGTGAAACCGCCCGCAGATACCAACCACCGACCGGCCAGGCATCATCTGAAATGCACTGCCAGAGCCTATCTTGTGCTCTTGTCATTGGCTGATTCCAATCATTTGGGCAGAACTTCAAATAAGTTCCATGTTGATCAGATTCAATCTGGAAATCCAATTCAGCCTTTCATGAGGTCAGGAATCTGTCGCTCGACACTTCTTTTGTATCCGGAATAGATTCCCCCGCCCTACCGGCTTGAGGAGCCATTTAAGAGTAGGCAGCAATTTCACTTTTTCAATTACTGGGCAGGACCAACTCACGAGTTGTGGGTACTATGAAAGTTTTTTTTTAGCCAAGTGGAACGGCTCGAAGTTACCGCTTTTGCGCACGCCCGAAGATATCTGCTGTATATCGGGGAAATGTTGTCTTCTGATCACATTAACTCATCCATAGATATCAACGTGCAACCGGACAAGCGATGGCGTCGACCTGCATCACAAAGTGAAATTCTTCCTTTTCACGGTACCCTTTTGTTTCAAACCAAAAAGGAGGATCAACTAGAATGAAAAGAAAAAAGACACAGGGTATCTTCATTGCAGCTACCTGTCTGGGCCTGGCCTTTGCCTTTGGCCCGGTCGGCAGCCTTGCCGCCCAGGATACGGATCCAAGCAGTTCCTGTATAAACTGCCATACCGATCTTGAGGAGATGGACAGCTATGGCGCGGCATCATCCAGTGGCGGTGCCGCCATTGCAGGCTGAGGCGTTTCAGCCCCTCAGGTGAGGGGTCGGGATACTTTTGGTGTTGCCAAAGACTTTGTTGAGTCCGTGCACGGAGAAATCGGTTGTATAAGCTGTCATAAAGGACAGAATGTCGACGATAAAGATGAAGCCCATAAAGAAATGGTAAAGGATCCCTCTGAAGAGGGCGGTGGCGGCGTATGCCGTGAATGTCATGAAGACATTACCTCCACCTATAAAGATGCCATGCATTATAAATTGACCGGCATTCTGGATATCGTCGGAACCATCACCTCGCCGCACAAGATGGAAGACACCTTGTTGCCTGAGGCTTGGGCCCTTGACTGTGCAGACTGTCACGCCAGTTGCGGTTCCTGCCATGTTGCCTGGCCGGCGGTTGCCAAAGGCGGTCTTCTTGATCGACATCGGTTCCAGAAAACACCACCCATGGATAAAACCTGCTACGCCTGCCATGGCTCCCGTTTTGCCGGCGAGTATATGGGCAAACTCGGCGCCACTGCAGATGTCCATTACGAAAAGGGCCAGATGGTCTGTACCGACTGCCATTCAGCCGATCACCTGCACAACACGCAGCCCGAAGGTGTGAAACGCTATTACGCCACCAAAACCGTGCGCTGCGAATCGTGTCATCCTGATGCGGCAAAATCCGGCAAGTCGAAAATAGCCATGCACAACGCACATCCGGACGGAACGCTCGCCTGTGCAGTCTGCCATTCCAACACCTATTTTAACTGTTCGAACTGTCATGTATCGCTCGACATCAAGAAACCCGGTCAGATCAAGGTCATTTTCCCATCCGAACCGCTCTATACGTTCAAAATCGGAACCAATATTGATCGCTCTCCGGAAAACCCCTATAAGTATAACCTGGTGCGTCATACGCCCATGAAAAAGGACTCTCTGGCATCATTTCGGTATTTCCAGGCGGTTCTCAAGGGTGCGCCGGGACCTGAAGATCTGGTCGCCAACTATGACGCTCTGCCGACATGGAACTCTGCTTCAGTACACAGCATCCAGCGTCGAACCAAACAGAACAGCTCCTGTAATGCTTGTCACGGCCACAAGGAACTCTTCCTCACCGAAGCGGACCTGGCCAAGGATGAACCAACTGCAAACCAGAAGATTATCGTGAAGGAAATCCCTGGCGAAATCAAAAAGTAAGGTGTTCAACAACTGTAGAGACCATCATTCACAAGCAAGAACAAAGGAGTATTTCAATGAAAAATAAGCTGTTACATTCTTTGATATTCATAGTGTTGCTGGTAGCGGCGGGATGTATGTCCGTTCCGGCGACCACGGTTACGGCAGGAACCACAGCTCTGGTGACCACCCAGTGGCTCGAAAAAAACCTGGAGGCCAAGGATCTTGTTGTTATAGATGTCAGGACGACGACCAACTACGGAGTGGGCCATATTCCAGGGTCTTACAACATTCCCTATGTCGGCTGGGAACCATTCGATCAAGAAAGAGAATGCCAGTTGATGCCCAAACCTGAAGATTTGACCCAGATGCTGCAGGCTATCGGGGTCAATCCATCATCACATGTGGTCATTTACGATCACGGAAACTCCATTGGTGATGCCACCAAGGGTTGTGCAACGGTATGGATCCTGGAAGCAATCGGACATACCAATGTTTCCTACCTCAACGGCGGTTTTACCAAGTGGACCTTTGAGGGCCGGATCATTGACAACAAGGTCCCTGAAAGCAAAGCTGGTACCTTTGTCGCCAAGCTCGATTCCTCCAAGGTTGCGACCTTGAAGCAGGTACTTGACAAGGTCAAGAAAAAGGACGCCATTCTTGTCGATGCCCGAGGCAGTAACCAACACTTTGGTGCAGACAAACGGGCCGATGTTGAACGATTCGGTCATATCCCCGGCTCCATCAGCCTGCCTGCCCCGTTCCTGAATAATGCCGGTGCCAACCGTGCTCCGGCAACAATCAGGGACAGTAAGCAGCTTGCAGAGATGGTCAAAGGGGTAGGGCTGCCCAGTGACAAGAACAGGGAAATCATTGTGTACTGCAACACCGGCCAGTACGCCGGCATGGATTACTTTGTTCTCCATGACATTCTCGGCTACAAAAAGGTCAGTGTCTATGATGCCTCAATGCTTGAATATGGCGCCGATGATGATCTGGTCTTGAACACCTTTACCTGGGGGCGGAGTGCAAAGTAGTTGTCTGAAAATCAGCAACAGGCATGGCCGGAACTTTTTTTTCGGCCATAGCCGCACTAAATAAAATAATGGAATCTGCCCGGAAATCGTTGCGGTCAGCTACGATTTCCAGGCAATCCCTGGAGGAATAGAATGAATAGAGTGTGCAGATTAAAAACGTCTTTACTTGGCGTTCTCCTGTTTATGTTCTGTTTGCCGGGCCTGACTCTGGCAGCGCAGAGTTCGCTGGTGAGTGTTGACTGGCTTGCCAAAAACCTGAATAAGAGCAAGCTGGTCATATTGGATGTCAGTGAGTTTATCCACTACGAAAAAGGACATGTTCCCGGAGCTGTCAAAGCCTTTGGCCCCTGGATGAGCATGAACCGGGAATTTGTCGGTTTCATGATGCCCCCGGAAGCGGATCTGGTCGACATGATCAAGGGGTACGGGGTCAGCAACGATTCCTTTGTTGTTGTTTACGATGAAGGAATCACCCCAAAGGACACGGCAAAAAGTGCCCGCGCCCTGTGGACCTTACATACCCTCGGGTTTGACAAGGTTGCCATCCTCGATGGAGGAATGGCCGCGTGGGAGCAGACGGAAAAACCAGTTTCAACAAAAGCTGTCGCTCCCCTTGGCGGTGACTTCACCGGCAAAATGGTAGCAAGCAAGGTGGCAACCCTTGCCGACGTTAAGAAAAAGATCGGTTCATCCAAGGTCTACTTTGTCGACAACAGGCTCGCTGATCAGTATTTCGGTCATGAGAAAAACAGTGAGATCAGCCGGGCCGGCCATATCCCCGGAGCACTGCTCTGGCCACAGGGGTTCATGACCATTGCCGGTGTTGATTTTGCTCCCTCTTATTTCAGGAAGACAAAAGAACTGGAGCAGATGGCCAAGGGTATTCACCTGCCGGCCGACAAAAATGTTGAAGTCATCACCTACAGTAACCACGGTCTTGCCGCAGCCATGGGCTATTTTGTTCTGCACGACCTGCTAGGCTATAAGAACGTGAAGATTTTTGACGGCTCCATTCTTGAGGCTTCAGCTGCAGACGATGTACCCATGGTCGTCAACAGGTGGGGATGGGAATAAAAATAAAAATAATCTGAAACAGCCTGTTGGCTGAGCATTTTTCCACAAAAAAAAAGAGACGGGAATTCCCGTCTCTTTTTTTTTTGTCCTTAAAGAAGGGCTCCCTGATTAAACTTACCGTGCCTCGTCCTGCAGTTCAGCAAGCTGCGTTGCGGCAAAATCAATACCCGAGTCAAGGGAGAGGGCCAGGGCCAGAAACTTTACAGCCTCCTCATTGTTGCCGACTTTACGGTAATTCACCCCAAGGTTGGCATAATCAATAGCGGATGAGGGGTGGAGGTAAACAGCACGGTGAAACCGTTCAATGGCCTCTTCATGGCGCTCAAGTTTGAAATAACAGACGCCGAGAATATTGTGAAAATCAGGTCGTTCATCATCAAGCTTACGTCCCTTTTCAATGGCCGCAATGGCCTCTTCATATCGGCCAAGATTCTTGAGGGTATCGCCCAGGTACGAATAAATATAGGGGATATCTTCCTCCTCCGGATTCAAGGTTAATGCTCGTTCCAGATGAACCAGGGCCTCATCAAGCAACCCCAGGTTGATGAGATTTCTGCCCAGGTAAAATTCCAGGTAATAGGCATCCGGCAGAATCTTCTGCATCTGCCGGAGCTGCTGAACACAGGACTCGGGATCTTTAATACGTTCACTGACCAGCTTGGCTGCAAAGAGCCCGACATTACTGATTCGGGATCGTTCCCTGAAATGACAGCCCGGGACAATAGTGTAGATGGCGGGAATCTTAAGCGTCGGGTGCGCCACATCAACCACAAAGACATCAAGATCAAGCCGTTTCAAGGCGGCAAGACATCTCTCATTTTCCACCTTGATATTATCATCGGTTAAATCCGGAAGCTCATCAATGGCAACAGTCATGCCGGGATTGGTAATATAGGGGACCTCATTCAGGGACAGAGGTTTGGGCAGACCGCTGGCTACATAATTGGAAGCGGAATTAAAATCACCGGCCAGCTGGGCCACCTCGGTAAGGGCTCGGATCAGGGCTTTTTCAGGGTTAGGGGTGGTCCCGGCGGTATAGACAATCTCGCTTTCATCAGGAAAGGTGGCAGGATCGATACAAAGCGCTGCCACGGTGGGAATGCCCGTATCCAGGGAAAAATCATTAAGATAGACCTCAATTCCGTTGCTGGTGAACTTTTCGATAAGTTCACGGGCAACCGGATCTTTGACCGAAGCCGGATCAATGCTTGGTGTCTTCTTTTCTTCATAGCTGACTACGGCACAGACATGACGTTCAACAATCTCAGCCACGCCCTGACTCACCGCCTCTTCGTAGGTGTTGCCGGCGGAAGGTCCGTTAAACTCGTTAATGGCATAAAACCAGGAAAAAGGCATCAGGGTCTCTTCGTTGCGGGTGAGATTATTGGCCCACACCCACTGGATGGGAAGATCCTCTATCAACTTCTCCAGGGTCTCCTCGCTGGTGTTCTCATCATGGACTGAGGCCAGCCATTTTTCCAGGGGCAGGACCGGATATCCCGCAGCCTTGACCCCGGCATACGTATCATGGATGAAGTTATCGGGATTCTTCATGAAGGCAAAAAAGCTGAAGCGCTCGGCCAGCTCCATACAGGCCGAGGCCCTGGACTGCTCCGGGGTCGAGCCCTTACCCATCTGTTTTTTATTGCCGATGGTTTCCAGGGCATCCTTGCCGCAGACGCTGAAATATACAGGAATATCCAGCCGGCCGTTGTCGATGCGCTTTACCTCTTTCAAGACATCAAGTTTCTGCTCCTTAAGGCGTGCATTAAAACGTTCCACGGTCTCTTCCGGCGTACAGGCCTTATCCTGATCATAGGTATAATGCTTAAAGCAGTCTTTCATTGTGATGATTTTTTTATCCATGGGGCAACACCTTGTCTGTATGATCGTATTTTTCCGTTTGAACGTACCAGCATTCAACAGTCTGCAAAGATATCCACGTCTCCCCCCCTGGAAAACTGTTCATCTTGTGAGGGTCTCAAAACAACTCACGGCGACAGCAACTACAGTTCCGGACAACCACATCGTGGCAGACAACAACCCGTACTTTATACAATAATCCAATATATCTTGCAACGAGAGGAGAGAGACGGCATATTGAATTATTCCCTGGAGTCAGGACTCCCCTGCTCCTGAGGAGTTGACAGCTGTTTTGAATACTGAGCGTCAACATAAAAGTACAGATACGCTGCAAGCAGCACCCCGAAAACAAAAAACAGCCTTCTCTTCTTCATACCGGTCTCTTTGTTGATAGACGTCCGCTTGAGCCGCGGCGGGTTCATTACTCCATGGCTTCCAGGGTCACTGTTACGGTCACCTCTTCACCGTCCCTGAGCACTGTCAAACTGACGGACTCACCAATCTGATACTGTTCAAGTGCATCACGCAGGGCATTATAATCAGCAACAGGCTTTCCATTGACCGCAAAAATACTGTCTCCCAGCACCATGCCGCCACGAACCTGCCGGGTACCGCGCAAGCCTGCCTTATCTGCCGTTGAACCGGGCTGGACATTAAGGATAAGCACTCCCGGAAGGTTGAATTCACCGGCAAGTTTCGGCGGAGCCAGGCTGATCCCGAGTCCGGGCCTGATCACACGGCCATGACGGATCACCTGGGGAACCACCCGGTTGACCTCATGAACAGGAACGGCAAACCCAATCCCTGAACTGCCGCCGGAGGGGCTGTAAATTGCGGTGTTCACCCCGATCAGCAGCCCTGCACTGTCCAGCAGCGGCCCGCCCGAGTTGCCGGGATTGATGGCGGCATCGGTTTGAATCACATCCTGAATAGTTCTTCCAGTCACCGACTTAATCTCGCGGCCAAGCGCACTGACGATACCGGTGGTCAGGGTCTGGTCAAGTCCAAAGGGGGTGCCGATGGCAAAGACTTTCTGTCCGACCTGGAGATCATCGGAATTGCCGATTGCCAGGGGAAACAGTTTGTGTTTAGGAGCGGAAATCTGCAGAACCGCAATATCACGATCCGGAGCAACGCCGACCAGAACCGCTTTCCAGGTTGAATGGTCGGCCAGAGTCACCTCCAGCCGGTTAGCATCGGAAATCACATGATAGTTTGTGACGATACGGCCCTGCTTATCCCACACAAACCCAGAACCGGTGCCCTGCGGTATTTCATAAACATTGAGATTAAACAGATTTCGGCGAACGGAAATTGAAGTGATATAGACCACCGAGGGTGCTGTGTTTTTAAAGACCTCAATGGTGTTCTGTTCATCTTCTGCCAGAATGCCTCGTGCTACAATCGCCCTGGGGGCGGCATCAGGGTCCAGCAGACCGGGCTGAAAGGTCTGGTACAGCAACCAGCCGCCAAGGCCGAGGATAAGGTATAGCAGTATAGGATTGACCCTTCCGGCAGAGGGCAAACGAAAAAAAGACATAAAAACCTGCTTATAAATGAAGGAAAAACTTGGCTATGGCAAAATACAGGGAAACTCCGAGGACATCGATGGTTGTGGTAATAAAGGGGCCGGTGGCAACGGCGGCATCGACGTTGAATCGTTTCAGGATCATGGGGACAAAGGTTCCGACCGTGGCGGCCATGATCATGACCAGAAAAACGGAGAGTCCGACCACCAGGCCAAGATAGATCGGGGTGTGATAGCTGAAAAATGCTAGTATGCCGAGAAGAAGGCCGAAAAAGGACCCCAGAACGATCCCGACCACAAACTCTTTACCCACAACTTTAAAAAACTGATTCGTGTTCACCCGGCCGGTTGCCAGGCCGCGGACAATAATCGTACTGGACTGGGTGGCAATGTTGCCGCCCATACCGGCAATAACAGGGATAAATGATGCCAGGGCAAGAACCTGCTTGAGTTCGTAGGAAAACGAGTTAATGATAAACATGGCTCCGACCCCCCCGACCCAGGAGGCCAGCAGCCAGGGTGCCCGCAGCATAATTTTTTTATGGAGCGGCTTTAAAAGAATTTCCTGCTCCTTACCGGCCCCGGCCATCTGCAGAAAATCTTCGGTGGCCTCTTCCCGCAGAACATCAATAATATCATCAACGGTAACGATCCCGACCAGTTTAAAGGTGGCATCCACAACCGGAACCGCCAGCATATTATACTGAGAGACGACATGGGCCACTTCTTCCTGGTCCGTATCCGTGGTCACCGAGATGACATTGGCGTTCATGATGTTTTTCAACTGCCGATGCATGGGATGGAGCAGCAGTTCACGCAGAGAGAGCACCCCGGTCAGTTGACCGTCGCCATGAGTGATGTAAAGATAGAACACCATTTCTTTTTCTTCACTGCGTTTCTGAACCTTTTTTATGGCCTCCTCAACGGTGAGATCCTCATCAAGATACATGAAATCCGGCGACATGATACCACCGGCGGTCTGCGGGTCATATTTGAGTAGCTCCTCGACCTCATGACGGTCGTCGGCCTCCATGTGGGTACGAATGTCATGGGCGATCTCTTCAGGCAGTGCTTCAAGTAGATCGGCCGCATCATCGGAAGCCATCCGGGTGACGACACCGGCCATAAAGCTGGCCGACAGATCATCAACCAGATCAACCATTATGGAGGTGTCGAGTTCACTTAAGAAATCGGCAACCATATCGGTCTGGGCGATAATCTGGAATATATCGTTCTGCTCGCCGGAGTTAAGTGATCTGAAGACCCAGGCCAGATCGGCCGGATGGGTTTTACTTATGAGTTTTTTAATGTTCTCGGTAGCACCACGTCGATGCAGGCGTCTGAGAGTATCAAGAAGGACCTTGCCCTCAATACCTATCATCTCTCTTTTCGGTGTCTTTTCCATAGGTGTATCCCCTGGGATTGTGATGCCCTGAACAAATCTTTTCAAAACAAAACTTTTAAAAATACCCAACTCAATCAATTGCCGCAAGAGAAGTCTTGCCTGGAACCGGAAAAGATGAACAATACTGCAGCTGGAATGATCAGAGGCCTAACGGGTGGCCTGCAGCCGATAATGGAAACCGGAGAAAATAAAATTCTACTGGAACATACCGGACTTCTGAGTAATATAGCAGAGAAAAAAGCCAAAACCCATGGCGACAAGACCCATAAAACGGAGCTGTCCAGGCCGCATTTCCAAAAGCTGCCTGAGCCAGCGCTGCATAGCTTCAGGAGATACCACATAGGGCAATCCTTCAAAGATAAAAACCAGACCGATAAGTGTAAGAAGAAGTTTCATGGCGGCACTCTACCAGAACGAAAAGAGGCCTGCAACGTTGCAGAATCAGACGGTTGTTTTTTCATTATCTGTGGAATCTTACACTCCTTCACAGAGAAGCTATATACGCTATACTAAGTGCAGCGTGTCCGGATGGTAACATAAATCAGACAAACATATTGACAATACAGAACAAAAAAAAGTAAACTATAGCCATTCAAAAACGGCATCTTCGAATTTTCGCAGAAAAGCGCAGACTTCGGGCTCACCAATCTGGTCTGCAATAGAATACATTCTTGTTCCCGGATAGAGTCAAGGCAGCCTCAAAGCAAATCTCAATGGCGACAATGCAGAATAGGTCGCCTTGTACCACAATAAAAATAATTCCAACGTGCATTCCTATCGACATGGATCAAACAAAAGCCTCTAAATACTCTCACGCCGGTGTCGACATCGACAAAGGCAACGAATTTGTCTCCCGAATCAAAGGGCTGGTTGCTGAAACCCATGGTCGTGGGGTACTCAACGATATTGGTGGCTTTTCCGGGATGTTTGCAATCGGTAATGCCGGCTATGAAGATCCGGTTCTCATCTCTTCGACCGATGGAGTCGGCACTAAACTCAACGTTGCCATACTCTGCAACAAACATGACACCATCGGCATTGATCTGGTTGCCATGTGCGTCAACGACGTTGTGGTCAGCGGAGCGAAACCTCTATTTTTCCTGGACTACTTTGCAGTCTCGCGCCTGGACCTTGATGTTGCCACCGAGGTGGTTCGTGGAATTGCCCAGGGCTGCAAAATTTCCGGCTGTGCTTTAATCGGTGGGGAAACTGCTGAAATGCCGGGTCTGTATCAACCCGGTGATTACGATCTAGCCGGGTTTGTTGTCGGCATCGGAGAGCGCAATGGAATCATAGACGGCAGTGACATCCGGGTCGGCAATAAAATTATCGGCCTGGCCTCATCGGGACTGCATTCAAACGGTTACTCCCTGGTTCGCAAAATAGTTTTTGAGGAACTTGGCCTGGGGGTCAACGATCAGGTGGCTGAGCTCGGCTGTACAGTTGGTGAAGAGCTGCTCAAGCCGACAAGAATTTATGTGGAAAGTGTGCTTAAAGTGCTCCGCAATTTCACGATTAACGGCCTTATCCACAATACCGGCGGAGGGTTTATCGATAATGTCCCGAGAATCCTGCCCGGTGGCTGCAAGGCGATCATCCATGCCGGTTCCTGGGATATCCCGCCTGTTTTTCCCTTTCTGCAGAAAAACGGCGACGTGCCTGAAGAGGAGATGTACCGAACCTTTAACATGGGTATCGGCATGATGGCCCTGGTCCCTGAAAATGAGGTGGAAGATATCATGCAGCAGTTTACCGCCCTTGGGGAAACGCCGTTTCTCATCGGTGAAATCGTCGCAGGAGCAGGTGACGATGAGGAAAGGGTCGTCATTGAGGGATTGTAAAAAAAGATCCTGATACGGAAAGGTTAAGACACAACAGCGCCGTCATTCCTTGAGGGAATGTAGGCGCTGTTTTATTTTGAGCATTGAACGGAATCAAGCTGATGTTTCAGACACTGACCCCGCAATCGGCGGCGCCGCCTTTGAGTTTATACAGTCCATGGGATAAGGCGGGCAGTATTGCCTCTATATTTTCCTTTGCCGCCTTCTCACTGCCGGGCAGATTTATAATCAGACTCTGCCTCCGTATCCCTGCTATCCCACGCGACCAGACGGCCTGCACGGTTTTGGTCAGACTTGCCTGCCGCATGGCCTCGGCAAGACCGGGAACCTGCCGATCAATGACCGCTCTGGTTGCCTCCGGGGTCTGATCACTGGGTGAAACACCGGTTCCTCCGGTGGTGATGATAAGATCAATATTGTTCTCATCCACCCACCGGGTCAAGGTAGCACTGATAAGTGACTGATTGTCGGCGATAACCAGGTAAAGCGCAACGGTGTACCCTTCCAGGCCGGCAAACAGCTCCTTAAGCATGACGCCGCTGGTATCTTCGCGCTCTCCACGGGCCCCCTTATCACTCAAGGTGAGTACACCGACCGTATATTCACCCATCACCCTTCACTTTCATGCTGGACGATAATTTTTTCCATAAGCTGGGACGGCACTTCTTCATAATGGGAGAACCGCACCGTAAAGGCCCCCCTGCCACCGGTCATCGAGGTCAAATCCGGGGCATAGAGAAGAATCTCGGATTGGGGAACATGGGCTTTGACCACTTCATATTTTTCGGTTGCATCCATGCCAAGCACTTTACCCCGGCGACTGTTCAGGTCTCCCATCACGTCGCCGACATGTTCCTTGTCCACCATGACTTCAAGTTCAAAGATAGGTTCCAGCAAAACGGGTTTAGCATCTTCAACCCCCTTTTTAAAGGCCAGAGAGCCGGCAATCTTGAACGCCATCTCAGAAGAATCCACATTGTGGTAAGAGCCGTCTATCAGGTTGATCTTGACATCAACAAAGGGATAGCCGGCAATAACGCCCTTTTCCATGGCCTCAATTATGCCTTTCTCGACCGCGGGACGATACTGCTGGGGAATGACGCCGCCGACAATGGAATCGACGAACTCAAAGCCCTCACCTCTGGGAAGAGGTGACATTTCAATGGTGCAATCCCCATACTGGCCACGCCCTCCGGATTGTTTTTTATGCTTGCCCTGAACGGTGACGGAATCCTTGATAGTTTCTCGATACGGTACCTTGGGCAGGCGCAGTTCCATTTCCACACCGAATTTCCGCTTCATCTTGTCGCCGACGGCCTCAAGATGAACCTGACCCACTCCGGAAATCAAGATTTCATGGGTTTGCTGTTCCCTGGTCAGCTGCAGGGTAAGATCTTCATCAAGCATACGGGTAATTGAAGAAAACAGTTTTTCCTCATCACCCTTTTTCGCGCTGACCGCATAGGAAATAACGGGAGCCATGGGCTCAAGAGCATCATAGACAACAGGATGACTCTCGTCGCAGAGGGTATCACCAGTCACGGTTTCCTTGAGTTTGGCCACCGCAACGATCATCCCGGGGACCGCCTGCTTGACCTGTTTCTGTTCCTTACCTTCCAGAATGAACAGGTGCCCGAATCGTTCACTGGTCTCTTTGCTGGCATTGTAAAATGTATCACCGGACAGGGTACCGGAATAGACCCGGAAAATTGTTAACCGGCCGGCAAAAGGATCAGCCATGGTCTTGAAGACCTGGGCCGAGAAAGGCTCATCAGTTGAAGCCCTGCGTTCAACCAGTTCTCCCTGGGGATCCGTACCGACGATGGCAGGACGTTGGTCAGGAGAAGGCAAAACATCGACAATGGTATCAAGAAGCACGCTGGTCCCGGCATTTTTTAATGCGGCAACGGCGCAAACCGGAGCAATTTTTGCCTCTCGTACGGCAACAGCCAGACCGGAAGCCAACTCATCAGGGCTGAGTTCACCCTCCTCAAGAAACTTCTCGATCAAATCGTCATCGGTTTCAGCCACATATTCCATCAGGCTTTCGCGAAGGGTTGCGACCTCATCCTCCATGCCTGCAGGAACATCGCCTTTTGTGACCTTACCGCTTCCGTCGGCGGCAAAAAACAAACCCGTGTTGCCGGCAATATCGACAACGCCTTCAAACCTGTCTTCCGCACCGATAGGCAGGTAGAGAATGACCGGGTTCAGATCAAAATTTTCTTTAATTTCATCGACTGTTTTCTGGAAATTGGCCCGCTCACGGTCCATCTTGGTGATACAGATCAGGCAGGGAAGCTTGCGATCCTCAACAAAATCGACAAACCGTTCGGTCTGGCTGCGCACGCCAAGGACCGCTCCGACTGTCAGGATAGCACTGTCGGCAACCTGCACGGCAAACTTTGTCTCGTTGACGAAGTTGTCGTCTCCAGGCGTATCACTGAGAAAAACCTCCTTTTTCTGCCAGTTCAGATGATTGAACCCTGTACTGATCGAAACCTGTCGTTTGATTTCCTCAGGCTCAAAATCCATTACCGATGATCCGTCATCCACCTTGCCAAGCCGGTTCACAGCCCCTGCAGTAAAAAGCAGGGCATCTGCCAGAGTGGTTTTTCCACTGTTGCCATGTCCGAGAATAACCGTATTCCTGATTTGTTGTACGTCCTGCATGAATACCTCCGGTAGAGCGGGTAAGGTTAATCGTGTGACGGTGCCCATCAATATTGTTGCAAAGCTCGACGAATAGTTGTTTCGCTTTTACAACAGGGATGGTAACCATCTGCTTTACGAACGACAGTGAATTCTTTATATTCTCATTAACCCTGTAAAGTCAAGCTATAACCTGCTGAATGGCCACTCAGTCCCCTTCTCCCGACACATCAAAAAAACCAAGTGCTTCCACCAGCAGGATAGCCCGATCCGCGGGCGCGGTCAGTGGTGCCGTCATGTGCAGCCGGGTCCTCGGCCTGGTGCGCGAACAGATCTTTGCCGGCATGTTTGGGGCAGGGTATGCCTATGACGCCTTTGTGGTTGCCTTTCGGATTCCAAATCTGCTGCGGGATCTCTTTGGCGAGGGCGCACTCTCAGCTGCCTTTGTCACCGTGTTCTCCGATTACGAGACCAACCGGGGCGCGGAAGAAACCTGGCGACTGGCCTCCACGGTCATCACCTTTTTTGCCATCCTGCTCAGCCTGCTGACCCTTGTCGGCATTTACTTTGCCCAACCGATTGTCAGCCTTCTGGCCCCTGATTTTTCCATGGTCGCCGGAAAAACGGAACTGACCACCCTGCTGACCCGGATCATGTTTCCCTTCCTGATCTTTGTCGCTCTTGCCGCCGTGGTCATGGGCATGCTCAACACCAAGGGCAGGTTTTTTATTCCAGCCGTCTCCTCGGCCTTTTTCAACCTTGGCTCCATCGTCGGCGGAGTCAGTCTGGCCCTGCTGTTTCCCCGCTTCGGCTGGCCGGCCATAGCCGGAATGGCCTGGGGAACCCTGATCGGCGGGTTGATGCAGCTGCTGATTCAACTGCCCATTCTTTTCAAAGTCGGATTCACCTTTACCCCGCGATTGAACCTGAAAGACCCGGGGCTCAAGCGAATCCTTTTCCTTATGCTGCCGGCAACCATCGGTTTGTCAGCCACCCAGATCAATATCTTTGTCAACACCAACTTTGCCTCAAGCTGTGTCGAGGGATCGGTGTCCTGGCTCAACTATGCCTTTCGTATGGTCCAGTTACCGATCGGGGTATTCGGAGTGGCCTTCTCCATTGCCGCCATGCCGGTGCTGGCCCGCTGTGCGGCAAAAAAAGATATGGATGGCCTGCGCCAGACCTTTACCTCTTCCCTGCTCATGATCTTCAGCCTGACTATCCCGGCAACTGCTGGCCTGGTTCTCCTGGCCCAGCCGATCATCCGCCTGATATTTGAACACGGCGCGTTTACAGCCCTGGACACGGTCCAGACCGCTGCCGCCCTCACCTATTACGCCTATGGTCTGTTCGCCTATTCGGCGGTTAAGATCATGGTTCCGGTTTTTTACGCCTTAAACAATACAAAATATCCGGTTATAGGCAGCTTTCTCGCCGTTGCCGCCAATATTGTCTTGATTACCCTGACCATCGATCAGTTTCAGCACCGGGCCATTGCCCTCTCCACATCCTGCGTCATGATCCTGAACTTCTTTTTTCTCGGCAGTATACTGTACAGAAAACTCAGTGGATACTCTCTGGTCTACATCGGGTCCGGTCTTGCAAAAATCTTCTTGAGCACCATGATCATGTCCGGCGGTCTCTGGTGGGTCAAAGGCCTGGTTTCCCCATACCTGCAGGGTTCCATTGCCGTACAACTGGTCCTGGTCTTTTCTCTCATTCTGGTCGGGGCTGTTCTCTACGGAGTGACCCTGCATTTTCTCAAACTGCCTGAACTCAAGCTTATTACTGAAAAAATAAGCCGACGTTTGAAAAAATAAATCGGTGGAAAAATACAGGGGTTTTTATCGGGAAACCCCCATTAACACTGCGTTCTTTTGTGCTTTTTAATGGTTGATCGTGGCTGGGTCCTGGAAAACCCGGAGTCTGCGCTTCGCTCCGCTTACCTGATCCAGCCATGCTGGTTTATCGGTAACGTCCATTTCCGAGTACTTCAGTAGCATTATCCGTACCGACAATAGCGGGGATCCCCAGTTCCCGGCTGACGATCGCCGCGTCGCAGGTTCGGCCACAAGAACCTCACCCGGCTTGAATTCGCTGAGATCTCCTACATCGGAAATATAGCGAGTTTGTCCCTGTCCGATTTTTGTGCCGACGGCCCGGCCAGTGACGAGGACATCACCCTTTTGCTTGAGATGATACATTTCCAGGATCGCCCCTTTTTCCTGAGACTCCACCGTCTCCGGGCGAGCCTGTACCCCATGTACAGGTACCCGTCATCACCGTCTTTAACCCACTCCATATCCATCGGTTGTGTAGAGTAGAGCGCTAATGAAAACAGATTCCAACGACTATGCCCCGCCGCACGCGGCTCCTACATATCAGATGGTTTTCTCTTCTCAACAGCGCCCCCTCGTCGAACCGGACATGCGGTTTTACCGCTCGGCTTCACCTCGCTTGAACCCTGGGGTTCATGGTCTCCGCTTCGCTCCGGCTCCCGCATCCGGCTCACCGATGACCTTTCACCTCAAGGTATTCACAAGGAGTTGACGGCTTTCTCATGCAAGTAGACCAGCCCCTCAGACCGCAGCGCCTGATACAGCGACGGGCCATCAAGATGCCGGCAACGCCGTTGGCTCCGCGTCCTCACAAAGCGACGGAACCTTGTTTGCACATACCAGTCGACCTTCTTGAAAGCTACCCGGGGATACCCAAAATTAAAGTAATTCCCCCAGCCGTTCAGAAAGCGGTTAACATTGCCAATCACTTCCTGGACAGGGGCGGTTATCCTCCGTATGGTCATGTCGTGTACCTTGGAGCGAGCCCTTTTCAGGCTCTTTTCCGAGGGGACAACATTAATGTACCGACCGGATCCATGCAAACTGCGATCTTGTCGGAAGGTAAAACCAAGGAAGTCAAAGCTGCTCCCCTCCTTCTTCAAATCAACCGTTGTGGTTTTGTCTCGATTCAGGATCAAGTCAAGCTCTCCCAGCGTCTTGCCTTTTCCGTAACGCTCACCACCCCGGCTCTTTACCGACGCAGCTTACGGTGGTTTGAAGCCTCCACCTGTATGGCGGCTCCGAGGGGCCGACCCTCATCTTTTATGCAGCATAGCTGCACTGAGTGCTAATGCACCCGTGCGTGCCTTCGTGGCACACAGTCGTCTGCGTAACGCACAAGCCTTGCATTGGCAAATCTGCGGGGGCCTTCCGGACTGTGAAAACGTTTATCAAACTCATGGAGAAAGATATTGGCCAGCAGAGGCGAGATTACTCCGCCCTGTGATGTTCCCTTGCGGGATCGGGTGATCTTGCGACCGCCCTTGCCGTCGTCCTCCACAATATCGCTTTTCAGCCACATCCTGATCAACTTCAATACGGATCGGTCAGATATTCGACGCTCCAGACATTGCATCAGTCTGGAATGATCAATCGTGCCGAAATAACTGCTCAAATCCGCGTCGAGAACTTCTGTGAACCCGGCCTTAAGCGCCTGCCGGATCTCGGCAAGAGCGTCATGGGCCTTGCGGCCCAGACGACTCGGGTTACCCCTCACCGCCGGGTCGGCGACTTCGCGGTGAACAGGCAATTACCGCGGTTGGCATTGCAGCCAACAGGATTGCCAGAGCTTCGCCTGGCACACAACCGTTCACCAAAGAGCAACTAAGATTGTCGGTGTCGTAGATAAGCGTAGACTTCGAAAAGCCACGAAACCGACGGCTGGAAGGTTATAACTTCTTGTAATTCCGTGAAGTGCAAATGACGGTTTTGATTTTTTACAAGTCCATCAAGATTGATAAACCCATACTTGTAAGCGTTTACCAGATAAGCGCAGACTTCGGATAAGCGCAGACTTCGGATAAGCGCAGACTTCGGATAAGCGCAGACTTCGAGCAGGCCGACGAATCAGATAAGCGCAGCGAAGCGGAGACTTCGATAGCTTGCCTAAGTGAGGAGGCCTGATCGAACGAAGAGGGGGGGGCTGGTGAACGCTTACGAAAAACGAGAGCTCATTGACAGAGAGGTCAGCAAGACTGCGACAATACCGGCTGACCGGCTTAACCAGAATATTTCAAGATCGTCGCGAAAAATTGGAAAGGGACAGGAATGCGTTGTTTCACGCAGAAGAATACTCGCAGGCATCCTGGCGGTATGTCAAACATTTCGCAAGCAAAACGACGCAGGAAGTGTGATTTCCGGCTTCGGAGTCTGCGCTATCTGCAGAAAATCAATTGTGAAATAGCGGGTTGCGACATGGAAGAATCTTCACTCGGCACAGCTCTATCGGCATCTTTACAATTTTTCTTTGCAGTTGCTTGACCTGTAGCCGTTGCAGGGTAACCATAACTTTACTCAACGCCCTTTCCGGTCACGTTCTCCCGATATTCCCTCTTTTCTTTTTCATTAAAAAATGTAACTCTTCAGAGGAACAAGACACTGACACCTGTTCACTTCCAAATCCACATGGCGAATCCTCTCATAAACCAGCATGGCTGGACCAGGCATACAGCCATGAAACATTGCATTATCGGCCTGCTTATCCTCATCCTGGCGGGACAGACAGCCTGGGCCGGACGTGCTCCGCTCCAGACCGTTTCCCGCGATCCCTATGTATCCTCCCTGGTTTTAAACGCCGACACGGGTGAAGTCCTGCTTGAAAAAAATGCCGACGCAATCGTCTATCCGGCCAGCGTATTGAAGCTGATGGACCTGCTGGTCACCCTTGACCGGATTGAACAGGGAACACTGAGCCTGGACGATATGGTGCAGGTGACTGCAGAGGCCTCCAGGATGGGCGGGTCGCAGGTGTACCTTGACCCCAGGGAACAGTTTCCGGTTGAAGATCTCCTCTATGCCCTGATGGTCCAGTCGGCCAATGATGCCGCCGTTGCCCTGGCGATTCATGTCGCGGGCTCAAAGGAAGGGTTTGTTGCCCTGATGAATGAAAAGGCAAAGCAGCTGGGCATGAAAAACACCCGTTTTTATTCAGTCCACGGTCTGCCGCCGGCAAAAGGACAAAAGGTTGACGTAACCACGGCCCGGGATTTCGGCATTCTCAGCCTTGAACTTGCCCGGCGGCCCGAGGTGTTCAAGTATACAGGAACCAGGATCAGGGATTTTCGAGGCGGGGAATTTATCATGCGAAACCACAACCATCTTCTTGAAAACGTTGACGGATGCGACGGCTTCAAGACCGGATATTTCAGGGCTGCAGGATTTTCCATTGCCGCGACCGCCATACGAGACGGACGTCGGGTCATTGCCATTGTCATGGGCAGCAAAGATCGAAAAGTCCGCGATGCCAAGGCAACAGAACTGCTGGCCAAAGGGTTTGCCATGATTCCCATACAACCTGAAAAGGCGATGGCGGCGACAGGAACAAAACCAGCTCGGCTGGTAAAGGTCCAGGTTCCGCTTGAGAACATCAAGTCCTCCGGGCCCATACCGCAAGTTGAAGAGAAAACGCCGGTACCTCCTGCCCGTGAAACGAACCGGACCATGATCCTCACTGGAGCAGGGCTTGCTTTTTTTCTCCTGGCGGTCCTGGGTTATCTGGTTGCTAAAAAACGTAAAAAGAAAAACAGATACCGCCGCCGGTTCTAAGGGTCTGATTACCTGACAAAGAAAAAATACGGTTGCTGTCTGACGATATTTTAAAATATAATTTACTTCCAACACCTGGGAATCGTAAAGAAAAACGGTAAAGGACAGAACTTTACAGGAAAAATTCTCCTTATTGTAGCGACCTCCATTATCGCTTGACAGCGTATTTCTTTATTTATATACTCTGACGCTATTCTTTTAATACATTCCCGGGCAGACAGTGTTTTATTTTTCAGGAAGATAAAAATGCGATTGCACCAGGACATTTTTTCATTTATCCGACTCGGCAGCCAGCATGTCAGAGCCGAACAACAGAAAGGATTATCCGATGAGTAAAATTACAGGTTCGCAGGCCATCATAAAATGCCTGCAGGAAGAAGGTATTGATACGATTTTCGGTTTTCCGGGCGGCGCAGTTATTGATCTTTACGATGAGTTGATGGACTCCGACATCAGACACATTCTGGTCCGTCACGAACAGGGTGCCGTACATGCCGCCGATGGATATGCCCGTGCCACCGGCAAAGTCGGGGTTGCGCTGTTGACTTCCGGCCCCGGAGCAACCAACGGGGTAACCGGTATTGCCACCGCCTATCTTGATTCTATTCCGCTGGTCGTCCTTACCGGTCAGGTTCCCAGAGCGTTGATCGGCAATGACGCCTTCCAGGAAGTTGATATCGTCGGTATCACCCGCCCCTGTACCAAGCACAACTATCTGGTCAAGGATCCGGCAGAGCTGGTTTCGACCATTCGTGAGGCCTTTTATCTTGCCGCTTCCGGACGTCCGGGTCCGGTACTGATCGACCTGCCAAAAGATGTTATTGCGTCCATGGTGTCCTTTCCGGAGAAGAAACCAATCAAGATGCAAACCTATCAGCCCAACCTTGAGCCGCACCCGGGCCAGATTGAAAAGGCCTGCAAAGCGTTTCTGAAAGCCAAACGCCCTGTTCTCTACATCGGCGGCGGCGTAATCCTCTCCAACGCCAATAAGGAGTTGACCGAGCTTGCCGAAAAAATGTCGACTCCGGTCACAATGACGCTGATGGGACTTGGCGGCTTTCCCGGTACCAATCCGTTGTCTCTGGGCATGCTCGGCATGCACGGCAGTTACGCCTCCAACATGGCCGTGGCCAAGAGCGACTTGTTGATTGCGGTCGGTGCCCGTTTTGATGACCGGGTCACGGGCCGACTTGATGCCTTTGCCCCACACGCTGAAATTATCCATATCGATATCGATCCCACATCCATCAGCAAAAATGTCAGCGTGGACATCCCGATCGTTGCCGACTGCAAACACGCCCTGCTTGCCATGAACAGCTGGCTTGACAATGCAAAAGCGTTTGATGCCGGAGCCGTTGCCGACAGACATCGGCCCTGGCTTGATCAGGTCAAGGAATGGGATGACAAGCACCCCCTGACATACCGGGAAGAAGGCGACATCATCAAACCCCAGTACGTCATAGAGGTACTGAACAAGCTGACAGGCGGAGATGCCATCATCACCACCGAGGTCGGCCAGAACCAGATGTGGGCCGCGCAGTTTTACAAATTCAACCACCCCCGCCGCCTGCTGACCTCCGGCGGACTCGGCACCATGGGATATGGGTTGCCCGCAGCAATCGGCGCCAAGCTGGCCTTTCCGGATGCGACGGTTATCGATATTGCCGGTGACGGATCAATTCAGATGAATATTCAGGAACTTGCCACGGCTCGACAATGGGGAGCCCCGGTCAAGGTTGCTATCCTCAACAACAACTATCTGGGCATGGTTCGTCAGTGGCAGGAACTGTTTTACAACAAACGCTACTCGGCAACAGTCATGGAGGTAACCCCCGACTTTATCGAACTGGCCAGGGCCTACGGTGCCGTCGGCCTGCGAGCCAAGACCAAGGACGAGGTTGAGCCGGTCATCAAGGAAGCCCTGGCAACCGACAATCTGGTGATCATGGACTTTGCCATCAGCCGGGAAGAAGGCGTTTTCCCCATGGTTCCTGCAGGTAAGGCAACAACAGAAATGCTGCTTGTTTAAGGAGTTGTGGCGAAATAATCTTTACAATATTGCGCAGGATTTTACTCCACAATCAAGGCGTGCAAACAGGCACATAGCTTAGTTATGTAACTATTTGCGCAACGCAGACTATGGGAAGAAAGACAAGCAAGATGTAAAGGTTATTGAGGAACAACCCCTCAGCCCCCATTGTCAAACCGGACCTGACTTACAAACTCACGATACAGGATAGATCAATGAAACATACACTGTCAGTTTTACTCCAGAATAAACCAGGGGCTCTTTCCCGGGTCACCGGCCTGTTCAGCGGCCGCGGCTTTAATATTGAAAGTCTTTGTGTTGCAGAGACCCTGGATCCGAAGGTCTCCTGCCTGACCCTGGTTACCAGGGGCGACAACGCCATTGTTGAGCAGATTACCAAGCAGCTGCATAAGCTGATCGACGTCATCAAGGTAACCGATATTACCGAGGGGGAATTTGTTGAACGGGAAATGGTGCTGATCCGTGTCAAAGCCGAGGCCAATACCAGGGCCGAGGTTCTCCGGGTCATCGATATCTTTCGGGGAAAGGTTGTTGATGTCAGCCCGACGTCCTATGCCGTGGAGATTACCGGATCCGAGTCCAAAATCAAGGCTGTTATCGACATCCTACGCCCCATAGGCATTAAGGAAATTATCCGTACCGGCACCATTGCCATGCCCAGGGCACCAAAAAAATAATGCCTGGCTGTGTCCTTCCGCAGCATGGATAAACCCACCCCAAAGGCATGGCCTTCCGCCATGCCTTTTTCTTGTTTCTGATCAAGTGAAATCTCCAACTTTATGAAAAAACAGCACATACCCATTGCCCGTGAGGGATACCCCTTCATCCTCTTCTGCGCCTTTACTGCTCTTCTATGTGCATTGCTCGGCCTTACGGTTGCCGCATTTACCGGGCTTCTCATGACAACCTTTGTCACCTGGTTTTTCAGGGATCCGTCAAGAGTTGTTCCAGATGACCCTGAAGCGGTTATCTGCCCCGCCGACGGTCGGGTGATCAGAATCAAAGAAATTGATGATAATCGTTTTCTGGAGGGGAGAGCCCTGAAGATATCAATTTTCATGAATATTTTTAATGTTCATGTCAATCGCATGCCCATTAGCGGTAGAGTGGAAAACATCCTGTTTAAACCGGGAAAATTCTATTCCGCCGACAACGACAAGGCCGGCCTGCATAATGAATATTGTGCCTTGACCATGGCAACATCTTCGGGCATCCGCTACTGCGTGGTTCAGGTTGCAGGCCTGATTGCCCGTCGCATTGTCTGCCGGGCTGAAAAAGGGGACACTGTAACCGCAGGCGAGCGTTACGGGCTGATCCGCTTTGGCTCCCGGGTTGATCTCTACCTTCCCTCCGACACCAAAGTCGAGGTCCAGCTTCGACAGAAGGTTAAATCCGGCGAAACCATCCTTGCTTACCTGAACAGCGGTAAATAGTAACCATTCCCCAAGGAGCAAATACGATCAAGAACCACAGACCTGTAAGCGGTTGCCAGTGCTCCATATTCGTTTAAGCAGGCTGACGAATCTATAGCCTGCCTATGTGAGGAGGCCTGATCAAGCGAAGATGGAGTGCTGGTGAACGCTTACGGTAAATAGACCTGCCCGGTTGCTTTTCACCTCTCTTTTCTGGTATAATCAGGCAACCGGATCCTCAGGTACTCTAAAAACCACAGTGATAGACATGGAAAAAACCGCCTCAAATAAATTTTATCCCGTTCCCTGCATGCTGACCTGCACCAGCCTGTTCAGCGGTTTCTACTCCATGGTTGCCTCCATTAACGGCAACTTCTATGCTGCGGCCATTGCCATTCTCGTGGCAGCCGTCTTTGACGGCCTTGACGGTAGGGTTGCCCGGATGACCGGCTCCACCTCCGAATTCGGCAAGCAGCTCGATTCCCTGTGCGACATGGTTTCCTTTGGCGTAGCTCCAGCCCTGCTCGCCTATCTTTGGGCCCTGACACCGTATGGCCGTTACGGCTGGCTGGCCGCTTTTCTCTTTGTGGCAACCACCGCTCTCAGGCTCGCCCGTTTCAACTCGGCCTCTGATGATGAAAACAAAAGCCACGACTTTGTCGGCCTGCCCTGTCCGGCTGCAGCCAGCATGATTGTCACCACCGTCATGTTCTGCCGATTTCTCGGGGCAACGGATACGGTTAAACATCTCTCCATTCTGCTCCTGGTCTATGTGCTCTCTTATCTGATGGTCTCCACCCATCGTTATCTCAGTTTTAAGCAAATTCACCTGTCCCGGGAAAAAAAGTTTCAGGTCATTGTCGGCATGGTCCTGCTCCTGGTTCTGCTGGCAACCGAACCGCCGATCACCCTGTTTGCCGTGTCCTTGATCTACATCCTTTCCGGGCCGTCATTGGCTCTATACGGCCTCATGCAGCACGGTAAAAAAAAACTCCCTGCCAAGAAAAAAATCAACAAGCCGGTTGAATAGACAACTGGAGATGTAGAGGTAGAGGAGTAAGAGTGCGTATCACAGGGGGCACTGCCCGAGGCTGCAGACTGACCGGCCCAAAACGAAAAAATCGCTCAATCCGGCCGACCAGCGACCGAGTCCGCGGTGCAATCTTCAACATCCTTGGAGATAGAATTTCTGCGGCAACCGTCCTCGACCTGTGTGCAGGAACCGGTTCATTCGGCCTGGAAGCTCTAAGTCGTGGAGCAAAGTCCGTTGTCTTTGTCGACAACGACCCGTCCGCTCTTGAAATTATCGGCCTCAACCTGCGCTCCTGTTTTGAACAGCCCCCGGCACGAATCTTTAAACTTGACCTGACCAGAGATAAAAATCTTAAAATTCTTCAGAAGCAGCTGCCCAGGGAATACCGATGTACTCTCATTTTTATTGACCCCCCCTATGAAAAAAAACTGGCTGTAAAGCTGCTGAAAATGGTACAACGTTCCGGGCTTGCAGCCGACAAAGCCATCGTTATCGCCGAAGAGCGGCAAAATCAAAACCTGCCGACGGAGATCGAACGACTGCAGCTCAGCGACAGGCGTCGATATGGAGAAACCGGCCTCTGGTTTTATACATTTTCCTCCTGAACCAAACTAAAAATTAGACCTATGAGCAGTAAAAAACACGACATGGACGAGACACCCTGTGATTCGACAACAGCTATATATCCCGGCACCTTTGATCCTATCACCAACGGACATATTGATATCATCGAGCGTGCACTTGGTCTTTTTGACCGGGTTATCATTGCCATTGCCATCAATGCCCGGAAAGAACCGCTCTTTTCCCTGGAGGAACGAATCGATTTGATCACGCAATGCTTTGAGCCGGAGAATAAGAGGATCAAGATCGATACCACCAGCGGACTTATCGTTGACTATGCCGAAAAAAAAGGTGCCTGTGCCATTGTCCGCGGCCTGCGAGCGGTTTCCGACTTTGATTACGAGTTTCAGCTCGCCCTGATGAACAGAAAACTGGCCCGCAAGGTAGACACAATCTTTCTGATGACCGGTTTTCGCTGGATCTATATCAGTTCAAGCATCATCAAAGACGCGGCAAAGCATAACGGCGATATCAGCGGACTTGTGCCGGATCATGTAGAAAAGGCTTTGCAGAACAAATACCGGACCGATGCAGAGGACTGAACCGGCCATACGAGAACAACGCCGCCGGTTTCTCGGCTCCTCGCTGCAATGGGCCGGGGCCATCCTCTCTCTTGCCCTGGCCTATCCGCTGTTTCGTTTTCTCGGCTTCACCGTTAAACCCAAACCGCGGTTTGTTACTGTTGCCGCTCCGCTACCACTTTCCGGCTATCACGCGGAACGGGACTTTATTCTCTTTGCCGGAGACGGCAAACCTTTTGCCGTCTGTCGAACCTGTACCCATCTCGGGTGCCGGGTCAACTTCCTTGAAGACAAGCAGATTATTGAATGCCCCTGCCACCAGAGCCGGTTTACCCCGCAGGGCAAGCTGATATCCGGGCCGGCAAAAAAGGACCTGACACGTTTTGCAGTGGAAACCAAAAAAACGCCCGAAGGGTTGATCAGCGGCTACGTCGTAACCCTATAATGGCAAGGATCAAGGAATACATCATTGCCAATCGATGGGGCGGTCAGGCACTGATCAGCCTGTTCATTTCAATCCTTTCCGGTGTTGTGATTGCGCTCCAATATAATCCTGCTGAACCTTTTTACTCAACCGCGACTCTGGAATTTGTCATTCCTTACGGGGCATTCTGGCGTGGATTACACTACTACTCAAGCCAGGCATTCTTCCTGCTTCTGCTCTGCCACCTCGGGGTTATCCTCTGGCAAAAAGAATATTCCTATACCCGCTTTTCCTGGATCAGACTGACCGCCTCCGTTCCGGTCACGATTCTCCTGCTGTTCACCGGTTATGTCCTGCGTGGTGATGCTACCGGAGAGGCAGCCGGTGCCATTGCCGAACATATAGCCCTTTCCATTCCCCTGCTCGGAAAACCACTCAACAACCTGCTCTTTGATGTAATGGCAGGTGGTGTACAAAAAGTCTATGCCAACCACCTGATCGGCTTAATGGTTCTCGGCATCATCTGCGTCTGGCCCCATCTCAGGCGATATACCGCCTACTTTCGCAACCACGCCCTCCTGAGCTTGACTCTGGTCTTTCTCTCCATTGTGCTGAGTACGCCCATGGAGCCCGAGAGAATCGGCTTGACCCATATTGCCGGGCCCTGGTTTTTTCTCGGCCTGCAGGAACTCTTGCGTTTTTTACCGATTTTCTGGGCCGGGGTTGCGGCTCCGACCGCTCTCATAGTTGCCCTGTTCCTGCTCCCGGAGCAGGGACGAGAACGAAAACACACGCTGTTCTTTATCCTTGCCTGGCTGCTCGGCTATACAATCTTGTCCTGGATCAGTTACGGCAGGATTTAAAAAACAAAGTGGCTATTAGAAAAACTCGGCAGACAATTCTCTGGGCTCCCGCCCTGCAGAAGTAACGCCGAATCGATTATATGTCATTTCCACGCTGGAATCCTGTATCCGCCGGACATTGGGAATGAGAAAGTCATTTTCTGCTGAGTTTCATATAGAACCACAAAAAACAAAATCTTCCCGGGCATAATCATCCTGAACCTTCCCCACGTTTTTCTCATATTGAGGTGAAAAACCCTCTCATGCAACTCTGCTAATAACTCTCATCTGAAAAAATAGATTTTTCCTTTGAACAGCAAGGGTCCTGGTATATAATCAGACATTGAAGCCCTATACCAGAGGCACTCGTTGCTGTTTTTTATGGCCAAGGCCTGATTCCTACCCCCACTCAAAATTCGAGGTAAGATATTCACGATGTTGAGAGGAACGACTTCTCACGGCGAACCTGCCGGTTACACCATTCTGGCCCCACTCATCTTAAGTCAACCGGCAGCTCTTCTGTTCTCTGCGGCCCAGGCCCATGCTGTTCAGGTGCACGGCGGAGCCGAAGGCCTGGTTTCACATCAACTCGGCCACCTTCTTTTCACCCTGGCCATGGTTGTCCTTCTCTTTCGACTGGGCAGGTCCCGACTCCAAGGTTCCGGTTGGCACCAATTCAAGGGATTCCTCTGGCTCATCATTTTCTGGAACGTTCTCACATTTACAGGCCACTGGATGCATCACAGTGTTGGCTCTAACCATTTTATTCGCGTAAACAACCAAATCACCGCCTTTCAGATCAACAGTGGTTTCGACCTGATCTTCTATCTTACCAGACTGGATCATCTGCTTCTGGTACCCGCATTCATCCTGCTCCTGCTCGCCATCCGAAACTGGAGTCTGGAGTGATGACCGTTTCCTGGCTGCCCGTCATCTGGATTGATATCCTGGGGTCTATTACCGTGCTTGGCCTGGCCGGCTTCTGTGTCACCTATTCCCTGCGGCTACTCAAAAAAAAGAAAAACCAGACCTTTTATCAGTATCTTTTTCTGCTCACCCTCTCCTTCATTTTCTTCGCTGTTTCCAGGTCCTTCGGCCACCTTGTCAAACAGGGATTGATCTTTTACAACCAGGAGCATGCCTGGAAGAGTATCTCACCTTTTTCCGGTTCGATCAACACGGCCACTTTTATCGTCATCTTCTCCTTCGGTATCTACTTCCATCGCTCCCGGAAAATCCATAAAGAGCTCGAACAGCATAAAAATCACCTGGCGGGAATGGTTGCAGAACGTACCAGAAAGTTGACCGAGACCAACCTGCAGCTCAACAAAGAGGTCACCGGTCATGTCCGGACTACACAAAAACTGACAAAAACCATTAATGAATTCAGTGCGGTAATGGATGCTATTGATTATGGCGTTCTATTCATGGATGATCAGCTCAAGGCCCGGATGGTCAACCGTGCTTTCCGTGAACTGTGGGAAATAACAAAGGATTTTGTCAACAAACGGCCCAGCTTCAGGGAACTCATGCAGTTCAACCGCAGCAACAACATCTACGACGTACCTGATGATGAATTCGAACAGTATATGGATGAACGTGAGGCCGAAGTACGCCGCGGAGCAATAGCTCCGATAGAAATTACGAGGAGAGACGAAAAAATTCTCCAGTACCAGTGCGTGGTTCTGCCGGACGGCTGGCGCATGCTGACCTATGTCGATATCACTGAACTGAAAAAGACCCAGAATAAACTTGCCCAGTCTCAGAAAATGGAAGCCATCGGCCTGATGGCCGGTGGTGTTGCCCATGATCTCAACAATATTCTCTCGGGAGTGGTCAGTTATCCGGACCTGTTGTTAATGCAGCTGCCGAATAACAGCGATATGCAGAAGCCGCTCGAGGTCATAAAAGAATCAGGCCAACGTGCAGCCGAAGTGGTTGCCGACCTGCTGACCGTTGCCCGGGGAATTGCCGCCGGCAGAGAAGTACGATCTCTTAACAACCTGATCTATGAATACCTGAACTCTCCGGAAGGGACCAAGATGCTTTCCATGTATCCTGATATTGAGATCAGAACCGACTTAACTGAAAACCTGTTCAACATCTTCTGTTCGCCGATCCATATTAAAAAATGTCTCATGAACCTGTTGACCAATGCCGCCGAGGCCATTTCCGGATCCGGGACGATCCTGATTCAGACAAGAAACCAGTACGTGGATAAGCCGGTGGCGGAAAATCAATTTATGGAAATCGGTGAATATGCAGTTATTCGTATTGCCGATACCGGTCAGGGTATAGACCGGGAAGACATCAGTCATATCTTTGAACCTTTTTATACCAAGAAGATCATGGGACGCAGTGGAACCGGTCTTGGTCTGGCCATAGTCTGGAATACCATGCAGGATCACGGCGGTGCAGTTACCGTATGCAGCGATGCCCAAGGGACTGCATTTGAACTCTACTTTCCCATTACCAGAAAAAACTTGAGTAGAAGACAGTGCTCCGTCAACCTGGCGGAACTGCAGGGTCAAGGAGAATTCATTTTAGTTGTGGACGATGAGGAGAAGCAGCGCAACATTGCCTCGGAAATGCTCTTAGTCCTGGGCTACCAGGTTGAGGCGGTCGGCAGTGGCGAAGAGGCTGTCAGGTTTGTCCAGAACCACCCAATGGATCTGATCATCCTCGACATGATCATGGATCCGGGCATAAACGGGCGCCAAACCTTTGAACAGATCCTTGCCGTTCAGCCGGAACAGAAGGCTATTATTACCAGTGGTTTTTCGGAAAATGAGGAGGTAAAAAAAGCTCTGCAGCTTGGGGTAAGCAACTTTATCCGTAAGCCGTACACCACGGAACAGATCGGAACAGCAGTAAAAAAGGCCCTTCTTTAATTCTGATGGACTCGTGAAAAGTTAAAACCGCCATTTGCCCAGTACGGAATTACAAGATGATACGACCTCTCCGCCGTCGGTGGTGAGACTTCTCAGAGTCTCACGAGTTCGCTCGTCATGTGGTCATTGCCACATCACTACCGGAAGTCTCGCCACACTCGCTATCTACGACACCGACAATTCACTTTATCACATTTTCATCTTCCGTCATCCCCGTGTGCTGTTGGCGGGGATCTAAGACGTTTCCAGGGCACTGGATCCCCGACAACTACCTCGTCGTTACATACAGCGTAACCACCGTCGTTACATACAGCGTAACCACCGTCGTTACATACAGCGTAACCACTCGGGGATGACGAAAAACTCGTTATTATCGTCAGTATACCTGCGAGTTTTTTTCTGCTCGAAACACCTCCTCCATGGCCTTTTCCGACTTTTCGTGACGATTTCTGTGAAATATGCGTTAGACCTTAAAACGATCCAGAAGTGTATTAAGCTTTCTGGTGATCTCCAGCAGATTGCCGGAACTACGGCTGACCTGGTGACCGCTGGCGGAAAGACTATTTGCGGTTTCACTGACCTGGGTGATGCTCTCGGCGATTTCACCGGCAACAGCCGAGCTTTGCGCCACATTTTCATTGACCTCACCAATGCCCTGAGCCGCCTGGGTCACGTTATCTGCAATCTCCTGGGTCGTTGCCGCCTGCTCATCAATAGCGGCGCTGATCTCGTTGACAATACTGCTCACCTCGTTGATCCCTTCGGTGATTTTACGGATGTCGGTCACGGTTTCATCGGTCGCCCCCTGGATGGCATCGATCTTGATCCGGATCTCCAGGGTAGCCTCCGCCGTCTGCTTGGCCAGCTCCTTGATCTCATTAGCAACAACCGCAAACCCCTTGCCCGCCTCCCCGGCCCGGGCCGCCTCTATGGTGGCATTAAGGGCCAGCAGGTTGGTCTGTTCCGAAATTTCGGTAATAACTTCGGTCACCCGGCTGATATCATTGGCTGCGGCTCCAAGAGCATCGACTTTACCAGACGCATTATTGGACAGGGTAACCGCTCCATCGGAAATACTGCGGGCCTTTTCCGTCTTGCCGGCAATCTCCTTGACGGTGCCGGTCATCTCTTCAGTCGCCGTGGCAACGATGTTGACATTTGTGGCGGCCTCCTCACTGGCTGCGGCAACGCTGTTCATGTTGGAAGACATCTCTTCGGTGGCAACCGCGACTGAAGAGGAATGCTCAGAAGTCTCCTTTGCGGCCTCAGTCAATTGCGACGACACCTCACTCAGGTCGTTGGCATTTTGATCAATGACATTGGCCTGAGTGCGGATTTCCCCGAGCAGAACACCCAGCTTTCCAACCATGGTATTCATATTTCCGGCCAGTTGGCCGATCTCATCTCTGGAGTTGTCATCAACCCGGGCCGTGAAATCACCATTCGCCATCTGATTGGCCAGGTCACCGACCCTGCGAACACCGCGGCTCAAGGTTCGGGCGAAAAGGAAACTTATGGCTAATCCAAAGAGCACCGCGACAATCGACAGAATAATGATATTACGTTTGGTGGAGGCAACTTGTTTGACCAGCCGTTCCTGCTCCTTGACTGCGTGTTCGTCAACGAGCTCGATAAGAGAATGCATGGTTGTTCTGACCTCGGCCAGAGCGGGCACCATGGTTTGCTGGTAGTGCGCCAGCATGGCGACCTCCGCCGCCGGCGTCCGACCGTTCTGTTTTTCCAGAATAGCGGCAATTCCTTTGGCAGCTACATGAAGCCGGCCATGCTCTTCTTTTAAACGACTGACTATTGCCTGTACTTCGGGAATAGCTCCCTGAAATTTTTCCTGAGACGATGCGTCGTAGAGCCATTTACCCATTTTACACTTATGATCGTCGGTCTGTACGGTAAGCCGCTGCTGGGGTTTATCAAAGAGAAAACCGGTTACACCCTGCAACCAGGAAAGGTGATCCACCTCCTTGTTGACCAGCAGGATGTCAACTTCGTCAAAATATCGACTGAGTTTGGCCTCCTTCTGCATGGTATTTATGCGGGTAACAGCGGTGACTGCAACCAGCACGAGCAACAACAGAACAAGGCCAAACCCCAATGACAGCTGTACGCCCAGAGAAAAATTACGAATCTTCACACACCCCCCCTTTTTGATAAACCAGCATGGCTGGACCAAGATTTTACAGGTCACAGCCACAACAAAGAATGAAAATAGTCTGATACGACACAGCTTCGCGGGTTATTTTCAGATAAACCGCCATACTTTTCCGGCACAACAAACTATGAAAATTAACAAGTTACGTTCATAACATCGCGTAATTCGATTTTCGGATAAACCAGCATGGCTGGACCAGATTGTACAGGTCACAGCCACAACAAACTATGAAAATAGCCTGAAACGACATCACTTCGTGGGCGATTTTCGGATAAACCCGACAAAAAAAAAGTCCATCCAGTGAAGAGAGTACACGCAACACCATCAGACATTTGAAATTTCATGAAAATACCTGCAACGGAACCGCTCCGGTACCGCCTGATATTCCTTTTCAATTCAAATTACACATCTATAGCCCCCCCTTGTCAAATAAATTTTTATTCCTGCAACCATAGTGCTGAACAAGGATTCACAAGAATAAAAAAAAATTATCTACAATGACAAACCATTGGGGGACGACAGGTTTGAAAATTTTCCGGAAAAAAAACGGTATTTGCGGTGGGGGCTGATCAAGAATGGGAGAGAGTTGCATCAACAAGCTGCCTGAGGTCATCAATGACCATGGTCGGCTGAATGTTTCGTACACGAGGGTCGTCTTCGCGAAGACGAAGGGAACGGTTGTCGCCGGCAAAAAGAGCAGTCTGCCAACCGACATCCGCTGCCGGCCATATATCCTTGAGCATATCGTTACCGACATAGAGGACCTCGGATGCGGCAACATCATAATCTTCCAACCGCAGTGCCAGGGTGGAAAACAGATTCGGCGATGGCTTCCCCTCGCCTTCCAGGTAGGAAAAGAGACAGAGACCCGGATTAAACCCCAACCCGGTTAACGATTGATTATTACAAAGAATTTCAAAAAGAATCGGGGTGTAGAACTGAGCATTTGAGAGAATGCCAAATTGTATTTTCTTATCCTGCAATCGACGGAGTGTCTCCAGCAGACCCGGCATCGGCCAGACCGGGTTTGTCCGGCATTCATAGGAAAGGGCGGTCAACCGGATTTTTTTTATTTTTATTTTTATTTTATTTTCACCTTCAGTGAGCAGGCCCAGGCGGAGTAAAACCCGGTGCCAGACCTGTAGGATATCAATTTCCGGAAAATGCACCCCCTGCGCTCTTTTTTCCCGGTGGACGGTATGGATTTCCTCCTGCAGGAGGCTGGTACCCTTTTCGTGAACCAGGGCCGGATCCCAGCCGCCGTCCACCAGGGCCTCCAGGAAGCCTGTTCATCATCCTTGGCCGAATCCGGACCGACATCACCGGCGGCGGAAATCAGGAGGGTACCGTAGATATCAAAGATCACCGCTTTGGGCTGCATGGGAGATATTCTGGCAGGGAAACCGGTTGGAATCGGGGTAAGCGGGTGCAGGAGGTGCTCGGCAATAGCCTGTACAGTTGGTATATCCGGCATCTTAATCCACCCGCAACAGGGTTAACCGTTCCGGAGCCAGAAAATGATTCAACAGCTGTTCACCATCAAGTGCATCAAGCGGTGTCGATACCGAGCCGACAATCCGGCGGTACACCTCGCGCAGGCGTGCCCCGTACCCGGACAGGCTGTATCTTTGCTCAAGAATTTTACGGTTGATTTCAAGCGGCTCATCACAAGATACGGGATCCGGCAGACCATCGGGCCGCAGAAGGGTGGCTTCCTGCGGATCACGAACAAGACGACGGATCACCAGTTGCTGCATCTCCTCATCAAGGCAACCAAAATCCACATTGTCGTCCTTAATCCAGGCGGCGAGAATCCTGTCCAGACAGTTCGGTCCCGGCTGTCTGCCATAGGCGGAAAGACTCTTCTCCTGCCCGGCGACTGCACAGTCAAGCAACCTGCCCCTCCCGATCCACTGGACCGGCACATCCAATCGTCGGTACAGATGAGGAAGCAGGATTCCCTGGTCACGAAATTCGTCGGTGATTTCCGGCAGGTCACGACCACAGACCGGCCGGCCGGCCAGCCAAGGTTCCAGAAAGGCCAATCCAAACCCCTCTGCCACGCTGGTAGTGACAAGCCCTCTGGCCTGTCGGAGCAACTGGACAAAGCTGTTTCCGGGTCGAGACGCCAGTTCGAACTCCACCGGCAG
Source organism: Deltaproteobacteria bacterium (assembly GCA_024280455.1). Lineage (GTDB taxonomy): Bacteria > Desulfobacterota > Desulfobulbia > Desulfobulbales > Desulfobulbaceae > DRLX01. The sequence continues at coordinate 30,990 of JAJRQC010000023.1, read as the reverse complement.
GGAAAGTTCAGCTGCAAATCGCTTCCACTGTTCATAACGGGGCCGCTCACGCGGATTTTCCGGGCCCATTGTGGTGGCAAAACGATTACCCTCTCCGGTCACTGCCGACCAGAGGAGAAATTCTCCCAGGTTCTTACGGCGGATGGCCCGGGTGGGATAGAGAAAGAGCTGTTCGGGTGCAGGCGGAGGTGCATCCTCATATCCGACATGGAGCTGTACAGGGTTGGCCAGCAGGTGCAGGCAGTCGATCTGCACTCCGGCATCCAGCAAAAACGAAAAATCCCGACCATTGAGCACCCCGTAATGCACATGATCTGCGGCCGGATACAACAGTTTCGACATTGCTCTCTTACTGCCGTCGGCCATTTTCTCCAGCATCATATGATAGTTGGCAGGCCGCCCGTCTTCGGCAAAATCATGGATGTGCAGGAGCAGATGGTGGCCTTCTTCGGCAAGGAAATGCAGCGCCGGGGGCAGAATCGTATTTTTCCCAAGACTGTGATTATGGACATGCCAGAGGTCAGGAAATACTCCCAGGCTCTCCTGGGCCGCTTCTTTCATGGCGCGGACCAGATCACCAGGTGTTGAGACGGAGCGCTGAGCTTCGTACTGGAGCGCCGGAATGACCTTGAAAGGTGCCGGGAAATCGGGCCCCGGCTCCTGACCGGTCAGGACCACCAGGGAGATACCGCTACCGGCAAGGGCTGCCACGGTATGTTCGATTATACGGGTCACCCCGCCGGGCTGCAGGTGATAATGGACAATGGCAATGCGCATTTTAGTATCTTACTGTTTATTTTCGTGTTTTTTATGGAAGAAAAATTAATTATTGACTGGCAAAGCAATAGGTTGCTTAGGCTGAAGGCTGTTAGGCGGCCATTTAGAATAACCTGCTAAAGGGCAAAACTAACAGCCTATAGCCTATGCACCTCTATTCCGGTTTATCCGGGTTAGGGATTAGGGGTTTCTCGTCCCCACACTCTGCCTGGGAATGTATTTCTCGTTCCCATGCTCTGCGTGGGAATGCTTGACTTCAGGCCGCATCCAAACCGTATTTCTCACGATAGGCAGGAACTTCAATCATGGGCGGGCGTTCTTCTTCATAGATCTCATGAATCACCTGCTCGTACCGGTTTTCCTGGGCCAGAAACTGGCGCAGGTTGGCCGTCAGCTCGGGCAGATCATTGACCATGCCCCGTGCCTTCATGCGCTTGAAGAAGGTACGGAGAATACCAAAGGACATCTTGCCGAGATCACGGGTCTCCTGATGCCGGTGAACCCGCCGGTCCAGATCGGTCTGGGCAAAGGCATCCAGACCGTACTCGAAATAAACATCAAGCAGATGCGAGGTCTCCACCCCGTAGCCGACAGGAAAGGGAATCCGCTCCAGCACCTCCCGGCGAACCGCATATTCACCTGAAAGCGGCTGGATGATGGCGGTCAGCTCAGGAAAAAACAGGGAAAAAAGCGGGCGCACCAAGATTTCGGTTACCCTGCCCCCGCCCGAAGGCCGTATCTCCCTGGAAAGAGCCAGGGGACGGTCATAAAAAGCCTTGCAGTACTTGATTTCGTTACGGTGAATCAGCGGAGCGACCAGGCCATAGACAAAACGGGGGTGGATATTTTTTATATCCGCATCCACGTAGACGATAATATCGCCCTTGAGCTGATAGATTGCCTTCCACAAATTTTCGCCCTTGCCTCGATTGAAGCCCATTTCCGGAAGAATTTCCGCAGAATGATAGACATCGGCCCCGAACGAGGCGGCCACCTCAAGGGTGCGGTCGGTGGAGCCGGAATCGATCACGGCAATCTCGTCCAGGAGCGGATACCGATCCTGGAGTTCGGATTTGAATAAAACCACCTCCTTGCCAATGGTCTTCTCTTCATTCAGGGTCGGAATACAGAGCGAGATGGTCAGGTTCTTCTTTTCCTTTTCCTCGATAAGCCCGAGCAGATCCCAGAACTGCCCGTGATGAAAGGTATTCGATTGCAGCCAGTTATCAATATTGAGCACAGCATCCTCCATCTATGGCCATAAGTACGCCTATGAGTTGGGCAACACCGGTAAGGATCGGTTCTATTTCCACATATTCGTCCGGATAGTTGATGTTATCCCCGTCGGTCATGCCGAGACAGATCGCCGGCAGCTCCTGTTCCACATACCCGGAGATGATGGCGGAATAGATACTCTCCCTGGGCTGAATACCGAGACCGGTCATGATCTTACGGGTCAGGACAACCAGGGGGTGATCGGATTCAAGCCCCCCGGCCCTTGTCCAGGCAATGCCCTCAAGATGACAGGAAACGCCCTTTTCCCTGGCCTCATCGTCGACAATGGCGTTGATCTGTTTCCTGATGTCGGCCACGGTCTTATCATCGTCACTGCGAAGCTGAAAGGTAAGCTGGGTATTACGGGCAGGAATCTTGTACGACGCGCCCCCTGAAATTTCTCCGAAAACAAGGCCGGTATGAGTCTGCTCCGGCAGCTCAATATCACCTAAACGATTAATAATCCGATTGATGATCTCAATCGCGCTTATCTGGCTGACTTTACGTCTTACGTGGCAGGAGATCATCCCGCCGAGAGAGGCCATGGAACGGTAATGGAGCCGGCCAAGGGGTGCCCCCTCGATGGAGAGACCGGCGGCAAGGGTTCGGTTGGTATTGGCAAGAAAAAATCGCAGGCCCCGCTGATTGCCCTGCTCAAGACTGCCGATGGTACCAAGAAAGAGCAGGTCACTCTTCAAACGGATATTCAGCCCCTCCAGAATGGTCGGCAGGGTCACCAACACGGCAAGTCCAAGGGAATTATCAGCAACACCTGCCCCGAGAATCCGATCGGTTTCCAGGGTACAGGAGTGATTTTCCGAAACCGGAAATGGTGTATCGGCATGGGCAGTGAGCAGGATGGTCTGTTTTCCTTCGGTGCCGGACAAGATACCGACCCCGTTGCCGACTTCATCAATGGAGGTCGTGTCCAGGCCGCTCTCCGTGAACCGCTGCTGCAGAAAACCGATCCGCTCCTCTTCGCCAAAGGTCGGGGCCGGGATCTCGCTGATCATCACCACGTTGGCAAGCAGCATCTCCCGAAAGGGTTCCAACTCCCCGGCAAGGCCGTTCATCCGAGTCATAATCTTTTCCATATCAACATCACTCATTGTTTTTCCTGCCGCCCATAATCATCCTCCAGTCGTTCAATATCATCCTCGCCAAAATATTCGCCGAGCTGTATTTCTATAAAAACCATGTCACAGTTGCCGTCATTCCGAACCCGGTGAATGTCCCCCTGACCGATATCCACCGACTGTCCCGGTCCTAGTTCCAGCTGTTCATCGTTGCGGATCACCAGGGCCCGGCCGCTTATCACCAGCCAATGCTCTCGCCGGTATTTATGCCGCTGCAGGGATAACCGCTGCCCCGGCTTGACAACAATCCGTTTGACCTTGTGATCGACCTCATCGGCAAGGATGGTAAAACTCCCCCAAGGCCGATGATCGGTTAACTGGACAAATTCTTCAGTGGTCACTTCACCCATAAATTCTCCTTTATTCCTAACCCGGATCAACCGGAATACAGGTGAATAGACTGTAGGCTGTTATGGTTGCCCCTTAGCAGGTTATTCTAAATGGCCGCCCTAACAGCCTTCATCCTAAACAACCTATTGCTTTGACAATCAATAATTAATTTTCTGCCATAAAAAACACGCATATATATTAAGATACTAATCCTAATCCTTGACCACCAGCCAACAGCACTGGTACGGCTCCAGGTGCAGAGTTTCTTCAATCGTTTCTTCTCCGATCAGGTCCCAGGCCGTCTTCTTTGCAGAAAAAATCGAACCAAGCCGGGCAAACGGTATCTGCTGCCCGGCAGGGCCGACGTTGTGGACACAGGTCACCGGAGTGCCGGGTTCAGGTGTCCGGACAACAATAAAAATCGAATCCGGAGCGTCGATTATCTCCTGCGGTGTATCCGGATGAAAGGCGGAATGAAGCCTGCGTTTGGCAAGCAGATCAGTATAGGCCTGGAAAACCCGGCCGGTTACCGTTTTGGGATCGGCCAGCAGGCCGCGCAGATCAGTATCCAACCAGCGGGCCCGATTTATGGTCCGGTTCTGTCCGGTCTCGGCCACCCCTTCATGATTATTGCGGGACCCGGTCAGGCTGTGAAAATAAATCGCCGGTACCCCCCGCAGGCTGAGCATGATAATCTGGGAGCAGAGAAACCTGATCGTCTGCCGGGATAGATCTTCCGGCCGGTCCGGATCCTTCATGGCATCAAAATAGGTAATGTTCAATTCATAGGGAATATCACTACTGTCCTCTCCCTTGCGGCTGTTGACAAAACCGCCGCAGGTCCGCACCGTCTGCACCACCCGGTCGATCTCCTCGACACTGAGCAACCCCTCCAGCGGCCGAACCCCGATGCCGTCATGGGAGGCGGTGAAGTTAAAGAAAGAACAGCCGGGCGGCGGCGGGGCAAGGGACTTGGCCCAAGTCTGCAGATGATGGCTGGAACCGGACTGCAGGGTATGAAGCAAAAGCGGCGGCAGGCTGAACTGGTAGACCAGATGCGCCTCATCCCCATTTCCGAAATAACTGATGTTTTCCTCGTGGGGCAGGTTGGTCTCGGTCAACAGGATCGTTCCCGGGGTCACCGAGTCGAGTACATCGCGCAGCAGTTTGACCAGTTCATGGGTCTGGGGCAGATTAATGCAGGAAGTGCCGATCTCTTTCCAGAGATAGGCAATGGCATCCAGACGGATTACCGATGCTCCATGGGCGACATAGCCCAGGAGAATATCAAGCATTTCCAGCAGGACATCGGGATTGGCAAAGTTCAGATCCACCTGGTCATCACTGAAGGTGGTCCAGACATGACGCGTACCGATAACCGTCTGTACCGGTGTAAGCAGAGGACTGGTTCGCGGGCGGACAACCATGGAGAGATCCACCTCAGGTTCCACCTCAATAAAAAAATCACGAGCCGGGGCAATGGAACCGATATAATCCTGAAACCAGCGCGACCGGCTGGAAACATGGTTCAGAACCAGATCGAACATCAGTTTGAAATCAGTTGCCAGGGTGCTCACATCCTCCCAAGTTCCCAGTTTCGGGTCCACCTTACGATAATCAATCACTGAAAACCCGTCATCGGAACTGTAGGGAAAAAAGGGCAGGATATGGACCCCGCTGACAATCTCCTTCAGATGATCGCTTAAAAAACGGTTGAGGGTGACAAGCGGCGCCTCCTGCTCACTGGTAATCATGTCGCCGTAGGTAATCAGCATGCAACTGGCCTGGTCCCAGCAGGGATTTTCCATGCTGCAGCGCTGCTCGAGGAAGTTGTAGCGCCCGGACACCAGGGCTATCCGTTCCAGCAGAACATCAACGGCGGAAGCCCCGTACAAAACCTCAAGCCGGGGCCGTAACCGCTCTTTAAATCCACTTTTCAGTCGCCACATAGCTTCCTCTGATCTACCTGATTACAAGCCGTTTTTGATATTATTGAGTAACACCTGCAGGCAGTAGTGCAGGGCCGGGTAGCCGTAATACTTCCGTCCCATCTCAAAGTTATGTTCCACCATCTGCCGACGATACAGGTCATCATCAAGCAGCCGGTGGGCCTCGGCAACAATCTGCCGATTGATGAAACCGTCCATCACCGGGACCTGGAACCCCTTGGGTTCAATATCGCGTACCCAGACCGGATAGCGGTTGACAATGATCGGCACCTTGAAATAAAAGGCCTCAAGCAGGGCATTACCGAACCCTTCATAGATGCTGGGGTACATAACCAGATCCGCATGGGGATAAAGGTCATGGAGGACATAGATTTTCTTTCCATCGCCGTTGATATGCCTGCGGTCCCCTACCCGGTCACCGAAAAACCGCAGATCGACCCCTGCGGACTGGGCCAGCTCCGCCATCTGCTCGGGATAATCATTGCCCTCGTCACCGGCGGCATGGGAAATCACCAGTTTACAGCGGGGATCATTCAAGCGCTGGACCAGGCTGATACTGTGCTCGATCCCCTTGCGCGGCACAATACGGGTCGGCTGCAGGATGAGTTTATCTTCAGGGGTCAGACCCATTTCCAGGCGGATGTCCGCGCCGTAATCATCGGGCTTGCCGGGGGGGCGTTCAAAGTCAAAGACATTGGGCACCAGAATGGAAGAAATACCCTTGCGCAGGGCCAGCTCTTCCCTGGCCGCCTGATTGATGACCACATGCTGGAGCTGATTATCCCTGGGCGGAAAGGCCATATCAAGAAAATCAGGGACATTGTTGACCTGAAAACGGCTTCGTTCCCAGTAAAAGTCATGGTGATGGGCGATGACCGGCATCATGGTCTCGGACAGAAATTCGGTCAACGCCACCCCCAGCGGCAGATGCATGGGGATAGTCAGCGCATTCTGGATAACGAGAATAGAGATATCGAAACGGTGAACGAATTCATAGAGGGTTCCTTTCAGATATTCGGCCAGATCATGGATACGGCGGGAAACATCACGGGCCCGGTGGTTATGCCCCCAGACCCGCTCGTTGACCCATTTGTTTTCCGGGTGCCCGAAGTAGGCCTCGGGCACACACATGGAAACGCCGCGTTCACGGTCAAGTATCCCCGCATACCAGTAACTGACATGCTTGTCCTGCCAGAGTACCTCAGCCCACTTGGCCGACTCCAGCGAAACACCGTCAGTCCCGGCAAAGCGGGTGGAAATAAAACCTATCCGTTCCGACATAATACTCTCCCGGGGACCAATCTTTCAATGGACCCTAACACAATTCAAACAAAACCGGTGTCATTTCCATAGTATACAATATCAATCGACAAAGTCAAGGTGGAGAGAACGAACTTTTCTGCAAAGGCCATCCATTCGCCTGAAAACAACAGATCGGAAAAAAACACTTTCGTGGTACGCTCTTAAAATTCTGGACAAAATTCTGCATTTACAGTATCAATAATGAATACTTATTATTAAACAGATTAGATACCTTTTATCCGAAAATCGCCCACGAAGTGATGCCGTATCAGGCTATTTTCATCCTTGGTTGTGGCTGTGACGTTAAAAATCCTGGTCCAGCCATGCTGGTTTATCCGAAAATAGCCCACGAAGTGCGCTGATTCGGGCTGTTTTCATCCTTGGTTGTGGCTGTGACGTTAAAAATCCTGGTCCAGCCATGCTGGTTTATGAAGATATCCAAATCGTCCAAGACCTCTCTCCTGTTTGAATAACTGGAAAATCGAATCGTTCTTGTTTCTCCCACCGCCTGAAGTGGTACACCAATTGTGGGCCGGACAGGTCGCCGATGTCGTGGCCCGGGGTGGATGGGTCTCTTTACGGGCCAGGCTAGCCGGGTTGTCTTCTGACTGGCTCAGGAAAAAGGACCGGGCTACAGCTGCCAGATGAAACGTTTTTTTGCTCTCTCCATTTTTTCCTTGGCGGTGATGACGGCACTGCTCTTCTTTTTCCGGCTCCAGGCTGGAAGGTATCTGTTCACCCAAATCCTGCAACGGGCAGGGGCGAAAGATATTCAGCTGGAGCTTTCTGAAATCAACCGCAATGAATTCCTTTTTTCTCGTGTCAACTGTACCATAAACGGCTATACAATCTCCCTTCGAGGTGGATCTTTCCGCTGGAACAGTGCCATTCTTTCCCAAAAACGATTGGATACAATTGCAATTGACACTCTTGCGGTTGAGTTTGTACCAACAAACCAAACGCCATCAAAGCCTGCCATCACCCTTGAGCTGATCCTCACGCAGGTTGGAAAGATCAGGCATCGACTGCCTTTCCGGAACCTTTCTATCCACCACCTCACCTTTACCGGATCGACAGCCGATTCCTTTTCAGGGCGGAAACTGACCGTCAGGCTGGAGAGAAAAAATCAGAAACTCTTCGGTACTCTTGGCCTTGACGACCAAAACCTCGTCCTTACCCTGAGCTCTCCAAATTCAAACCAATGGAACCTCGACCTGAAAGAACCCGGGCAGGCCGAACCGTTTTTTTCAGCCCGGCTCAACCTGCAGGATGATCCTATACGGGCGAAGATAGAGACGGATCTTGGCCACCTGGACCGACTCAACTCTCTGCTGAGCAAACCTTTACCGAAAATGGAGGGGAAATTCTCAGGGACGCTTGCCGTATTCCCGAACAAGGACCCAAAGGCTGATCTTGTCGTGAACCTGCAACATGGGAAATTTGCAGGCACAAGGGCGGCATCGGTCAAGATTACGCTCCACGGGCGCATGGATGCCACCGGAAAGCTGCGAATAGATGACCACTCAATTCTTGAAATTTTAAACCTGCAGAAAGAAAATATATCCATTGCTGCCTTGACCATTGGTCTTGACGGAATTCTTGAACAAATACAAGGCGATTGGCAATTCAGTTTCGCCCCTGAGGCAGTGATTGCCGCCACCGGACTTAAGGGACCGGATCTGAAGATAAAAACCATCGAAATTGCCCCCGCCATGGTGGGGATACTTTCAAAAAATAAGATAACTCTGGATCTACAACCCGAGTGGCGCGTACGGATGAGCGATATACAACCCGGCTCCCTGACCGTGTCGGCAACAGAGCTACAGCCTGAACAAAACAAAAATATTCACATTTCAGTCGCACTCAACAGCGGTCTTGCCTGGAATATTGCCCCGTCCCGCTGGCAATGGACCATTAAAAATATACAGCAACATGATATCAGCCTTAAGCCGTCTCCGATATCCATCAATATTGAGCAGCTCGCGGGAACCCAAAAGAACCTGCAGCTCAAGGCAGATCTGGCCAGTCAGCACATCAGCCTGATGAGCAAAGAGAACGGTCTTGTCATTGAAAATATCAGAACAGAGCTCACCGCAGATGCCGGAAAAATTACAGGAACAGCCTCCTTTTCACCGGAAACGGTTCCCGGGACCCTGGCCATCCGTTTTTCATACGATCTGAAAAACGGCCGGGGACAGGCCACCGTCAACTCGGAGCAGCCGTTTTCCTTTTCCGAAATAACGCCCCTGAGTAGCCTCCTTGACCAGTGGCCCACGGCCTTTGACCTGACCGGCGGTCAGCTGCAACTCAAGAGTTCCCTCAGCCGGCAGCCCGGACAGCCTCTCCAGGCTACTCTGCAGGCTGAACTAACAAAGGGAAAAGGCAGCTACAAAGAAATACTCTTTTCAGGGCTTGCAGTCCGGCAGAATCTCCAGCTCCTGCCGACCATCCAATCACGCAATGATGGTCGTATCACCATAGATACGGTTGAGACCGGAATCACCGTTAAAGATGTTACCCTGAAAACCGTCTTTACTCCCTCGCCCCATGGCCGTTTACCAAAAATTACTGTCCGCAAGCTGTCGGCCTCGCTCTTTGGCGGCACCGTATCCGATGATTTTCTTATTTATGATCCGCAACAGCCGGAAGTGCTGAGCACAGTGCGGCTCAACAACATTGATCTTGCTCAGCTGATCACGGTCCAGCAGGTGAAGGGACTTGAGGTACAAGGAGAAATTGCAGGAAGCCTGCCGGTTTTTTTCGACCACAACGGTCTACGGATTGACGGGGGAGAACTGAAAAACACAGGAACCGGCGGCCTGATCCGCTATACCCTTGCCGGTAACAACGGCCTGAAGGAGTTTCCGCTCACCGGCTATGCGCTCAAGGCCCTGGAAGAATTTCATTATAATCTGCTTTCAGCTACAGTAAAATACACTCCTGATGGAGAGCTGCAGCTCGGTCTTCACCTTGAGGGAAAGAGCCCCAGGCTTGATACCAACCGACCGGTCCACCTCAATATCAATACAGAACAAAATCTCCTTTCCCTGTTGAAAAGTCTTCGCTATAGTACATCATTGACCGATGAAATTGACAAAGAAGTGCAGCAGCAGTATCAAAACTGATGAAAGTCATCACCAACGGCCTATCTTTACCTTTTCATGATCCTGTGACCCCACTTTATGTTCGTGACAGCGGTAAAACACAACCCCTTAGTCTGGGAGAAGACCATGCGATTTATCCTGATTTTTCTTATTTTAACCTCATTTGCTCTAACGGCCTGCTCACCCACCGTCAAGGTGACGGCGCCGGATAAACCGATCACTATAAATCTCAATGTTAAAATTGAGCATGAGATTCGGATTAAAGTGGAAAAAGAACTCGATAGTGTATTGAGTGAAGATAGTGGACTCTTTTAACAAGGTGAACAACATGATGAAAAAATCACTTCTCGTTCTGATCACAGCTCTGCTTATCACCTGCCAGGCCGCCTTTGCCCTTGACCTGCAGGCGGCCAAATCCCAGGGACTGGTCGGCGAAACACTCACGGGGTATCTGGCTCCGGTCAAGGCAACCCCTGAAGTGCAGCAGCTGGTCAAGACCATTAATACAAAACGAAAAGCTCAGTATAAAAAAATTGCCCAGCGCAACGGAACCAGCCTGCAGGCGGTGGAACAGCTGGCCGGAAAAAAGGCGATTGAAAAAACACCGCCGGGCCAGTTCGTCAAGGTAAACGGCGGCTGGCAAAAGAAATAATGGGAAAGGAAACGAAACCACCATCAGGACGAGAGGGTGGTTTTAATACAGACAATCTGAAACGTTTTATTTTTTGGTCGTATTCAGTAAAAAGGCAAGCTGCTGTTTATCCAGAATTGCGCTGGTCTTAAAGATACATTGAAGATGGAGCATGGTTGCCTCGGTCTTCATTTCGGCAATTTTACCAACAACTGAAGAGAGATCATCCGGCGTTTTCCCGGCAAAAATCCCCTCTGCCACCTGCTGCTCAAGGGGCGCAAGCTCAGCTCCGATCCTGCGGACACCGGAGATAGTCTCTTCCCGGATTACAAGCAGTTTGCTCTTCTGGGCATCCTGGAGATTGAGTTGCGGATTGTCCCATTGCTGCATCAAAAGCTTGGTCAGATGCGGCAGTTTACCGGTTATCAGAAAAGGCGGTGTTTTTTTCATCTTCCCCATGCCGGCGCCGGAGTTCCCTCCCTGCGCCATAAGGTTTCCGACCGACAGCGTAAAGGCCATTACAAAAACAGCGACAAGTACAATACTTTTTTTCATCATTGTCCCAACTCCAAATTTTAAATTGTACAAAATGAGATCTCATTCCCATTATCCGGAATGAGAATGAAAATTATTTTTATTTAATCTATACAAACCTTCTCCCGTGTTGTCCAGATAAAGATAAGTGGAATAAAGAGCAGGGTCAGAAAAGTCCCGACCAGCAACCCACCTATGGCCACTGCCCCGAGCGGAGCCAGCCGTTCCAGACCGATGGCCGAGCCAAGGGCGACGGGAATCATGCCTGCGGCAACCGCAAAGGCGGTCATCAGGACCGGCCGGGTACGGATACGGATACTCTCCAGCATGGCCGCTCTCTTGGCCATCCCTTCATCCATCTTTTCCCGGGCAAAATGAATCAGCAAAATGGCATTATTGACGATGATGCCCGAGAGCAGGATGAACCCCATCATTGCCGGCATGGAGACGTGATAGTTGAGCGCCAGCAGGATCCAGGCCGCCCCGATAATGGTCAGAGGAATTGAGAGCAGGATCATCAGGGAGATCTTCACTGAATCAAAAAAAGCTATCAGGGTAAAGAAAATCAAGATAACGGCAAAGCCGATGGCTGTGACCATACGGCCGGCTGAATTCTGGAATTCCTTCATATCACCCACCTGTTCCATGGTCACCGATGGGGGCAGAACCGTTCCCGCAAATGCCCTGTCAAAATCTTCCATGATGTGGGAGATGGCCGCCTTTTCACGAAACCCGTACACGTTAAGCGTATAGTTGAGCCCTTCGCGGCTGATGACCCCGGGCTCAAAATCACGACTGATCGACGCCAATGCCCCGAGCGGAATTTTTTCACCTGCCGGGGTATCGATAAGAATGGTGGACAACAGTTCCATCCGGTCACGCTGCCCTTCCGGCAGCCAGACCCGAACCCCGAAATCAATGCTGTTGGCGGCGGGAAAGCTGCTCACCAGAGCTCCACGCAGCAGGGCCTGCAGCTGTGAGGTGATGTCCACGTTTTTCAGGCCGTAGAGGGCTGCCCGTTCCCGGTCGATATCCAGGTTGTAGACGCTCTTATCGTTATCCCAGGTTCGTGACACCGAGACCACGCCCCGGGTTTTATAAAGCGCCTGTTCCACAAGATCACCGGCCCGGACCAGATCCTGAAAATCTTCACTTGAAAGCATGACATCAATATTGGCCCGGATACTGGACAGAGCCGTGGCCCCGAAATCGACCACCTCCAGCCTCCTGACATTTTCGATTTTCGCCAGCTGCGGCCGCAGGCGGTGCTCGATATCCCAGACCGACTCATCCCGCTCATAGCGGTTGACATAGGTGGCCGTCACCGCAATATGGTCGGTGCCGGATCCACTGCCGATACTGAGCACCCCGGGTTCACTGCCGATGGCTGCGGAAAGCCGGTCAAGTTTGCCGTTTGCCGTGACAATCCGGTTGACCTGTTCAACAATCTTTCTGCTCGCTTCAATGGGTAGGTTGGGATCGGTTGTGATTTTGATCTGAACACCGCCGGTATCCATGGGCGGCATCAACTCCCTGCCGACAATGGGCATAACCCCTCTGACGCTGACCACAAACATGGCCAGCAGAAAAACAAAATACAAAACCGCCACGGTTTTCCGGTCAAGGGCCGCGGTCACGGCTGAGGCAAAAAACTGCTGGATGACCTCGTTGGCACGGCCGGTGACTCGATGAAAAAAATTTTCAGTTCGCAGCAAGAGGGGGTAATCCAGCTGCAAAATTTTCAGTGACAACAGTGGAACCGCGGTGATTGAAATAACATAGGAGGCGGCCAGGGCCAGCAGCAGGGTCGCGGTCAAGGGCCTGAACACGGTCTGCGGGTAGCCGCCGACAAACAGAATCGGGGCTAGGGCGATCATAGTGGTAACCGTGCCGGAGAGATCGGCAAACATAATTTCTCTGGTGCCGCCCATGACTGCCTGATGGATCTCCAGGCCAAGCTCCCGGTAATGGCGCTCGATATTCTCCATTACCACCACCGCATCATCAAGCAGCAACCCCAGGGCCAGGATAATACCGGTCAGGGTCACCACGTTGAACTCAATTCCCACCAGCCACATCAGGGCCACGGTTGTTGCATACACCAGGGGAATGGTCAGCAGCACCACCAGCACCTGCCTGAAACTGGCCAGAAAGAGAAACACCACGAAAATCGACATGAGAATGGCATCCCGAAGGGATTCAAACATGTTTTCGGTGGACTGGACAATGGTATCTTTCTGGGTATCGGTAATCTCAAAACTCAGGGCCGGATACTCTTTTTTTATCTTCTCAAGTTCCTCTTCAACCCGGTCAATGGTGCGGACTACATCGCTGTCCAGGCCCCGCTGCACGGACAGGGCAACGGCCTCTTTCGAGTTGCCGTAATAACCGGCGCTGTTCTCGTAATGACCAAAATAAATATCGCTGACATCACCAATGACGACATCGGCGCTCAGCCGCAGCGACCTGATGCCTTGAATAGATTCTTCCCGGCCGGGAGACTTGAGCAGAAAACGACTTTTTGAACTGGTAATAAAACCGATTGCAAAATCCCGGTTGTTTTCCTGCAAAACCGCAAGCACCTGGCCGATACTGAGACCGTAACGATCAAGTTTCTGTTTATCGACAATGATCTGGATCTCTTTCCTATAGCCGCCGAACACATCGACATTGGCCACCCCGGGGAGCTTGATCAGCCGCTGTTTCAGGGTGTTGTCGGCAAGCTGGCGGATATCTTCAAATGAAATATTTTGTTTATTGCCAATGCTGCCGGGACTGACGGCAATGACGACCACCGGCGCGGTGGCTGAGGAAATTTTATGAACCTGGGGCTCAAGAATATCCGCCGGCAGCGAGGAACGGATCTTGTTTAATGAGTTGGTCACATCACTGGCCGCCATATCGAGATTTTTTGTGTACTCAAACTCGGCCCGGATAACACTGACCTCATCAATGGTGGTCGAATAGACCCGACGGATCTTATCCAGGGTGTAGAGTTCCTCTTCCACCGGCACGCTGACGTTGGCGGCAATGGTCTTTGCCGAACCGCCGGGCTGAACGATGACCACGGCGATCTCCGGATAGTTGGAATCGGGGAAAAGCTTGCGGTCGATCCGATTATAGCCCTGGATGCCGAGCAACAGGAACAGGGCCAGAAAAGAATAGATAAAATAGGGGCGACCAAGAAGCCGCTCGATCCAGCTCTTATTCATGGTTGTCCCCGGCAATGATCTGAATGGTGCCTGCAGTCGGCAGCAGACTGAGTTTGGCCTCGGAGGCCACGGCCACAGGCAGACTGACGCAGGGCTCGATCAGGGCAAGATCTCCATCCCGGGCAGAAACGGTGACGGCCTGTTCGTGAAAGCGTCCCTGATCGTAAACCATAATGCCAGTGCCCTGCGGCCTGTGGAGCAGGGCCTCGACCGGGACGGCACAGCCGGTGCCGATCCTGGTCACAACCTCAATGGTCAGGTAACTGCCGACGGGCTGATTGACCCGTTCATCCAGTACGACCTCGGCTACCCAGAGCCCGGCCCGGGCATCGTTATACAGTTTGGTGACGCTCCCGAGTTTTTGTTTCCCCCCCTGCTGCCAAACCTCCTGTCCCGGCTGGATGTCTGCGGCCCCTGGAATATAGCTGAAGGTGAGCTTCTGGGGCAGGGAGTTAAGGGTCAGCAGGGTTTTGCCGGGCGTTGCAAGATCCCCCCGACGAAAAAATACCGTGCCGATGATGCCGTCAAAGGGTGCCCGGAGCTGACTGTATTCAAGCTGGTTGTTCAGCCCGGCTATGTTCTTCTCGATTTCCGTAACTGCTGCCGTAGCCGAACTAAAGGCAACTTCCGAGGCCTCCAGTTTCTCCCTGGCAAGTCCTCCTGCTTTAAACAGGGCCTTGTCCCTGGCCAGAAGTTTTTTTGCATACCTGCGATTTTTTTGGCCGAGACACGCTTTGCCTCCAGACCTGCAATGGAGGAACGGATTTCCTGGTCATCGATCTGCAGCAGCAGCTCCCCTTTTTCTACGCTCTGACTCTCACTGACTTGAAGATCGTTAATCCGACCGGAGAGTTTTGAGGAAATCCCGGCGCTGCGGACTGAATCCAGCCGGGCCAGAAAGGTTCTGCTTTGGGCAACCGTTGTATTCTCCCTGGGAAGAACGGTTCTAACCGCATAGGTTACCGGTTTGGCCACAGGTGCATCATCCACGGCCTGTTTACGCATTTTTACAAGTCGAATGCCCGCAACGACCAGAAGGACGAGCACAATAATTATAATTAGTTTTTTCATCTTTTTTCTCCGTTTTCGAGCAGGTATTCGAGATAAAACCACGCCGTCCTGTAGGTGTAACCGGCCCCGGTAAAACGGCTGAGAGCCAGCTGATTACGGGCCTTGGCATAGAGGAGATCGTTGATATCAGCAGCCCCCTGCTCAAAGCGAACCTGTTCTATGGTCTCGGTCTCGCGGGTCATGGCAAATTCTTCCCGGGCGCTGTTGTAATCGGTTACCGCAGTATTTATTTTTGTCACCGCCTCCTTCAGGGCGCGTTTGAGCTCCAGTTCCGTTTTTAACTGCTCATACCTGCTCTGACGTTCCAGAACCCTGGCCTTCCCCACCTTTGCCCTGTTGCCGCCGAAATCAAAGATATTCCATTTCAGGTACAGGCCAGCCTGCCAGACCTCCTGGTCTTCCCAGTCACCACTGTATCGGTTACCGCTGTCATTGGGCCCAAAATTCAAGCCATAGGATGTATTGAAGAGCAGCTGCGGATACAAAGCGGCTTTGGATTTCTCAACAAGCTTGCTGTTTTTCTCGGTGGCAAGCCGAGCCGCCCTCAGACGCTGCAGCCCTGAAAACCGGTCGGTAAAGTCCTCGTGAACAACCGCTATTGATTCAGTAGAAAGGTCGATTTTCTCCAGCTCCGAAATTTGATCAATATCCAGCAGGGCCGCAAGCGCTGCCCGGGCAATCCTGATATTGCCGCCAATCCGTTCCCTTGAGGCCCAGGCATTTTTCAAGTCAGCGGCGGCCTTGAGCTGATCGATTCGTGCCTTTCTGCCAAGGGCGAGTTCGCGGGTTATATCATCGTACAGCCTTTGCAGAGACAGGACATACGACGCCTGGGCCTTCTCCTGGGCCTGGAGGGAGAGAATCTGTACATAAAGTGTCCGCACATTATAGATCAGCTGTTCGCGGCTCAGTTTCAAAATGACTCCGGCCATTTCACTCTGCAGGTCGGCCGCTTCGACCGCGCGGGTCTGGGCAAAACCAGTGAACAGAGGAACCTCATACACCACAGCGGTTCCGAACAGGTCCTGGGTCGTGGCCACATCCGCCGCACCAAAGGCAATAGAGGCCGGAGTAAGCGGAGCCAGGGTACGGGGCAGATTATAATGGGTATACGATCCGACAATATCGAGCGTGCCGAAGTTCACCGACCTCTGTTCAGCAACATCTTCATGAGCCAGCTCCACACTCAACTGCTGTTTCTGCAGATCCGGATTATTCTTCAGAGCCAGCTGGACGCACTCTTCAAGGGACAGGGCATGCACCGCTGTAACCGTACAAAGCAATTGAAGAACAACCACCAGGGGCTGAATTTTTTTAAATAAGTCCATTATCCTTTCTCGATCCAATTGTCGGTGTCGTAAAAAGCCTCGCCACTGACGGCGGAAAGGTTGTAACTTGCAGTATTTCCGTACAGTGCAAATGGCGATTTTACCTTTTTCGAGTCCATCACTATTCATTGCGCAAATGACAATTAAAAAAAAGCTAAACAAACGTTTATTTGACAGTAACACGGTAAATATAAAAGTCAACCGGAAAGAGAGCTGACAAAAACTCGGCCATACGGTCTTGAGTTGTTCTGAAAAGTACTACGGATGATGACCAGGGCCTCAGTCTCCGCAACGCAGGCATGGAGCCACATCACTATCTCCGCCTGCCTGCACGGCTGTTTGACAATCACTTTGCCTGCCCTTCTATTTTTCTTTAGAAAAAAGTTTTCTTTTCCTTCATTTCAGTGCTTTATACGTCCTCTATTCTTTCCGAAGCATCTTGATCGATAACAAGAAACCTCCCGGCGCTGTCAGCACAAATACAGGAGGATGACATGACCGAGCAAGTGTGTTACCCCAAAGTAAAGAATATCTGCAGATTTTTTTATGCCGGCAGCCCGGATACCATGTCTGATCCTGCTGGATAATCGTTAGAAAAAATCACCTGCAACAAAACTGGAAAGCCGTTGACTTTTAAACCATCGGCCTGTACTGATTCAGCTACTTTTTTATCCGAAAATCGCCCACGAAGTGATACCGCATCAGGCTATTTTCATCCTTGGTTGTGGCTGTGACGTTAAAAATCTGGTCCAGCCATGCTGGTTTATCTGAAAATAGCCCATGAAGATGGAACTTTTAGGCTATTTTCATGGTTGGTTGTGGCTGTGACCTGTATAATATGGTTCAGCCATGCTGGTTTATTCTGATTACGTACAGAACTCAGCTTTTCATAAATCAGAGAGACCATCGTTTGTTCAGCGAATTAGAGCACCCAGAGAATTCATCATAATTCGTTGGATTCGTAAAGCCTTCAAATCTTCAGCAACGGTACCCCTTGCTTTTGGCTGGTGATTGTAGAAAATCAAATTTTCAACAAACTCATTCCTCTTTTATTCGTATCTTTTCATGACAAAACGCATCATTCTTACAATCCTTGGCCTGCTGTTGGTCATTGGAACTGTCGCCGGAGTTAAGGTTTTACAGATCAGACAGATGATAGCTGCAGGCAAGCAGAAGACCCCGCCGCCGGCAATTGTCACCACCGCAAAGGTGCAGGCCGAAACCTGGCAGACCTACCTGACCACGGTCGGTTCACTCTCCGCGGTCCAGGGGGTGACCATAGCTGCAGAACTGCCGGGCAAAGTCGTTGAAATAGCCTTTACGGCCGGCACAAGCGTCCAAAAGGGGGACCTGCTTGTTCGATTTGATACTGCCTCCGAGCTGGCCCGGCTCAGTTCTGCTGAAACAGCGGTGGCCCTGGCCAGGATCAACCGTGACCGGGCCCGCGATCTGGTAACCAAAAAGAGCATGTCCCGTTCCGGTCTGGATACCACTGAGGCCAAGTATAAAGAAGTACTGGCCAAAGCTGATGAAATCCGTACCGTTATCGATAAAAAAACAATCCGCGCCCCCTTCTCCGGTCGGCTCGGTATCCGCCGGGTCAATCTTGGTCAGATTCTCAGCTCAGGAGATCCTGTTGTTGATCTGCAGGCACTTAATCCTATTTTTGTCGACTTCTCCCTGCCGCAGCAGGATCTGGTCCATCTCAAGCAGGGCCTTACGGTCCGGGTAACGACCGATGTGCTACCCGGAGAAATCCTGACCGGCACACTTACCGCTATGAATCCCGGGGTTGATCCCGCCACCCGCAACATTAAGATCCAGGCAACAGTGGACAACGTTGACGAACGGCTCAGGCCCGGTATGTTCGTCAAGGTCGCGGTCCTGCTGCCGGAAAAAAACCAAGTCCTTATCGTCCCGGCCACGGCAGTACTGTACGCTCCGTACGGTGATTCAATATTTGTGGTTGACGAAAAAACAGATAAAAAGACCGGCAAACCCGGTCGTGTTCTTCGCAAGCAGGTTATTCGGACCGGGGTAACGCGGGGAGATTTTGTCACGGTGACCACGGGCCTAAGCGAGGGAGAAACCATTGTCACGACCGGCGTTTTTAAATTCCGCAACGGCCAGCAGGCCATTGTCGACAACAGGCTTGCTCCGGAGTTCAAGCTGAAACCTGAACTCGAAAATAGATAATCCTCGACCATGCAATTTACAGATCTGTTTATCCGTCGGCCGGTCCTGGCCCTGGTCGTCAGCTTTGTCATCATCATTGCCGGCCTGCAGGCAATCGGTTCTCTCAACGTGCGCCAGTATCCCCGCAGCGAGAACGCCTCGGTCACCGTCACCACGGTCTACGTCGGCGCCAGTGCCGACCTGGTGCGCGGCTTCATTACCACCCCCCTGGAACGTGCCATTGCCGCTGCCGACGGCATTGACTACATCCAATCTCAGAGTTCCCTTGGCCGCTCGACTATCAATGTCCGGCTCAAACTGAATTACGACGCCATCAAGGCGCTCTCTGAAATAAGCTCCAAAGTTGATCAGGTTCGGCGGGACTTGCCGCCTGAGTCCGAGGTGCCGATCATCAATATTGAATCGGCGGATTCCAAATTTGCCTCAGCCTATCTCAGTTTCACCTCCGATATCTTACAGCAGAACGAGATCACCGACTATCTGGTTCGGGTGGTCCAGCCACGCCTGTCGGCGCTGGAGGGCGTGCAGCGCGCCGACATCCTCGGTGCCCGTACCTTTGCCATGCGAATCTGGCTTGACCCTGGCCGGATGGCCGCCCTTAATATCAGCCCGGCCCGGATCCGCCATGCCCTGGCGGCAAATAATTATCTGGCCGCCCTAGGCAAAACCAAGGGCGGACTCATCCAGGTCAACCTGACCGCCGATACCAACCTGCACAGTGTTGAAGAGTTCAAAAAACTGGTTTTGCGCAGGCACGATGGTGCTATTGTCCGGCTTGAGGATGTGGCAAAGATAGTTCTCGGCGCGGAGGATTATGACACCGAGGTTCGTTTTTCGGGAAAAACTGCTGTGTTCATGGGCATATGGCCCCTGCCCAACGCCAATTCCATTGATGTGATCAACCGGGTGCGCACCGAAATGGAGAGCATCAAAAAAGGGCTGCCCTCGGGCATGGAAGGCCGGATCGCCTACGACGGCACAAGCTATATCAACAATGCCATCCATGAGGTGCTGAAAACCCTGGGTGACACCCTGATTATAGTGGTGGTGGTTATTTTTCTGTTCCTCGGCTCCATACGCTCGGTCTTCATACCGGTTATTGCCATTCCCATGTCGCTCATCGGCGCTGTTTTCCTGATGCAGGTTTTCGGATTTACCATCAACCTGTTGACCCTGTTGGCGATTGTTCTTTCCGTGGGCCTGGTTGTCGACGACGCCATTGTGGTGGTCGAAAACGTCGAGCGTCATATCAGCCTGGGTGAGAAACCGCTTAACGCCGCCCTGCTGGGCGCACGCGAGCTGGTCGGGCCGATCATCGCCATGACCATAACCCTGATCGCGGTCTATGTGCCCATCGGTCTGCAGGGAGGGCTCACCGGTGCCCTTTTTCGGGAATTTGCCCTGACTCTTGCCGGTGCGGTCACTATTTCCGGGATTGTCGCCCTGACCCTGTCGCCGATGATGTCGGCAAAGCTCCTCAAACCCGGAATTGAAGAACACGGCCTTGCCGGCAGGATTGCCCGCGGGTTTAAACGAATCAGAAACAGCTACGGCCGCCTGCTCGATAAAACCCTGAACGCCCGGCCTGCTGTGTACATAGTCTGGCTTGTATTGAGCCTGTTGACCGTCCCCATGTTTCAAATGTCGGCCCGGGAACTTGCCCCTACCGAAGATCAGGGGGTCATTTTCGGCATCCTTGATGCCTCGGCAAACTCCACCATTGACCAGACCAGCCGCTATGCCGCTGCCGCCAACAAGGTGTTCCTCGGCATACCCGAGACCGAATTTACTTTCCAGATCACCTTTCCGACCTCGGGATTCGGCGGTATGGTTACCCAACCCTGGGACAAGCGGGAGCGGACAATCTTTGAGATTCTGCCTGAAGTCCAGCGCAAACTCTACACCATTCCCGGTATCCGGATGTTTCCGGTCCTGCCGCCGGCTCTGCCAGGGGGCGGAAGTTTTCCAGTGGAATTTATCCTGGCTTCGACCGCCGGTGAGGAGCAGCTGCTCGATTTTGCCCGCCAAATCCAAATAAAGGCCATGCAGAGCGGCATGTTTGCCTTTCCGCCGATCATTGACGTCAAGATCGATCAACCCCAGGCCGAGTTTATTATTGACCGGGACAAGGTCGCTGATCTGGGCCTGAACCTGCAGCAGGTCGGCGCCGATATCGGCTCCCTGCTGGGCGGCAACTATGTCAACCGCTTTGACATCGACGGCCGCAGTTACAAGGTTATCCCCCAGATCCGGCGGATGGACCGACTCAACCCCTCGCAGTTAAAAAATATCCACGTCAGCGGACCGAATGGCACCCTGATCCCCCTGAGCACGGTGGCCACCCTCCGCAACACCACGGTGCCCAGGTCTTTGAACCGTTTTCAACAGCTCAATGCGGTCATGATCAGCGGGGTGGCGGTTCGGCCGCTCGATGAGGCCCTGCGTCTACTGGAAGATGAAGCCTCTCAAATTCTACCCAAAGGATACGTGATAGATTATACCGGTGAATCCCGACAGTTACGGGTTGAGGGCAACCAGTTCCTGCCGACCTTCGGTCTGGCCCTTATCCTTATCTTTCTGGTCCTGGCGGCTCAGTTCAACAGTTTCCGGGATCCCTTTGTCATTCTCGCGGGTTCGGTGCCGCTGGCAATGTTCGGCGCCCTCATCTTTACCTTTCTCAAGATGCCGGATCCCAATGTTGCCTTCTGGACCCATGGCTGGACAACAACCTTAAACATATATTCCCAGGTCGGCCTGGTGACCCTGGTCGGCTTAATTTCTAAAAACGGCATTCTGGTGGTGGAGTTTGCCAACAAGCTTCAAGAACAGGGGCTCGATAAACGCTCGGCGATCAAAGAGGCCGCCATGACCAGGCTGCGGCCGATTCTGATGACCAGTACGGCCACAGTAGCCGGTCATTTTCCGTTGACGCTGGTAACCGGAGCCGGAGCAGCGGCCCGGAACTCGATTGGTCTGGTGCTGGTCGGCGGCATGACCATCGGTACCCTTTTGACTCTTTTTGTTATCCCCTCGATTTACATGCTGGTGGCCCGTGATCATGGCCGGGAGGCGGAGCCGGCAATCAGCAAATAAGGGATTTCATCGCTCATTTTATCGCAAAGGCTTATGATATTATCATGCGCGTTGTTTTTTGTGGGCTATGCCCACCAATGTGCATGTGGGTCGGGCACTGCCCAACAAAAAGGCAATGGGTTGCAATGTTGATGGGCAATGCCCAAGTCTTACGATTGGAATGTGGGTTTGGCCCGGCGTATGAATGATTGATGGGCGTTGCCCATCCTACCCCAACTTTGTGACGACAAGTTAACATTTACAGTAAATTCAATGCCTTGCCCACCACTCACCTGTCGTTATGGCACTACATCTTTCATTTTGTTTCATATCGTTGTTTTTACTGTGTGACCGGGATGGCTCTTGATTCCCAGGGCTGAATATATCATCTGCTGGATAGTTTCAGGACGTGTGCTCTTCCTTATATGCACGGTGTTGCCCTTCTTGCACTGCATAGATACCGTTACCCGGGTCTGGGATGATACAACTTTTCGTAAACTTGCCCAACTGCTGTGGATGTCTACCTGTTTCAGCCTGAACCGAATTGCATGAACCAGATGATACGCAAGGACCGTAATAAATAAGTGTCCCGAAACGCGTTTGGCAATCTGATGATGAACCGGGCGCATACCAAGCTCTGACTTCAGCGAACGGAATACTGCTTCAAGGTCTGTCAGCATGGTATAGGTATTCCACAATGTAGACTCATCCCATCCAGTCTGACTTGTACGCAGACAATATACTCCAGGATGCGTGTCTGTTGTTTCCGGTGCTGGTTGACACTGCCAGGTTATGTTGGTGGCATTGCCGCTTTTTTCATCTTGTTTGACGGTGATGGTATATTGCCTGGAGACTCTGGAGTATTTCTGCCTCAGTCGACCTATTTTGACCATAACCTTGTCATATTTTTTGAGACATCGCTTTTTGGGCAGCCCATTATTGAGCTTCTGCAGTTCCGCTTCAAACCTGTTCACGAAACGGTCACCAATGGCCTGGTCTTTCTTTTCACGCATGGTGGAATGGCAGTATAAAAGCGTTTCCTGAGTTTTTTCATCAAAAACTTTCTGTGCTCTAACTGTACATTCATCATCTTTTTTGACTACAACCGATGACGCCTTATCAAATTCACGATGCTTTTTCCTGCTCACCACAAGATATGGATACAGGTTTTCCTGCAGCCAGGTGATATTGTCTTCGGTAGCAATACCGGCATCCATTACCACTGTAGGCTTTTGACCTGTAGAAGAGCCACCTTTTTCAAGGGCTGAGAGCATTTCAGACAATGTCTTGGCCTCACTTACATTACCCTCATATACATGGCTGCGCCGTGGGAAACCACTTGAGTCAAGTACAAGACCAAGGGTGACCAGAGGACAGTCTGATCGTTTCTCTTTGGAATGTCCATGGGCCGCAAGTGCATTGTTTTTGCATTGACCTTCAAAATATGTGTTGGTGAAATCATATAATGTAATGGTCTCATGCAGTCCAAACAGATTATGTTCCAGTTCATACAAGTGCTGCTCAATTTCTGCTTTTTTCCCAAGAAGCTGATCGGAAATCTGATACATGCTGTAAAGGCTTAACTTGTCAAAATCATAATCAATAAGCTCACCAAGAGCTGACCGCTCCTTGAGCCATGCATGTGTTGCCAATTCACTGCCGGGTTGACAAGCTCTGCCAACAATCGTTCCAATGGCTGCAGCCGTCTGGGGCCCGTTAAAACCAAGCTCTGCAAGTTTTTTATCAAGCCCAAGAAACCGCAATGCTTCCAGAATAACATGCTCCCCACCGACACTGCGTGGTCTACTCATTTCAACACTGTCAAGATCAACCTCACGATAGTCTATGGTATCAGAATCCTGAGGATCTTGATGAGACAATACAATCCTTGACGCATACCCACGGGCTAACTCGTCGATATCACAGTTAATCGCAAACAACGATTGCTGGCCATTAAGGATTTCCGCAATCCGTTTTGTTAAATCCGGCCACTGCTCCCTTGGTAGGGAAAACTCAGCGCCGAGATTTAGCAGTGTCAGTTGTCGGACACCTTTTTCGGTTCGTCGCGACTCCACCAGGCGATAGGTGTAATACTGCCCACCATCCTTCCTACTCTTGGTTGCTGTTCTTCGAATATACATAAAAACAGCATGGCATAAAAAATGTCCCCCGTCAATACCCTTCGGTCACTTTATGGCACTACAAAACGCACGAAATCTTCAATTGGTTTATATTACAGCCTATTTATTTTTGGCTCTTATCGAAATATAGGGTTTCAGAGGAGTTTGATAATCGGTCGCAAAAAGTTGGGCTACGGAAGGTAGGTTGGGCACCGCCCAACAACATTACTGAACCGGTGGCGCGGAATGACCGGGAAGCCGAATACCTCGCTAACATTATCAGAAGGCGTAGGTAAATTTCGCCCTGACATTATATCCTTCGATTTAATACCGGAATTGATAGCAGGGGTTATGCCGAAATTTCAATACAAAGGAAGGAAAAATGAAAAACGATTCAGTTACGGCGGAGAAACCGGCAACTCGATCTACTTTCTACATTCGTCCATGACGAATAATAGAAAGCAGGAGCCAGAACCCCATGATGCCGGCTATCAGAAAACCGGCCATACCGATAACTGGGATACCGTTCCATTTCGGCGGAATATCGGATAGAATAATCAGCGAGGAACCGATGATCTGGGCGGCCAGGACAATGGCAAAGGAAATGCGGTTGGAAATACGATCAAGAGCAAGGCCGAGGGCATGCAGGCCCCGGTGCTCAAACTCCAGCTTCATGCGGCCATCCCGAAGCTGTTGAAGGATGGTGCGGAGTTCTCCCGGAAGTTCCCGGATAAGCGAGAGGTATTCGGAACCAGTCTCTCCCATCTCTTCAGCCAGTCGCTTCGGTTTGATTCGACCGGTTTTAATCTTCTGCATAAAGGGCCCGGCCAGAGTGATCAGTTCCATGTCAGGATCCAACTGCAGACCCACGCCCTCGACTGTACTCAACGCCTTCATCATCAGATAGAGATTGGGCCGTAGCGATAATCCATGCCGGGTGACGAGATCAAGCAGATCCTGGAGGATTTTGCCGGCGGCCAGATCTTTGAGTGGTTTGTATAGATACTGATCCATGAGCTCCCCAAGATCACGGGCCAGGGCATCACGATCCACTTCTCCATACTGAATGGTCAAATTCAATACACCTTTGGTGACTTTACGCTCATTGCCGCCGACAAGGTTGAGGACAAGATCGGTAAACTCTTCTCTGTCCTTGAGGTTGAGCCGTCCCATCTGACCAAAATCAATAAAACAGATCACATCCCCGGGCAGAACCAGGATATTACCAGGATGGGGATCGGCATGGAAAAAACCATGGATAAATATCTGTTCCATCACCAGGTTAGCGCCGCGTTCGGCAATGAGCTTCAAGTCACGACCTTCTCTGCGTAACGATTTAAAATCACTTGCCTTGATACCGTCCACATACTCCAGCACCAGGATGCGCTCACTACTCAACTGCGGATAGACCAGCGGGACGTGGATCTCCTCATTGCCGTCAAACTGACGGGCAAAACGCTGGATATTGGTCAGTTCAATGGAAAAATCAATCTCACGGGACAGACTGCGGGCAAACTCATGGACAATGGCGGTGGGACGATGCCCCTGGACCTCTTCAAGATGCTCCTCCATGAGACTGGCGATATGGGCCAGAATTTCCAGGTCAACGGCTATGGTATTTTCAATTTTCGGCCGCTGCACCTTGAGCACGACCTCGGTACCGTCTTCCAGCCGGGCCCGGTGGACCTGACCGATTGAGGCCGCTGCAAGAGGCTGTTGATCAAAATGGGCGAAAACATCTTCCGGCGTCTTGCCGAACTCCTCCGCAAAGATATCGACAACTTCCTGGTACGAAAAAGCGGGTACGTTATCCTGCAGTTTGGCAAGTTCAGTGAGATAGTCGGGTGGAATAAAATCCGGGCGGGTGGACAGCAGCTGCCCGAGCTTGACAAAGGTCGGCCCCAGCTCTTCCATGGCCATCCGCAGTCGTTCAGGCCGTGATAGCCGCTGCACCTGCGAGCGCGGCTTTCGGTTGATCATCTGCAGGCCGGACTCCAGATACTGATCAATATGCAGTCGTTCGATCAGATCATCAAAACCGTACTTGAACAGGACCCGCAGAATGCGGTGATACCTGCTCAAGTGGCGGTAGGTTCGGCCTATGGCCCCAAGCTTACGAATACTGAACAATGGCTGTTTACCGAAAGGTTAGAGAGTGAATCAACGAAAACTCAAAGTTGCTGCAATGAGCAGTCAATGCATTATCCGTTCCCACGCAGAGCGTGGGAACGAGAGCCGAAACTCAGAACTCCAAACTCAATCACAGGCTGATTTATTTATCGCCACCTGCAACTCTTCCACTTTTCGCTTCAGATCGGCAAGTTCATCGCTGGTGGCAAGATCCAAATGCTTGATACGCTCTTCCACTCGTTTGTTAATCCAGAGTTCCAGCTCATCCCTGGCCCGTTCCGATCTCTTAATCAGGTCATCAACAAACTGTTTGCCCTCTTCTTTGGTGAGCTTGCCCTTATCGATCAGGTCACCTTTGAGCTCTTCAATCTTCTCTTTGGTCAAAAACGCGGCCCCGACACCAGCATACAGAACATTCTTCAACATATCTTTCATACCATTCTCCTCGTGTTCAAACCTCTTTGAACGATTTCAGATCTAAGATTTCCGTAAGTATTCAGGCAAGGACAATAAATGATCCTGAACCTGAACTGTTACAGATTTCCGACCTACTTTTTCTCTATATCCCGATGAAAAACATTGAGCTTATATGCGCTTCTGTCAAGCAACTTTCTCAGGTATTCGACCACGGCCACGGAACGATGCCGCCCGCCGGTACAACCAACCGCAAGCCGGAGTTCCGGCCTTTTTCCCTTCGCATGCTGCTCACATAAAAACTTCAGCAGCGGTTCAAGCAGGTCCAGAAACTCCCCGGCCACATCATTTTCAAGCACATAGGCAGCCACATCGCCCTCCAGACCGCTCCTATCCTTCAACTCGGTCACCCAGTACGGGTTGGGCAGAAAACGAACATCCCAGACCAGATCGGCCTCGGGTGCTCCATGCTTAAAGCCAAAGGAAAACAGAACAACGGTAAAGTCCGATGATTGGATTATATCGTCGGGAGTCATCTCCTTTTTCTCCACAAAATTTCTCTGGCCGACTAGACCGGATATTTCACAAAGTTCGTAGCGAAAGGGCTGAAAGTGCGGTGGATGCGAGGAACAGCTTCAAAAAGCCCGCAGACATATTGAAATATTCCGAGGACGCTTTTTAAAGCTGTGACACAGCAGACATGGTACTTTCAGCCCTTGCAGTAGATCGCTTGTGAAATATCCGGGCTAGACCGAACAGAGCATACGAATGGTTTCCTCTTTCTCGCTGATTCCCCGTTTGAGGATCTCATGATTATAGGCGGCGGTCACATCCGATCGTTTCAGCATACCAAGTACCCAGGGTTCTTCCAGGGTTTCCACAACCGGTATCTCGTCAATGCCTTTGATATCAAAGAGCTGCATGGCATCGTA
Organism: Deltaproteobacteria bacterium; assembly: GCA_024280455.1. Taxonomy (GTDB): domain Bacteria; phylum Desulfobacterota; class Desulfobulbia; order Desulfobulbales; family Desulfobulbaceae; genus DRLX01. The sequence goes on along the minus strand of JAJRQC010000023.1, from coordinate 3,477 downwards.
GAGATTATCATCCGGAGTCAACATGATCACATCCCGGGTACAGATGGCACCGACCAGAGAACAGACCCGCTGTTCTTCATCGTGCAGAATAGTCTTCACATCCTGCATGGAAACCACCCCGACCATCAGCCCTTTATGATTGATAACCGGGAAGTAAAAACTATCGCGGGCATAACGAAAAAGCTGGAGCAGATGATTGATATTGGCAGTCTCACTGATGAAATCCACATCCTCGGTAATCGCCTTACCGACAAGGATGGATTTCATGATCGCGACCTCGCGCCCCTCGTGGATATTAATACCCTCACGGGAAAAATCAACGGTATCAATGGAATCCGGGTAAAATTTGGTGGCTACAACCGTACTGAGTATCGAGACCAGCATCACCGGAATAATAATCAGATAGTTACCGGTCATCTCAAAGAGCAGGAAAATAGCGGTCATGGGCGCATGGGTGGAGGCGGCCAGAAAGGCCCCGATGCCGATGGTTGCATAGGCACCGGCACTGGCGGTATATTCCGGCAGCAGGTAATGGACAACACCGCCATAGGCCCCGCCGCAGACCGCACCGATGAAAAGAGCGGGGGCAAAGACACCACCGGCGCCTCCGGAGCCCAGGGTGATGGCGGTGGCAATGGATTTGAGAAAGATAAGGGCCAGCATGACCCAAATCACAGTGTGTCCAGCCAGGGCCTTTTCAATGTATTCGTATCCGTCCCCCATGACCTGCGGGAAGGCAATGCCTATGCTGCCGACTATGAGCGCGCCGAGGATAGGTTTGGCCTGCTCATGCAGGGGCAGGGCCTGGAATTTATCGCGGACAAAATAAAAAAACCGAATATGGAGTACGGCCAGCAGCCCGATAATCAGGGCCAGAATGGAATAGAGCGGCATCTCGACAAAGGGATTAACCATGTGGTAATCAGGAATCGGAAACGCCGGGACCTCTCCATACCAAGCCCGGGAGACAACGGTGGCAAAGGCGGACGAAATGACAAGGGCGGAGAATGAGGAGATCTCATAGGTTCCGAGCAGAACAATCTCGGCCGCAAAAAACATCCCGGCCAGCGGTGCGTTGAAGATACCGGCAATACCACCCGCACAGCCGGCGGCAATATAGACCTTCATCCTCTTGCCCGAGACCCGGGACCGCTGCCCGACCTGCGACCCCAGGGCACCGCCGATAACGGCAATCGGTCCTTCCACACCGGCGGAATTCCCGGAACCTATGGTTATGGCCGTGGAGACAAGTTTGATAAAAATATTACGGATATGAATAACCCCGTTCTCCAGATTGACCCGGCGGAGAAACTTGGTGAAGCCGTACCCGTTGACTTTACCGGGAAAGGCCAGGGACAGGGGAATCAACAGAACCATGCCGAACATGGGGATCAGGGGCAGCAGAAACCCTCGCCATCCGCCCTCCCCGATTTGCAGCCACTCATACCCGCGGACAAAAAGCTGCTCATGGACAAAATCAACCGATTCGCGAAAAACGATTATTGCAACCCCGGCCATCAGGCCGATGCAGGCGGCAACCAGAATCATCCGGGTATTCTCACCGGGCAGGAATATTTTCAGTTTGGTAAGCATATTCTCTCCGGGAGCGTACAACCTATGCTCCGGGCCTGGTTGAGAAAAAATTCATCCGTCATTCCTGAAAGATAATCCCTGATCACGGCGGCCGGCGGATGACTGTTCCGATAGTGCTCCGTCATGGTCGACAGAAAACCGACATTGCTCTTTGCCACCGTTGCTTCCCTCTCTATCACTTCCATAAAATGCTCAAACAATGAACGATAACATGCGCGAATCCAGACAAAATCAGGTTTAAAGGCCGGATTTCGATAAATTCGCTCATAGTTAAATTTTTTTAATTCCAGCAGGTGCTCGGACACTTCGCTGCTGAAACCTATATAGTCCTGATCCGTGCCCGGAACCGCATCCCGGACATGACGACTGTTGTTAATCAGATCCGTGACCAGAGTGTAGACAATGGTGCCGTTGGTCGAACCGAGTCCGGCGGCGCAGGTCGCTGGAATTTCACTGCGCTCAATCAGTTCAAGCTCGATTGCATCCTCGATATCCCGACCGATATAGGCAATGGTGTCCGACATTCGAACTACACATCCCTCCAGGGTCATGGGAAACAAGCGTTGCATGGGATCGCGACCCTTTTCCAAGAGCGCCCGATCCAGGACTGCGAAATCCTTGTCCCGCTGCGGAGCAAGCCGGGTGACATGGGCCTCGCCGTCATGGCAGAGAATGCCGTCCAAGACCTGCAGGCAGAGATTCCAGCCTCTTCCTTTGCGCTCAAACCGATCGAGAAACTGGACCGACTGGATATTATGTTGAAAGCCGTCCAGCCCATGCTCTTTGCAGAGCTGGTCAAGAATTTTTTCTCCCTCATGGCCAAAAGGGGGATGCCCGATGTCATGCCCCAGGGAAATGGCCTCGATCAGGTCTTCATTCAAGCCGAGAAAACGGCCGACGGTTCGAGCAATCCTGGAGACGATCTGCACATGCAGCACCCGGTGGCTGACATGATCATTGTCCACCAGAGAAAAAACCTGCGTTTTATCAATGTAGCGCGTATAGGCGTGGGAATGAAGAATACGGTCACAATCCTGGGCAAAGGGCTGACGATGATCGGCTCTCTCTTTCTCAAGCCGTCGAACCCCTGTCCTGCTCAAACACGCAGCTTGAGACAGCCTGCGTTCTTCTTCCAGGTTAAGTTCTTCAAGTAAAACAGTAAGCTCTTTTTCCGACGACATGGTAAACGGTCTGGACATTCTTCCGCCCGGTGCCCCCATTTCTTAGACTTGGCTAAAAATAAAAAATAGAGCATAACAAAGAATGACTGCAGAAAGAATCTTTTTTTCTACAATTCTACAGGAAAGAGACAGAAAAAATCCCCAGGACCAAAGAGTTCCGGGAGCGAATTGAACAGAAAAGAAATAAGAACATAAAAACTGGTTGATTCAAGATGGTGCCGGCAGGTATGTTGCTGTCTCGTCAATCGTCAATCCAACATACACCGTACCGGTTGAATATGGTGATAGCTTTACAAGGAGAAGAAGATGACAAGTGAAAAGAAAAAACCAAACCCTGAACGTGTGGCCTTTCTCCGCTCTTTGCCTCTTGAGGTAAAAGAGCGGATTACCGGCGAGGAGTCTGAAGCCTTTATGTTTGAAGAGGAGATCCCGGAATCGCTTTTTGAAAAGATCAAAGATTTTATTCAAAAATAGCCCACGAAGTGATGTCGTATCAGGCTATTTTCATCCTTGTTGGTGGCTGTGACCTGTAAAACCCGGAGTCTGCGCTTCGCTCCGCTTACCTGGTCCAGCCATGCTGGTTTATCCGAAAATATGGGTAGTTATTTGGCAAAGTTGGCGCAGGTATCCATTATTGGCTGCGGCAGCAGCCAATAATGGATACTCGACCGCATCGCGGGCGAGTAGTATGTCTGTCATGTTT
>JAJRQC010000022.1 GCA_024280455.1 Deltaproteobacteria bacterium | reverse complement strand
TTGCCAGTGAAAATCCGTTTGCCATCGTGTTCCTCCTTGGGTTAATGAGATAAAAAGATTAAATAATAAAAAAAGTCCTTAGACACTTGCAGGTTCGATCATCTTGGATTTATTCTCTTTGGCCAGGCTGCAGAGACCGACCAGTACGGCAACTGCGGAGAAGGGTCCCATGAGCAGGAAGAGGAGAAAGGACAGGCAGAACCAGAAGGGCTCACTCAGGCTTGAGAAGAACGTCATGGTTTTCTGTAGCAGGGAATGACCGCCATCATTCGTCATTGCTTTTGTCAGTGTATGGATGCTCATGGTATCCTCCGTTCTCATTTTTCAGCGTAATGCTTTTTGTATTTTTTTGTATTTGCCTCTTCTATCGCAAGGTGTGTGCCAAAAGCGGACAGGCACCGTAAAAAAAAGCTCTCTGCGTTTAACTCCTGGAAATACCGACTATAACTAACATACACATTTTCATTTATAGCCTCTGCGAGAACCTTTCATTTATAGATAACCTATAAATTGAGCGCAGATTGCGCCCAACACCTCTCACCCACAGGGCTTATTTTGCGCCATCCGACAACAAGCTGGTACTTCGCCGCAGCACAGACGCACAACATATTGGAATTACGATAATTTAAAAGATGGAAGGTAAAGGATGCCGGACGAATATACGAGCTGGAGCAGGGAAAAACACAGGGAATGTCCGGCAAACCAGGTCACCGAACACTATGATTTACTTATTTAAAAACAGTGTGATGGGTCAAAAAAGACGCAAAAATAGCCCTTGAAAAACATCAGGAAAGGCGAAATGGAATAATGGTGATCGAAATAATGCCGGTATGTCTCCGAACAGTATGGAGATAGCACAGATCTCACAGCTTGGGCCTATTAAATAAGAGCAAACGCGGAGAAAAAAAGAATGGCTGCAAAACAGATATTCTGCAGGCATGGATATAAAGGATATATGGAAAGAGGAGCTATACGTTTTTTTCCCGTCACTGACAAGCAGCCAGGGAAGTGCGGCGAGCGCAGCAGGCAAGACCGGGATAACCAGTCGATTAGATAGACGTATCCCTTACCCTTTTTTACCGTTATCTTCAACGACTGTTATCCGAAAATAGCCCACGAAGTGATGCCGATCCAGGCTATTTTCATTCTTCGAAGTCTACGCTACCTGTTGTGGCTGTGACCCGTAAAATCTGGCCCAGCCATGCCGGCCTGACCCGTCCCGCTCCTCCGGGCTGCACATCAACAACGGCTGCCCCCCGGGGTGCCGCCTGATTCGGGTGGAACACTGATCTCAATCTTGTCAAAGGCATGAACATCTATGCAATGGATAGCTGACAGAGTACCGGCACCCTCTATTTCCACCTTGATGGTGGACGTCATCGTTGTCGACATGGATGGTTCCTCCTGTATGAAACGTGATGAGTGACATTATCTGAGGCTGCCGTATCCCGCACCGACCCGACAAGAGCGTGACCTGCTGTCAGGGAGCAACGGTACAGGCATCGAGGTCGCTTGTCCTCTCGGAGATGATACGGAGCAGCAAAAAAAAAGCAGGACTACCTTGTGCAAAGGCAGCCCGGCTATCTAACAGACCCGTAGCTTTCCGTCCCCGCCTTCCGGCAGGTTTGGCTTTATCTCATATCGGTTACGCTTTAATTTTACTGGCATTATGGTATTCCAATGCCGGAGGGTAAGTCAAAAGAATCACATATCCTCTCGGAAAGGGTTCAAACAGGATCCCTGAAAACCGCTACCACACAGCCCTTAAAGGAGGATCAAAAAAAACCGACCGGTTTTAAATGGGAACGAGGAGTTCATTGTGGGGAAGGCGAGATTCGAACTCGCACGACCGTGGGCCACGACCCCCTCAAGATAGCCTATGTCCTGAATAATCAATTAGTTATATTACTTAGACACAATTATGATCGCAACAGTCCTCTCAGTACTCCTTTCTTTTGGTTGTATCCAAAAAAAATAGTGGTATAATTTGGTTGCAACCAAATTTACTGTGCGAGGGACCGGCTATGGATATTTTGATAGAAGACCATCGAAGACTTTTAAACAACCTGGGAGAAGTATATCAAAGAAACATGTACAAATCCATGGAAAGTGACCATCGGATTATTGGGGTTGTAGGGCCGCGAGGGATCGGCAAGACTACTTATATCCTGAACTATCTCAGGGACAACTATTTTAATAATCCACAGGCCCTCTACGTCAGCGCTGATGATCTCTATTTCAGCGAGAACAAGTTGCTTACGGTAGCAAGGGAATTTGTTGACCGCTACGATGGCCGGTTATTATGTATTGACGAAATTCACAAATATCCTAACTGGGGCCAGGAATTAAAAAACATTTACGACAAATATAAAAATTTGAAAATCATTTTTTCCGGAAGCTCCAGTATTGATCTCATCAGGGAAAAATACGATTTATCCCGCCGGGCGATTCTGAAGCATATGCCTGGAATGTCCTTTCGTGAATTTCTGGAAATAAAACGGGTCAAAATTTTTCCATCTTCTCCTTAGATGAAATTATCGAAAACGGGATGAATATTGCCACTGAGCTGGCATCGACTCCAAAACTGCTAGGCTGGTTTAATGAATATCTGAAAGTCGGCTACTATCCTATCTTCCATAGCTACCATGATAATGATGATATCTATCAAGCCCTGATAGGGATTATTGAAAAAGGTATTTATATTGATATCCCTTCCTGTTACAAGATTAAGTCCGGCACCATGCCCGTTTTCAAAAAAATCTTAAATTTTATTTATTCATCCCCCCCCTCATCAATCAATGTCAACAAGATCGCCAAAAGCTTAAAGAAAGATCACAGTGATGTGACAAAATACCTTGAAATGCTCCGCGATAGTGGACTGCTCCGTTTTTTACTCATTGACAAAACCGGACATGCCCTGATGCGAAATACAGAGAAAGTTTTTTTGAACAATACAAATCTTTTTTATGCCATTGAACATGAACTCGGCAAAGGCATCGACAAGGAGGCTGTGCGAGAACTCTTTGCCCTGACCTGCTTTGAAAATACTCACTTGAAACCGGCTTATTCCAAAATCGGAGACCTTAAATGCCAGGACTTTCTTTTTGAGATCGGCGGAAAGAATAAAAGTACAAAACAGATCAGAGGGAGCAATACTTCCTTTTTGCTTCTGGATGACATTCTGATCGGAACAGAAAAAAGGATCCCGCTGTACCTCCTGGGATTTCTTTATTAGCAAGGCGAGCATGCTGCAAGACCTGCCTGAAACATCTGTTCCTTCGGATATCTTTCTGCCGCCTTCGAGTATAACGTCAAAGCCCTGGCACACTCCGCTCGGTCAAGAAGAAATCGCCCCGCCTTGTCAATGATAATGTTCAGATCTTCGGTTCCGGCGGGCAGCTCAACAAGGGAAAGCAAAATCTGCATCCCCTCTTCCTCCCTGCCAAGGAGAATCTCATGGCTGCCCACGGTTAACAGGGCCGGCGCATAGCAGGGATCTATCGCCAGTGCAACAACTTCACCGGGCAGCTCATTTGGAGGCGCAGGCTCTTCGGTTAATTGACGAAACATCTGGGTTGCGGGAAAGGAGTGATACTCCAGGTCGGCGGCCATGCGGCGTTCTTCAGCTGATACCTTCTCGTATTGACAGCGTATTCTCCGCAACCGGCAATCATGTTCCAGCAACCAGGAAAACGAATGGTCACCAAACGAGTACTTCGGCGCTTGATAATTTTCATCCAGCAAACATTCTATTGGCTGGTTGTCGGTTTCCAGCATAACATCAAAAGAATCCAGGGGCTCAAGATCGTACTCGTCTATATAATCTACCTCATCATAGAGGTTACAGGCCTCCTGCTCACCAGGAAACATTTTTTCCTGCACCAGTTGCCGGCATCCCGCAAAGCTGTCCTGCTCAATAATCTCGTCCAGATACGGATCAAAGGCCGGATCCAGAAGACATATCCCCTGCTCTCCATCCTGCTCATAAGAGACCGGACGAAACGCATGGCAGTTTGTACAGGTTTCCTCAGATTCTATAGCCATATGCGCTTCTCAAGAAAAAAATCTTCCTCACACGGAAAATCCGGATGTATTTAACTTCTTGATGAAACTGTATTTTCGTCGATGCTCCTCTGCCAGTAGCGCAAGCTTTTGTTGAAATGCCGCTTTTTCACTCCTGCCTTGTGCCAGATCCCTGAGATTCAGCAGCAGCTGAACCGCCTGATCATAATCTGTCGGGCGTTTGCCGGCAACCAGCGACTGTATCTGCCGCCAAAGCTCCTCCTCTCTGCCGGCCAGGCCTGCCAGATATTTTTTCCGCTCAAGGGCCTGCTGTTTTTTCAAAAGGGCCTGCTGCCGGGCGCGTTCTTCAGCCTCCAGCTTTTTTCGTTCTTCTTCATATATCTCAGCCTGTTCCCTGCATGGCTGACTTTGGAGCGCATAAGATGATAAATAATTTCATTTTTCTCGTCTCTATCGAGTTTCCGAATCCAGGTTTTCATTTCCTGTTCCAAACCCGATTTTGATATCTCTACGCTGTCTCGTGCTGCAACCGCTACCAGGTCGGGATCAACTCGCATGAAGCGGGTAAAAGTCGACAGGGCGCCACTCAGTGTTTCCAGTCCTGCAGGCACCGGTGGTTCCGTTTCGTCAGAATCCACCCATCCCTGCTGTACACCAAGCAGCCAGGCGATATACAGGCAGCGAAAGTCCCCACGCAGCAGTTCTTCTCTCAGTCCAATCATCGACGAGAGCCACCCTTCGCCCTCCTCCCATTCGTGGTCCTCGGTTTCTGAATCAAAGATCAGGATCAGGAATTCATCTGTTTGACGAAGGCCGAAAACATCCTCGCAGCAATACATTCCGGCCAACTTCTCATCAAGCAGGCCTGTCGGAATCCTGAACATGAGCCGCCGGGTTCCCCAGTTGGCCAGATAACAAAAGGCATCAAAATATTTTTCCAGCAATACCACGGGATCGGCATGAAGATCCCCATAGTTATAGACGTTGACAAATCCGGTGGGCGTTATGTGGGCCCGGGATGAGATTTGACGCAACCCCCGCTGTACATCGTCGCTGAGAGGCTCATCAATGGCCTGGAATTCATAATACTGGTATTCACTCATGATCGTCTCCCTTTTTTCTCTCCCCCATAGTTTCCCCAGAAACTGTACTTACGACCATGCGCATTTTGCAGTTCCTGTTTATACTGTTCATGCGGCATGAAGCGTTGCCAGTTATTGATTTGAGAAGACAGAAAATCCAGCCTCTGCAGATAACTGATACCATGGTGATAACTCTTTGTATAACCCCTGCGAAGAATAGAATTCAACAGGGCACGATACACCATTGTCGCGGCAAGATACCTGCCGTTTTCCTCCATGAATTCGGCCAGGGGCAGGAGGTCAAAATAACAATCGCCGTCAAACTGCTGGGCGTATTGTAGAAGATACCGCTCTGCCGCTTCTGCCTGTCCGGTTTGAATCAAGAACAGAGCGTCGGTTGAGGAAAATTTTTCCTGTGATAATATTTCATCTTTCGCCTGTGTTATAACCATCTCACGCTGGCCTTGACCAATCACCTCCAGCAGTTCCTCAAGCCCGTCAAGACTCCGATAACCACGAAAACTTTTCCAGGTTGTTTCTTTCAACTTATCCATGTCGCCAAGCTGATCGTAAATGCTCCGTAACAGCTGGTCACGCTTGCCTTTTTGGAAAAAATCATCATCGTCTATCCGTTCAAGCCATGCCAGGGCTGTTTGCGGATCACCAGCCTGAAAATACATACGGCCAATATCCAGGCAGGCTCTGCTGTTGAGGCTGCCCCAGGACTTTCTTCGCATTTCTTCAAAAAGCTGAGCATCACCGATCTGTTCGGCAAGTTGCTCTATATATCGATACCAACTCCGCTGCCGGTTTGTTGACGACTCCTTATCAGCCTGATCTCTCAATTGATCGATGAGAAGGTTGATTTCTTCCGTGGGCATGTACTCATTCACCGAATCCAGCAGGAAATCCCTGACCCCGTACCCATCTTCCTCCAGCAGGCTGACCAACTCATTCCGCAGCCATTGTTTATCTGAACAGCCTGTTGCAAATTGAGAAAAAATTCCAGTGGCGGTATCTTGAAAAATTCCTCCGATTTCACCACTGGAGTCATCACAGCTCTCAAAAATATAGCTGTCGCTTTTAAAAAATTTGATCATCAGTTCCACACCGGTCCTGCTATCCCGCACACTATCAGCGACATCCTCAAGTAACCCTTCCAGCTCTCTGCCGAAAGCAGCTACCTGCCGCCAGTCATAAAAATTGCCGGAGCGCTCCAATTCCTTAATCCTGTTGTTAAAACGGTACACTTTCTCATCAGCTGTCGCAGCCAGGCGGCTTACCAGTTCGGCTGCCTCATCAGAATATGCTGCTAATTCAAGAAGCGCATCCGCCAGAGAGTCTGCACCAAGATGAATCAATAAATTTCGCTTTGTCGTCATGATTATGGATCGAAAAAATTGCTATAAACCTTCCGGGCAAGCATCATGCCCGGGAACTGATTGTCCGTATCGCAAGTTGATCGGTTACAGTTCGGAGACCAAGTGGCCACTTCGAAACCTGTTGCTATTTCAAAAGAAATTTTTCAAGCACCTTGCGGCTCAAGGGAACAATTTCAACTAAATCGTCATTAAATCGCCGGCAGACACGATTATTCAGTTTTCCCGTGCTCCTGCGTATTTTAATGCGGCAGAGATAAACGCCGATCTCTTTGCCACCGGAAACAACGGTATTGCCATATCCGGTATCAGGGTCCGGCCAGAACTGTTCGGATTTCTGCAACAGGGCTGTCCCAATAGAGCTGGTCGCCCGACCCGAAAAACCAAAAACAGCCAGCTCAACACAATCCGCCTCCCGAACCACTATAACAATTCCGGAATCATCCTCTCCTTCCTGCCATTCAAAATACTGCCACTCAAAATTTTCGTCCATATAATAAGTTCCGTGCCGAATATCCGCACTTTCACAAAGTGGATTTTCCTGGCCGCCGAAACAGCTTGGCACAAGATGATCAAAATTTCTGTAGCAAAGGTAAACAGGTACTTTGGGATTCCCACCTGCAGGGACAAAAGGTTCACAGTTGAAAACATCCGCCACCATGTACTCAACAAGATAGTTTACCCTTTGGCTGCCTATCATAATCACGGAAAGTTTGCTCCTCCTGCTTTCCCGAATACTGCTGAAAATTTGACGAGCCCGCTCCCGGTCCTCCTCAAATCCGTCACCATTTCGCACTACCTGGGGGGTAAACGAAAAAGGAACATATAACATTTTCACTGAAGGTCTTGCATCACGAAGCTCTGCTTCCGAGGAAAGAAAGTGAATAATCTTTGAGGAAACAACGGAGTCGTGGCGGGATATTGAAGGCGAGATCTGTGGAGTAGTAATCATATCACCTTTGAGATGGTATTCGCCCAGGCAAATCAAAATCTCTTGCGACTGACCCGGTGTGAACCAGATTCTTCTTGGCCCTATAGGCTTTATTGCCGGTGTGGCCTGCATGGTCTTTGCGGCCATCCTGGCTATCCGGCAGATGATCCTGCCGGCAGCCGGAGTCGTTCTTGGCGGTGCTTTTCTGCTCAAGGCAGACAGTGTCGTCCAGACCATCGGCGCAGTGATCAGCTGACAGGGTAATGGAAAACGAGAATGGCTGAAAACAATATCTCCCACAGGTTCCCGCAGTATCTGTCCAAGCCGATTCAGGTGCTCTGGTTTGAGACCGATGAGTTGATCCTGTTTGTCTTTACGCTCACATTGGCTCTTCTGTACGGGAAGATCATGTGGCTGATATTTCTCGTCACCCAGTACTTTTATACTCGTACCAAGCGGGTGAAGTCGCGGGGTTTTTTAAAACATATTCTTTACATGTTCGGATTCATCCAAATGAAAAATTATCCTGATTATTTTCAACGTGAGTTCCAGGAATGAAAACGAATATTTTTGTCCAGAAGACCAGCAATCTTTTTGTGGAGAATCGGTTGCTGAAGTTTGTCATCGTTGTTCTGTCGCTGGCAGTAATCTTCAATTCATTCATGGTGTATCGTGCGGTCAAGTATCAGCGAGTTGTCCTGATTCCGCCTAAAATCACCGGTACAGTTGAATTTGTTCAGGGCAAACCCACAGATACTTACCTCATGGATATAACCCGGAGGATTGTCAATCTGGCCGGCACTTATTCTCCGCCAACGGCAAGGGCACAGTTCGAGGAGTTGCTTTTCTATTATGCCCCGGAGTCCTATCCACAGGCTTCTAAGGCCTGGTACTCCCTGGCAAGTAGAGTGGAGGAATCGCAGGTCAGTTCTGTCTTCTACCTGGAAAAAATAAAACTGGGCGACAACTTTATCGAGGTTTTCGGAAATCTCAAACAGTTGGCAGGAAATACTCAGCTTGAAAACACCAGTAAAACCTACCTGATCAAGTATCGGCTGCAGGACGGCAGGTTTTATATCGTTTCGCTGAAGGAAAAGTTTGCCAAAGAGCAGGAGGGATAACAGGATGAGATATTTTGTTCCATTAACGGCGGCCCTACTGGCTATGGTCGCCGGGAACTGTCAGGCGGATACCGTGATTTCGGCCGAGATCCCCACTGCCGTGGAACTCTCCAATATGGATATCAACCGGATTGTCTGCTCCGGCCCGATGACGGATCTGATATTTTCCCAGGAAAAGGGAATGACTGGCCATTTTTCCGGTAACAACGCCTTTATCAAGTTCAAGATCGAAGATATGGGCGGGGAATACATCTACGCGGACGAACAGAGCGAGCTGTTTGTGGTTTGCAATAATACGGTCTACACCTTGATCGTCACTCCGACGGATATTCCGTCCGTTACCATCCGGCTGGCATCACCAAAGGGAGATTCTTTCAGGAAAAATATGCCCATTATAAAAATCTGCCTTTGGAGAAACAGGCCCTGCAGATCATCCGGGAAGCCTATAATGAAACATACCCATCCAGTTACCGGGTGAGCGAGCCAGCCAAAGTGGAGAACCTGTCTCCTGATGTGGAAGTCACATTGACCCAGGTCGTTGATGTGGACGGAGTTGGCCTGCGCCTGAAAAAGTATGCGGTGAAATCTCTTGCCCAGGATCCGGTTACTCTTGGTGAAAAACTCTTTCTTTCCTCGTCCGTGAGCGGGTCTATCCTTGCGGTTGCCATTGAGGATCACAACCTGGACACCGGCCAGACAACCAGGGTGTTTGTGGTTGATCAGAAGGAGCACCCACAATGAGCCTCAAGGAAAGGTTCAACAATCTGGAACCGAAACAGAAAAAAATTGTCATCTGGGCGGGCATCGGGGCGATCTTTCTGGTTCTGGTAGCCACCGGCCACAAATCGTCAAAAACAGATGATTCGGTTGGCTTTTTCGGTCAGAAGAAAACCAGGGAAATACAGCTTGAACCTGACCTGATTCAAAAAACCATGCTCAGGGAACAGCGGCGACAGTTTGACACCATTGTGGACACTGTTGACAGGATCCAGGACGAGCTAACGGTCATCAAGCAGACTATAAAAGAAAAATCTCTTCCCGAAATACCCACTGCCGACCAGGTGGAGGCAAAGGCTGAACCATCACCTCCTGCGCAGGAAATCAAAGAGCCCTGGCCGTTGCCGCCTAGTGGATCCACTCCGGGCAACCTGCCGCCCCATGCACAACCGGAAACTAAAATAATAGGGGAAATCAGTGTACTTTCCAATCCGGCTGCCGCAACCGGGGGCATGGATAGCCAAGGAAAAAAAGATAAAAAAAAAGGACGGACAGTCTATCTTCCGCCTTCCTTTATGGAGGCACAGCTGCTGACCGGTTTCGATGCTTCTACATCCGGGAAAGGAACTAATAATCCGGAACCGCTCCTGCTCAGGATCCAAACCCCGGCGGTATTGCCAAACGACATCAAGGCAAACCTGTCCGGTTGTTTTGTTATTGCCGAAGCCGTGGGCAGGCTGGACAAGGAACGGGCTGATGTACGACTGGTATCCCTTTCCTGTCTCAGTAACGAGGGCAAGGCCATTATTGATACACCGGTCAAGGGCTTTGTTACTGATTCGGACAGCAAGGTCGGCCTGTCGGGCAGGGTTGTATCCAGAATGGGGGCTGCCACTGCCAGAACCATTGTCGCCGGTTTTTTCGGTGGCATGGGGGATATGCTCAAATCAGCCGCCACCACGCAGTCAACTTCTGCCCTGGGCACGACCACCACGGTCGACTCCACCCAGGTGGCAAAATACTCCATCGGCGGCGGCCTGTCGGAGGGTGCAGCCAGCTTGCATGATTTCTACCTGAGCCTGGCCAAGCAGGCTACTCCAGTAATTGAAGTGGGAGCAGCCAAAAAGATCACCGTCATTATCTCCGAAGGGAAGGAGCTGGAAATCAGGGAGATTGAGAGCGAGCCTTTTTAGGACTGGATAAAGATCACTATAGTTGTCAACAAGTATAGTGATTACTATCCAGAGATTCTTTGCACATTTTTCGTTTGAAAAACGTGCAACTTTGCCATTTTTTGCATTCAAAAACATGAATGCCAAAGGTGTTGTTTCTGGATTGCCTTCAGATAATAAAAAGCGGGATGGGATTATCTTGCCTATTCGTAAAAAATATGACATGATTAAGTCATGCAATCACATCATCCATGGATATGGCAACAGAAAGACTGGCCCAAATTTTATTATGACAGTGACCTTCTTCTGCCAAAAATCAGCAATGTCTCCCGGTTGATCGGCGGTTTGACAGCAATCTGTCAGACGTTAAGTGACACAGAACGGTTGGATGCACAGGAACGGGTACTCACCGATGATACAATGGAGACAGCGGCCATCGAAGGAGAGGCCCTTCGCCGAAGTTCTGTCCGAGCCTCTATTCGTAAAAGGTTGGGACTTCCGGTGGAGCGCGAGGACTGGGACGAACGGGCCGACGGCCTTGTGGCTGTTTTACTCGATGCACGTTCACAGAAACAACAACCTTTGACTGAAGAACGATTGTTTGGCTGGCATGCGGCCCTTTTCCCCGGCGGATATTCCGGTCTCCATAAGATTCGAGTGGCCAGGTACAGGGGGAAAGAAGAGATGCAAATTGTCTCCGGAGCAATAGGCCGTGAGATGGTGCCATATGTTGCCCCTCCTAAAGCGGAACTGGACCGGGAAATGATCCGCTTCCTGGATTGGCTGAATACTGAAAATAAATCGGAACCTTTGCTTAAGGCGGGCATTGCCCATCTCTGGTTTATCATGATTCATCCCTTTGATGACGGCAACGGGCGGATTGGCAGGGCTGTAACGGATTACCTCCTTGCTCGCAGTTATCCATCGCTTATGGAGCTGGTTTCGTTTTCCAAATATATCAGTCTGGATCGAAAGGGGTATTACAGCATTCTTGAGGCAGCCGGAAAGAACGGTATGGACATAACCCCTTGGCTGAAGTGGTTCTTGCAAACTTTTGAAGCAGCCCTGCAGGAATCACAATGGATTGTTGAACGGGTGATAACCAAGGCAAGATTCTGGCAGCTGAACAGAAATGTTGCATTGAATGCCAGACAGCAGAAGGTGATCAATCGCCTCCTTGACAGTGGAGATAGGTTTGAAGGCGGTATGACAACCCGAAAATATGCAGGCATGACCAAGTGCAGCGCAGTCACTGCCAGCCGTGATCTGGCCGATTTGGTGGATAAAAATATTTTGCAGAAACGTCCCGGCGGCGGCAGAAGCACGAGTTATGAATTATCTGTAACCATGAGATAGAAACGCATAAGCGCCACACTTTAATACACACTTGCAGCAATTCTATACACGATTCTATGCACACGTGCATAGAATATAAAGTCAGCGTGTAGAGAATGTGTAACGCTTTTCCCCTTTCATTTTGATTTTGCCTTGTTCTTTGGGGAAAATAAATCTGTCACCTTTTTCGGGCAGGAAATACGCGGGCATGACCAGGTGCAGTTCAGTCACCGCCAGCCGTGACCTGGCCGACCTGTGTTGATTACCAGCTGGATGAGACCGGAAAAATGACCGTCAAAAATGAGACTGCGTGCTGGTATCAGTACATGGACATGACTGTGCAGTCAGAGGCGCTGTATGAGTTTGTGACCAAAACCATTGAGGAGGAACTTGTAGAGGAACTCAGTTTTCTGGTCAACTATGACAATACCAAAAAGGCGATCCAGGACATCATTGACATGCCGGATCGTCTTATTGACCTGTTTATTCAGCTCTGCCTCCAGAACAACGGGAGTCTATCTGCCGGACAAAGATCTGCTCACTTTGATTTTCTCACAGATGATGAACTTACGGCAATGCAGCAGGCAGTCAGAAATGGATACAATCGGTTCGATTAATCCGGAAAGGGCTTGCAAAACTCCGGTGGCCTGACCTTTCGTTTGGCACGACAACCCGCAAATACGCGGGCATGACCAGGTGCAGTTCAGTCACCGCCAGCCGTGACCTGGCAGATTTGGTGGGGAGCATTACGTGCGTGTCCCCAAAAAAACTTGCGTTCAAATCTGAATTATGATAGACCCATTTCCATTATAATAATGGAGGGAACGCATGGAGGCAATGGTTATCCGGGGCAAGAGTATTGGCGCTACCGATCTTGCCG
>JAJRQC010000021.1 GCA_024280455.1 Deltaproteobacteria bacterium | reverse complement strand
CAATTGTTTGTATTCCAAAAAAAAATGGTTTGGAATAAGATTGTCATGACTCATCTGTTTGTACAGAGTATTTTCATCGTTTGTTGTGCCCGGCGTGCCGGGAATGATGGTTTATCCGAAAATCGCCCACGAAGTGATGCCATTCCGGGCTATTTTCATTCTTCTAAGTCTACGCTATCAGTTGTGGCTGTGACGTTAAAAAACCCGGAGTCTGCGCTTCGCTCCGCTTATCTGGTCCAGCCATGCTGGTTTATCTGTTTGTTTTTGAGCTGCCCTGACTATTATCGTTCGTTGTGCCCGCTCTGCGGCCTTGAAGATTTCATCTTCTGCCTGGCCGTTCTGACCGGAGACGGTCCGAGTTTTTGTATTTTCTCGGTAAACTCGGTACATATTTCCGCCCAGCGCGATCCCATTGCCGCAGAAAGGTTATACATGGCCAACCGCTCCGGATTAATATTGACTGAAGCCAGTAACTCCTTCAAGACCTCTATTCTTTTCACTGCGTTGGTATTTCCTTCCAGGAAATGGCATTGTCCCTTCAGTCAGCCGGCGACAAAGACACCGTCGATCCCTCGTTCAAAGGCCCGTAATATAAAAATATGGTCAAGCCTGCCCGTGCAGGGCAGGCGAATGATTTTGACCTGGGGCGAGTAACTCAGCCGCATCACTCCGGCCAGGTCGGCGGCGGCAAAGGCGCAATAATGGCAGGCAAAGGCAACAAGATTGGCCTGCCGGCTGTCCGCAGGTTTTTTTTGACCGGCTTTTTGATTATTCACCACGCAGATTCCTGTTGCACAGTCTTTGTTGATTTTTTCCTCAATGTCATGGTCATCAAAATCCATCGTTCTCTGTCAACTTGAAACTCTTTTTATTATTTTTTGTAGATAGCCCAGCCCTCTGGGCGAAAATACCGTAGTCGGAACCGGCGATCTCCACAAATCGTCCACAGGGGTGGACTCCTACGGTGGGCGCAAAGATTGGCTACGCTTAGGGGCCAATCAGAAATAACTTCGCATTTTGAGTTGACACTGCAACATATCTCTGGTCGATCTTCAATTGCAAAATCCTCAACGTAGCCCACTACGTCTGCGGTTTCGCTCAATCAGATCAACCATACCTATGTCACATTGTCCACTCCCTCTACGAACTTATTTCTGACCGAACCCTTACTCCGTCAGCGAGTCGATCATCGCCTTAATCTGGTCATCCTTAAAATGATTGATATCAAAGGCCTTGGCCGGACAAACCCCTGCACAAATCCCGCAGCCCGTGCACTTGATTTCATTATGGCTGACCTTACCATCCTCGGCAATAAAAGGAGAGCCAAAGGGACAGACCCTGAAGCAGGCCAGGCAGGACATGCATTTTTTTCGGTCATGCCGGGCAATAATCCCGGAGACGGGCAGCCTGTCGTGGGAGAGCAGCGCTCCGGCGCGACCGGCTGCGGCCAGGGACTGGGTAATCGTCTCATCAAGATTTTTCGGGGCATGGGCAAGACCGGTAATGAAAATACCCTCTGTGGAAGTGTCCACAGGTCGCAGTTTGACATGGGCCTCGAGAAAAAATCCGTCCTGATTTCTGGTCAGTTTATACATCTCTGCAAGCCTGTCGCTTGCGGGATTGGGACGGAGCCCGGTGGAGAGGACGAGGTAGTCGGCTGCCAGCGTAATTTCCCGTTCAAAAATACGGTCATAGACCCTCACTGTAAATTCTCGTCCTTTGGCTGTTACCCGTGGTTTATCCTCCACTTCGTAACGAACAAAAAGTACCCCGAGTTCTCGGGCCTGCTTGTAATACTTCTCACGGAGGCCATAGGTTCTGATATCCCGATAGAGGATGACAACCTGGGCATCCGGTGCTTTTTTCTTTATGGCGATCCCGTTTTTCACCGCATCCTGACAGCAGATCCTGGAACAAAAATCAGCCGGTTCCTCCCTGGAACCGACACATTGAATCATCACAAAACGATCACTGCTTTTCGGGGTATATGCCGACAGCATCCGCTCCAGCTGTCTCTGGGTCAGGACCCGATCCGATTCTCCGTAGCCGTATTCGGTCGGCACATATTCCGTGCCGCCGCTGGCGACAATGATCACTCCATGGTCAATTACGGTGCTATCGGTCAGTGTAGACCTGAAATTACCGACATAGCCTTCAGTGCTTTGGACCTCAACCCCGACGTGGACCGAAATGGCGGGATGATCATCAATCCGCAGATTGGTGCGCCGGACAAAGTCCCTGACCGACTCACCTTCCAGGGAATTCCGGAGACCGGCGGCAAGACCGCCAAGCCGGGCCTCTTTTTCAACAATATCGACCCCAAACCCCTGTTCGGCAAGGGAAATGGCCGCGGTCATCCCGGCAATTCCGCCGCCGATAACAAGGGCGACCCTGGTTACCGGCACCGAATCCGACGGGACCGAGTGCAGAAGATGGGCCTTGGCGATATTCATATTGACGATATCAATCGCCTTCTCAGTGGCGATCTCGTTCTGGCCCATATGGCACCAGGAACACTGTTCCCGGATATCAGCCAGTTCAAACAAATACCTGTTGAGCCCTGCTTCTCTGATCGTCTCCTGAAAAAGGGGTTGATGAGTCCTAGGGGTGCAGGAGGCAACCACAACCCTGTTCAACCCTTTTTTCCTGATAAGGGCCTTGATCCGTTCCTGACCATCGGGGGCGCAGGCGTAGGTCAATGTTTCAGCATGGGCGACAAAGGGCTGTCCGGCAGCGGTTTCAGCAACCTTTTCCACATCAACGGTCTGGGCGATATTGGTTCCGCAACGGCAGACAATCACCCCGATTTTAACCGGTTCCTCCAGGGTATCCTTTTCCGGCACCAGTTCGACCTTTTCAACTTCCAGGCCCCGGCTGTCACTTAAGATTGCCATGGCTCCTGCCGCGGCCGCACTGCCCTGGATAACGGTCTCCGGAATATCCTTGGGTCCTTGATAGGTCCCGGCCATGAAGATTCCCGGCCTGGAGGTCTCCACCGGGGATAGACGGGATGTCTTGGCAAATCCGTATTGGTCGGTTCTGATGTCGAAGATTCCGGCAAAGGCCCGGGCATCTTTTCTTGGCTGCAGACCAATGGAAAGGATGACCATGTCAAATTCTTCATCAACCATGGCGCCGTTTTTGTCAACATAACGCAGCATCAGGTTGCCGGTCTCCGCCTCTTCGAGAACACTGGAAATCATGGCCTGAATGGAACGGACTCCTTGCTCCTTTGCCCGGGCCGCATAGCGGTCAAAGTCCTTGCCGAACGTCCTCTGCTCCATATAAAAAATGGTCGATTCAATCCGGGCATCGTGTTCCCTGGCAATGACCGCCTGTTTGGTGGCGTACATGCAGCAGACCGACGAGCACCATGGGTTGCCATTGTGGGGGTTACGTGAGCCAACGCATTGGAGCCAGGCAATTCTTTTGGGATGCCCGCCGTCGGATAAGCGGGTAATTTTACCCTGATAGGGGCCGGATGCGGAAAGAATCCGTTCAAACTGCAGGGAGGTGACGACATTGGCCCATCTGCCGTAGCCAAGTTCCTGGTGTATGGTCGGGTCATAGGGGCTCAAGCCCGGGCAGAGCAGAATGGCCCCGGCCTTGAGGTGAAATGTCGTATCCGTCTCTTCAAAGTTAATGGCCCCGGCTTCGCAGTTTTTTTCACAGGCCCGGCATTTTCCTTTGGTCAGATACAGACAATGGGATGAGTCAATGACCCTGGTATTGGGAACGGCCTGGGCAAAAAGGCTGTGAATGGCCTTGCGCCTGGAAAGGCCCTGGTCAAAGGCATCAAGCACCGGTTTAGGGCATTTTTTTTCGCAGACACCACAGCCGGTGCACTTGAGGGGATCAACATAGCGTGCTTTCCGGCTGATTTTAAGGCTGAAGTTCCCTGCAACTCCGGAAACCTCCGTCACCTCGGACAGAGTATGGATTTTGATATTGGGATGTCGGCCGCTTTCCACCATTTTCGGTGAGATCATGCACATGGCACAGTCACCGGTGGGAAAGGTTTTATCGAGCATGGCCATAGTGCCGCCGATGGAGGAATCCCGGCAGATGATATGGACCATAAAGCCGCTGTTGGCCATATCCAGAGCCGCCTGCATGGAGCCGATGCCGCCGCCGACTACGGCCACCGAACCTATTTTTTGCGGGCCATTTTTCATATCAGACGGAATCTCCGCACATTTTCGACCATTCCAGACCATTTGGAGGCAGATTCCCGCCGGGATGGATTTCTTCCCGGCTGATGCCAAAGGCCAGACCCAGAAGTTCGGTAATAAAATAGACCGGCATCCGTTCTTTGATCCCGTGTTTACGGCAGTATTTTTCCTGCTGGGATTCCATGTTCATCTGGCACATGGGGCAGGTGACCACCAGACAGTTTGCCCCCCGAGCAAGGGCATCTTTCATGATTTTAGCCATCAGGTCCAGGGCTGCTTCGGTATTGTAGACCACCGAAGAGGCCCCGCAGCACAGGGTCTTGTGGTTCCAGTCCAGGGTAGGCACACCGATGGCTTTGAGCACGGTTTCCATTGCCTGGGGATTTTCCACATTATCGGCCACCTCGACATCATACGGGAACCGGGTGTACATACAGCCGTAATAACAGGCTGCCTTCAGGCCCTCAATTTTTGTGAGCGGAATGGATTCAAATCGCTCACCATTGATTTCCCGCCACAGAACCTCAAGAATAGAAGAAACCTTGATATTGCCGAACGTCTGCCTGGAGAGCTCAAGATTGATTTCATTTTGTAAAAGAGGGTTATCCTGCAGCTGTTTCTGGGCGACCTTGGTCCTGGAGTAACAGGCGGCACAGGGAATGACCAGCTCGGGCAGGTTGGTGGCCTCGGCAATGCCCAGGTTCCTGGCCGGAAGTGCAATAGCCATGAAATCGTTGATCTTACCGGCCGATGTCGCCCCGCAGCAGCTCCAGTCATCGAGCTCCTGCAGGTGCAGGCCAAGGCGTTCAAAGACCAGGTTGGTCTGGTGATTATAGAGTTTGGCCGACTGGTAGAGTGAACAGCCGGGGTAATAGGCTAAATCCATTTCCGGCCCGCTGATTTTTTGTACAGCCGCGAGATTTCGTCTCGGCCCTTGCTTGAGTGGAAAGAGAGGTGCAGTCTTTTTTGTCGAAACATCTCCCAGGCAAATTGTGATCGTGCCTTCATATGGGAGATAATCTTTCTGACCTTTCGCTTCTTCATCGTGTCCCAGATGTTGCGGAGCTCATACTCCCCCATCATCCCTATTTCGTTAATCTTTCCCCAGCGCAGGCTGTGGTTGAAAAAGGCCTTGTGAAAGTTTTTATACTCCGGGTTCTGCGGATCAAGACCGGCGTCCAGGGCCATTTTTTTCAGAGTGTCGGCGACCCGGCCGGTTTTGATGTTATTGGGACAACGAGTTCCGCAGGTATGGCAGAACAGGCATTTCCAGGTCAGCTGATTGGTCAATGCCTGTTCAATGTCTCCGAGAATCACCATTCGTATCAGACGGTTCGGCGTGACCATGTCAGTCTGCTCGGCCACCGGACAACCGGCTGCGCAGCGTTTGCACTGATAGCAGGAGGTAATATCCTGACCGGACCTGGCCATAATCTCGCTGGTGAAAACCTGGGCTGAGAGATGTGAATATTGAAATTCTTCGGTAGACATCAAACATGTTCCTTGACTGCTAAAGCGGTTTCAGGTCCATGGGCTGGAAGACTGCCCTGGCCGACCAGTTCCCGGAGGTAACCGCTTTGGCAATGCCGTCCATGGCCTCAATCTCCCCGATAAAGACCACCATGTTCAGGTGTTTGATCTCCGAGGCATCTTTGGCCGCCGGCTCAATGGTCCAGTCTCCCATGACATAACTGAACAGGTGAACCGCATCTTTTTCCCGGACAAACCCCTTGGCCCGGACAACGGATGCCGGAAGTTGTTTTGCCATGGTTCTGATTTCATCAAAGGTGTCTCCGTGCCAGGTGTAGGTGACCGAGACCAGCTGGTCGGGCGGGGTTGTTTCAAAATCAGGCTGGTCCAGGAGATCACTTATAAATGCGTCCAGTTCATCCGATGACAGTGTTGCAGGGGAAGAGGCCGCTTCCTGGTCACTGTCGGGAGATTCTTTACTTTTGTCTGAAAGAAAAGGGAAAGAATCCAGAGGGATGTCTGAAAAGGTTGTTTCAAAAAATCGGGGATCCGGGTGGTTTTCCCGGACAGCCTGCTTGACCTTTTCCGTCAGTTCTTTTCCGGCAAGATCCGTCTTGTTGATGATAAAGACCGTTGATGTTGCCAGCTGTTTTTCAACCGAGGCAAAGGTTGCAAAGGCCTCTAAAAAATGAGCCGCATCGATAATACAAAACTGCTCGGCAAAAACAAACCGGTTATCAAAAATCGGCAGCTGGAGATCCCGCTTGAGGTCGGATGGATTGGCAACCCCGGTGGACTCGATAATCAATACATCCGGTTTAATTTTGGCATTTAACGCGTACAATCCCTTGATAAAATCGGTTTTAACGCAAACACAGAAGATGGAGCCGCGACTGATCTCCATCATGTCAATATCATCACCCTCGACCAGCGTCCCATCGATGCCTATTTCGCCAAACTCGTTCATGAGGATGGTCAGTTTTAAATCTTTTGGAAAGTGCTGGATGATTCGGTTTAGACACGTTGTCTTGCCGCTGCCCAGAAAACCTGTAATGAGTAGGACCGTCGTGGTCTCGTTCATAATGTCTGCCTTGCTGTATCCATAAATCAGGTTTATTTGCTTGTTTTCAGGTGTAGGTCGGAGTCTCGCGGGTCCCTTACCTGGAGTGAGCAGGTCTTTGCTTCAAACCTGTTGGGTTACGCTTGTCACTGCATAAAGACAGACGTAACCGAAAGCATGTGAGACCAGCGTAACCCAACAGCTATCGTCCATGACCCCGCTTTGCGGGCAGAAGTAAAAGACCGGGAACCTGCCGTCAGGTCGGTTCCCGGTAACTGAGGCTTCAGCCTGCCTTTGTTTTCTGTCCTGCGCCTGCATTTTCAAGGTTCTGCTGCACCTTGCTGAAGTCAAAGCCCTGGTCACGAAGGGAGCCGAGACTCTCACGCATCGAATCGGTGGGGGCGCGTTTGGCCATCTCGTCGATCAGCTTTTCGTATTGCGGGATGATGCTTTCAAATACACAATCCCCTTCAATACAGATTGTTGGAAGAACTTTCCCCTTCAGTTCCATGAATTTACCGATACCTTCCTTGGTTTTAATCGACCATTCCGTATATTCGATCATATCCTGAATGTCGTCAGGAAGGGCAGCGATGGACTCCATCATGTAGCCACAGGCAGCGCATTGCACGCTGTCGAGGGTCAGTACATCAATTTTTATTTTTTCAGCCATTTCAGTATCCTCCCAATAGTCAGGTTCTACCAAGATTCAGGATACTTGGCATAATAGGTTTCAAACCATGTCTTTGCTTCCAGGACCTGCTCTATATGTTCCGCCGGAACATCATAAGGCATGTCTCAGCCAGGGGCAAAAGTGTAGCCGACATGCCCGCCTGCCGCCAGGCTGACAATGGCATCCTCCCGTGGTGAAAGTAATCCCAGGCTCAAGGCCAGGGTCAGCTTCAAGTTGCCGCCAAATCCCTTGCCGTGCTCTCTGGCCAGATCGCGGACAAAATTCATGTTGAGCTGTTCGTCAATGGCAAAGCCATGGGTGTTGAGTTCGCAGACATCCTTTAAGACCTTGGTCGCATCACCGCAGATGAAAAAGTCCGAGGTGCAACCGGCATCATTGATGACCTGGATTGTCTTTTCAACGTGCGGGGTGACGAATTCCTTGAATGTCTCGGACTTAATCTGGGAGGCAACCGGATCAATGATTGCGATCACATCACACCCCATTTCCGCATAAAAACCAGCCGCTACCGCTCCGACTTCACCGGCGAATGCACAGATATTCTGGGCAAAATCTTTATGTTTATACACATCGGTAAAGATTCGGACCCCGGCCAGATGCGAAGCAAGAGTCAGAGGACCGCAAATTCCACCTATTAACGCGCAGTCAAGTTCGTCGAGTTGAGGGCGGGCAATTCTGGCAGCCTCAAAAAGTATGGGCCAGCGACCGGATTCCCTGGTCGGCATGGTCAGTCCGACCTCTGCCGGCGTTTTTTCCGTACAGGGATGGGTGGTTACCGAGGGTACGTTATCCGGCCACCACTTCAATTCACATCCTAAAGAATCTGCTTCAATAGAAAGATCAAAAACCAGCGGAATACCGTCTGCCTGGTATTTCTTCGCGGTCTCAACAAGACCCTTGGCCAGAAGTTCCGGATCCTGCAGGTACTTGTCGGCCGGTTCGTTAATGAGAAAAGCGCAATGGACCCCTGCATAGGGTACCCAGGGCGCAGTCTCCGTCCTCTTTCCTCTTACTGCATCGATAAACTTTTGTTTTGCCATTGAATATCTCCATCTTATCAGAAAATAGTCCGCAACGTGATATCACGGCGGGATATTTTCATGGTTGGTTGCGGCTGCGGCCTGAAAATCCGGTCCAGCCATACTGGTTTATTCAATTTCATGGAACGTGGCTCCGATCTTCTTTTGTTTATCCGGTATCACCTCCTTTTTTTTAATGGTTACGTCTACCTGGGCTGCCGATAGCCGGTTTTTCTGTTACAGCGTGACGGTATAGAGTTCTTTACCCGCAGATTCCTGTGAAATGTCCGGGTTCATACCAACAGGATTACAGCGTAATATTTAAACAGCTCCTTTGGATCTTTGGCGACCGTGGTATCAATGCCCAGATTTTTCAGGGTGCCGATGACATCAATGGACAACGACTCAATGGTCGGGCGTTTTTCAGTGGGGAAGCGGCAGGCCTCTGGATACGCACATTCTTTGCACAGGGCGCATGCCCCGGAAACCAGGCTGAAGGCCTTGTCATATCCGTCAAGGAAAAGCTGTCGTTCAAGGCTGACGGTTCCTTTCCAGTAGCGGACCTGTTCGCTTCTCTTTTTATTGTTGTTGACGTAAAAGTTTGTCCATTTATGGGTGCCGACGAGCAGCAGGGCAAGAGAGTATTCCGAAATAATGGCTCGGGCCTTGGCGAGTCCGGGCGTTGCCGGAGGACAGGACCAGTTGGTGCCGAATTGAGAACAACCGTAGCGGCACTTAAGCCCAACCCATTCGGCAAGCTCAAAGTTGTCGACCGTAAAGGGGCGAATAGTTTCAATGCCGTATTGCTTTCCTTTTTCAGAAATACGTTTCAGCACCTCGTCCGGGATACTGATTTCATTTCGGAAGGATGTTTTCTTTTTATTATTCGGCCTTGAAAATTCGACAATCTTGCGCTCCTGCTGTGCCATATTCAGTCTCCTGTCCTCGTGAATTGAATCAGGACATCCTTCGGCAATGCCAGCTCCAGGGCAACCTCCGAAGCCTTGATGATTGCAATCGGGACAGGACAGCAGAGATGACAATGCGCCTGTTCCGTACAGTTGAAAATCAGGTTTTTGGTATGGGGTTTAAATAGATCCTTAATGGTTATCTCCGTAAGGTTTGCCGCAAGATCGTTGATCATTGCACACTCGGAACCAGTAACCTCGACAGCCGCCGCCCTTTTCGAGGCGCGGGTTGCGATCACCTGACAGGAAAATCCGCAGATCCCCGGGTTCACTGTAACAACAATTTTTTTCATGCAAAGACGTCCATGGTCTCACTTGTTCCAGGGACCGGGCGGTGGCATGATGCCGCCACCCGGGTGGTCTCTTGAAGGCACTCTGAAATTATTTACCGGTCTCCGGCATGACCGGGCCCTTTGGCCCCTGTTTTAAGATATATTCTGCAACCACACCTTCAAGATGCGGGAACTCGTCGGTCATATGAGGCAGCTGCATGGCTTCCATAAAATCCTTTTCAAAAGTAGGCTCGACAGTCAGCTCCAGGTACTCAACATTGCGTGAACACCAGTTAGCCTCAACCCGTTTCTGTACGTTCAACAGGGCCGCCCGGCAACCATCCCCTGCCGCGTTGCCGATGCCATAAATACTCTCTACTTCACAGTCGGGAAACAGGCCCATGACCAGGGCCTTGGTCCGGTCAACGTGGGTGCCGAAGGCTCCGGCTATCTTCACCTTGTCGACCTTGTCAACCCCCATTCTCTTCATCATCAGTTTGCAGCCGGCGTAAAGAGCGCCTTTGGCAAGCTGAATCTGCCGCACATCTTTCTGGGTGATCACAATGTCCTTGCCGATGCTTGACTCTTCCTTCCAGGCCAGGACAAACTCCGGCGATCTGGTGTCCGGATTTTTACGGAAGCGCGGATTCTTTTTCAGGGCCTTTTTGTTAAAGACCCCTGTCTTGGTGATGACCCCGGAGCTGTACAGTTCGGCAAGGACATCAAGGATACCGGAGCCGCAGATTCCCTTGGCTTTCATATCCTCGGGTTTGGAGAACTTGCGGGTTGCCTCCCGACCGATGACTTTATAGTCAACCTCATGGGTCACCGGATCGATCTCGATCCGTTCAATGGCCCCGGGAGCGGCCCGCATGCCGAAGGCCAGCTGGGCTCCTTCCATGGCCGGACCGGTGGCACAGGAGGATGAGATAAGTTTATGCCTGTTGCCCAGGACCAGCTCGCCATTGGTGCCGATATCGATAATCAGCTGAACCTCATCATGCTTGTACGGTTCCTCGGCGATAAGAACCCCGACGTTGTCGCCACCGACAAAACCCGCCTCATTTGGAAGAACGAAGATGTAGGATGAGTCGTTGATCCCGATTTTCAAGTCTCGAGCCTTGATATCCATGCTGTGGTGGATAACCGGTGGAAACGGGGCCAGACCGACGTATTCCGGGTTGAGCCCCAAAAGGATGTGATGCATGGCGGTGTTAAAACCGATGGTGATATCTTCAATATCCTCCATCGCAAGCCGGAGGTAGGACTTTCCCTCTTCAATGACTTCAACGTACTCATCCGGGCCATCCTCACCCTTTTTCTTTTTGACCTTTTTCTTCTCCGGGTGGGTCGAGGCCACAACTTTACTGATAAGATCATTTACCCCTTCAATGATATCGTCGCTCATCCTCTGCAGGCCGTCGGGGGTGGTCATATGAAAGGTAATCCTCGCCATGACATCCTCACCGTATTTGCACTGCGGGATCATGAGTGAAGATGTTTCGATGACCTCCATGGTCTGCAGGTTACAGAGGTAGGCGGCACAGGTGGTGGTGCCGACGTCGATTGCCACCCCGTATGAACAGTCATGGCGACCGGGCCTGGTCCTGATAATTTCCTTATCGTTCCAGACACTGACCGTAACCTCCCAGTTCCCCTGGCGCAGGATAGAGGGGAGTTTTCTCAGGGCAACAATATCAATGGTCAGGTCGCAGAGCCCGTGTTCCCGCTGCAGCCCGTTGCAGAGACGTTCAAAGTCACCGACTTTATCTTCAAACGAGGGCTTTTCAAGCTGGATGGTATACACTTTTACGGCCGGGTTGAGATCGATCTTGATGTCACGGGCGGCCTTGCTGACCACCTGTTTCCCGGCCCTGGACTCTTCAGGGACAAAGACGAGGATATCACTGTTTATTTTGGCAACGCAGGCCAGGCGAAACCCCTTTTTTCTGCGTTCATCGTTGATAAACTTGGCCTCTTCTTCCTGCCATGGACTGACATGGTCCATGGCGGACTGGATGTTATATTTTTCAAAATGGCCTTCCTCGATACGAACGACACATTTACCGCATACCTTTTTTTCACCGCAAAGGGCCTCAATATCCACCCCCAGCAGCCGGGAAGCCTCGATAATATTAATTCCTTTCGGTACCTCTCCCCGGCTGCCGGAAGGCTGAAAAATGACCATCACCGTGCTGTCTTCCATCTCCTCCACTCCTGGTAAAAATTACTGAATATCGTCTCCGTTTGTACCAACCCGATTATTCAACTTCCCCTTTTTCAAATTTCCTCAGGTTACCGATCATCTTGATTCCTTCGGATACGGCGTTGCCTGCCGACTCGGCATATCCGTCAGCCCCGAACAGGTTGGCAACGTCTCTGGTCAGGGGTGCGCCGCCCAGCATGATCAGACAGTCGGGATTTTTTTCCTTCACCATGGCAATAACCTTTTTCATACCGAGCATGGTGGTGGTCATCATCGCCGACATTGCCAGCACATCCGAACCGGTGGCCAGCTGTTTTTCAACAAACTCTTCAAGGGGAACATCACGGCCCAGGTCGTGCACATCCCAGCCGGCGATATCAAACATCATCTTGACCAGATTCTTGCCGATATCATGGACATCGCCCTGAACACTGCCGAGCACCACCGAGGCCCGAGGTCCGGTTTCCGACAACGTGATGTGCGGCCTGAGGACATCAAGCCCTGCATACAGGGCATCGGCGCACATCAAGACCTCGGGAACAAAATACTCATGGGAGTCAAAGAGTTCTCCGACCTTCTCCATCCCGGCAGCCAGACCGTCGAGAACACCATCCATCGGGGTCAGCAGATCGGGGTTGTCGAGAACCTTCTGGGCCGCTTCAACGCAATCGTCCTCTTCATATTCAATGACCGCTTCTTTCAACTCTTCCAAAATCTCTTCTTTAGTTGCCATGTCGCTCCTCCTTTATATTCGTTGTACGGCGGGTGATGGTTTCACGCCATATTCACGTACGGTCTGCACATAGGTTTTCATGTTTTCCTTGCGGACATCCGGCCAGATATCACATCCAGGCCACACGGAATCGACCCCGTCGTCAATGCATTTTTTAATAACATTGGCGACCTCCGAGCTGTCTTCAAGAGTGGTCAGGGTGCCGTACGGATCAAAATTTCCCAGGATCAGGGCATCGTTGCCGATTTTTTCTCTGGTTTCGACAACATTATTTTTCTGGTCAACGCTCAAGGCGTCGGCTCCGCATTCATGCATCATCTCGATAATCATGTCGGTGGAACCGCAGATGTGATTGACCGAAGGGATGGAGATGGCGTCGAATACCCGAGTGAGATTGGGCTGAATCAGAGTCTTCCACATACGGGGCGAGAGCAGATCCGTCCCTGAGCCCATTTCCCGCACGCAGATGAAATCAACCCCCAACCCTTCATAATGCCTGCACATATCAATGGTGATTTCAGTCATCTGGCCGAGAAAGGCATCGATCTGGTCTTTTTTCTTTTTCAAACCTTTCAGGAGCACATCAAGCTCCATGATCTGTCCGGCCTGGGTAAAGGGCCCGAGAACCCAGGCGCCGATGGCCAGATCCGGGGCTTCTTTCTTGAGGATGGCAAAGGCCTTATCTATGACCGGCATTCTGCCTTTACTCATAAAGTCCGCCGGGATATCGATTTCGTCGAGTTCCTTCCATTTGTTGGGGACGGTCGGGTAGATGATGCCGTCGGCCCCGTCATAGAGTGAGACTCCGCGTCCCATGGCTTCTGCGACTGCGGCCATGTCAAAGGGCACGACCAGGCCGTCAAGGTTCCACATCCTGGCGGAGGTGAGGGCCGCCCCGGCCATAAGCTCGGCGTCATTATGAATTTTTGCAAACTGGGTGCCCATCTTTTCAATGGCCTGTACGGTGACGGTTCCCTGGCCGCTGAAACAGGGCATTGTGTCAACTGCCTCCTTTTTAAACATTTTCAGTACACGTTCTTTTCCCGTGAGCTCTGTCATAATCTCTCCAATCCTCTTTGTTTATTGCATAAAAATAAAGTTTCCTTTTTTCAGTTTGGGGAAACTTTGAATTATTGCTGTTGTTCAAGAATGGCCTTTATCGCCTTTTCCAGTTCATTGGGATGGGGGACGGATTTAAACGCCACCTCTCCATTGATCAGTATGGTCGGCACGGTCAGCATTTTTTCGGCTCGCTGGCACAACTCCATAAATCGTTGCGCATTTTTTCGATCCCCTTGCCTGATCACGGTCTGGATGTCGACCTTATCACCAAAAATATCGACGATCATATCAACGGTGTTAATTGCGTAATCGTAGAGAACGCAATGGACCCGTTCACAGATTATTTCTATGAGTATAGGAGCATGACCGCCGGCAATCCGTGGCTCAATGGGATCATAGACTGCATCACTGTTCTCAGGTGTTTCACAAACCGCAGTCGTTGAGATTCCATCACTCTTTTGACGATTTTGCTCTGACATAGTGTAACTCCTTCAGGAAATACTCCTGAGCTGCTCAGTTACCGGCGGACGCCTTGAGATTGTCCACAAAATCCGGGAACAGTTTAAGCAGAGGGTGATTCGGATCCTTGGGCAGGCGTCCTGTTTCACTGAAAACAGCCGTCGCCTGGAAGGCATTGGCCATGGCAACCGCCGGCATGATGCGCTCAGCACCTGCCATGGGGCCGGAAAAAATCATGTCATGGTACAGGCAGGCGGATAACGATTCCAGGGCCGCATCGGCCGCCGCCCACCCCTTGAAACCCCACTTTTCACGGGCCTCTTTCCACATGTATGAGCCATTGCTGGGCGCGCTTCCGGTAGGGAATCCCCCCTTTTCCTTGATCATCCTGTTGGCCACACTGCATAGGGCCGTAGCCGGACCGTTCATGACCGAGGTGTCGACAAAAATACTCTCAAATTCAGCCCCGACTTTTTCAATGGCATCAAGCAGTTTTTGCGTACCTGCTATTCGGCCCGACGGCATCTGGTCTTCCTGGTCAAAGGCGACCAGCAGGACGTGCTTGACCCCGATATCGGCGATTTCTCTGATCTCAGTCTCAAGGTCCTGCTCCCAGACCGTCAGGCTGTTGTAAAACATGCGGTCCAGCAACCCTTTTTCAGCACAGTAGGCCGCACCCTCGAGCTTTGGTTTCATTATCCAGGCATCAACGCAGAACGGCATGTCGCTTACCGAGGTGACAAAATCGATATAGGTCTTGAATTCGTCTCCGCTGTTGGCAACAATATCAGCCATCCCCGGAACACCGGTCTCCTTCCACAACCTGTCCTGGGTTTGCAGAAGATCAGTTGCCTTTTTTTCGTCAAAACCCTGTTTGCGTTTGCCGTCAAAAATCCGGTCACCTTTTTGGAATATTGAAGAGCAGGTTACCGTTGGATAGTCTCCCGGCTGTCCACCGAACTTCACCCCTCCTATTTCACAAACCTTTTGTTCGTTTTCGACCTGGAACATCACCCCCTCCCTGTTCTATTTTTTCGATCATTGGTACAGTCTGAAGATGATCACAAAAAGTCTGAAGACGGTCATTAAAAGTCTGAAGACGACCAGAAAACGCCAGACAGTACACCTTGATCAACTTCGGCCCTATTTTTATCAAGATCAACCGTTGTGTAAATCGTCCAAAAGATGATTTTTGGGGAAAATCGGCTTGACTGTTGGTCTTGACGACCCCACCTTTATCAGTAGCCAGTAGCCAGTAGCCAGTAGCCAGTAGCCAGTAGCCAGTAGCCAGAACAGTTTCCGCCTGCGGCGTGGTAACTGCGGTTCCGTTCCCCTAACCTCGTGACATGCTGGTTTATCTGGAGTTCATGCAGCGCTGCAGGGCTTGATTTCATATGAGGTGGACAATGCAGAAGATCATCAAAACCGAAAAAGTGCCGATCAAACTCTGGCTCAAAGACATCGATCAGGGGGCCATGGAGCAGGCAAGAAATATTGCCAACCTGCCCTTTGTCCACAGTCATATCGCCATCATGCCGGATGCCCACCAGGGCTACGGCATGCCCATCGGTGGAGTTATGGCGACCGAGGGTGTGGTGATTCCCAATGCGGTGGGGGTTGATATCGGCTGCGGCATGTGCGCCCAGCAGACCTCTCTGCACTCGCTGGAATCGGATAAACTGAAAGCGCTTCTGGCCCGGATCAGAAAGACCGTCCCGCTGGGGTTCAAACACCAGGAAAAAGCACAGGATCAACGGTTGATGCCCAAACCCCGGTCAGGTGTTCCCATAAGTGATCTGCAGATCGTCTCCCAGGAGTATAAAAATGCTTTGACTCAGCTTGGCACCCTGGGCGGGGGCAATCATTTTATTGAGATCCAGCAGGGGAGTGACGGCCGTATCTGGATTATGATCCATTCCGGCAGTCGTAACCTGGGCTATAAGGTGGCTGCTTTTTACAACAAACTTGCCGCTAAGATGGGCTCTCGATTTTCTTCAAAAATTCCAAAAAAATGGCAGCTCGACTTCCTGCCGGTGGAGAGTAAAGAGGGGAGAGCGTACCTGCAGGAGATGGCGTTTTGTGTCGATTTTGCCTATGCCAATCGAAAACTGATGATGGAACGGGTCAAAGACGCCTTGCTGACGGTTGCGGGCCCGGTTCAGTTTGGTGAGTTTGTCAATATCGCTCATAATTACGCCGCCCTTGAAACCCACTTTCATAAGAAGTTGCTGGTCCACCGCAAGGGTGCCACCAGCGCAAAAGAGGGGGAAATCGGCATTATCCCCGGCTCCCAGGGAGCGCCGAGTTATCTGGTCAGGGGCAAGGGTAATGTCGAGAGTTTTACCTCCTGTTCCCACGGGGCCGGGAGAAAGATGGGCCGCAAACAGGCCCAGCGCAGTCTGGATCTTGATCAGGAACAGAAGAAACTTGAAGATCAGGGCATACTGCATGCCATCCGCGGCAGGCGTGACCTTGATGAGGCCGCCGGTGCCTATAAAGATATTGATCAGGTTGTGGAAAACCAGCTCGATCTGGTGGAGGTGATGGTTACCCTTAAACCCCTGGCAGTGGTCAAGGGATAGCCGACCTCTGGGACACCGAGTATTCGGAGTCTCCGCTTCCTGCATGGTCATGCCTGTCCCTGTAGAAAAGAAAAAAACAGTGTGGAGGAATCTCATGAAAGCACTCATTGTCAGCGGCGATCTCTTTGAAGATACCGAACTGCTGGTGCCCTGGTATCGGCTTATTGAAGAAGAAAATGAGGTTGATATTGCCTCCATCACAGCCGGAACCATCACCGGTAAACATGGGTACACGGTCCCGGTACGGTTCCTCCTGGATGAGATCGACCCAGTTGTCTATGATCTGCTTGTCCTGCCCGGCGGCAAGGCACCGGCAAGTTTAAGGAAAAATGAGCTGTTGCTTTCCATTGTTCGCCATTTTTTCTCGGAGAATAAGCCTGTAGCAGCCATCTGCCATGGGCCACAGATTCTTGTCTCGGCCGGTGTACTCAGCGGCAGAAAGGCTACCTGTTACAAAAGCGTTGCCGACGAGTTAAAGAGTGCCGGCGCCGACTACCGGGATGAAGAGGTTGTCGTGGACGGAAACCTGATTACGTCAAGGATTCCTTCGGACCTTCCCGCCTTCTGCCGGGAGATTATGCACAGGTGTAGGAAAATGAACTGATCCGATATTTTCTAAGTTCAACAAGCGGGGATCGCAGCCATGGCACTGGATAGAAAAAAGCTTGCCGTGATTCATATTGTCAAACGGGAACTGGGCCTGACCGATGACGAGTACCGGGATCTCCTGCAGCGAGAGACCGGTGTCCGATCGGCAAAGGATATTGACGAGAACGGGTTCAGACGCCTGATGCGATCCTTTGCGGCCGGCAGACATTACCGCATCAATAAATATGGTCTCACCTTGCGGCAGAAGTTGTTCATCAAACACCTGGTCGAAGATCTTGGCTGGGATGAACGCCATTTCAGTAATTTTCTGAATAAATATTACAAAAAAACAGCAATCGATGTCTTGACCAAAAAAGAGGCAAGCAAGGTGATTGAATCGCTGAAAAATATACTCAAGCACAGGGAGTCAGGCCAGGTTAATTCCTGAGCGGATGCATATGGAAAAAGATTCCTTGTGCCGGATTTTCCACAGCGTCATTCAACGCCTGATTGTTGTACTTTCATCCTGATCGGAAAAATGGTAAAATAGACACAACTTCACGAAAATATTCCTATCCTCAGTCCCCTGTTAATCCATGCGATCAGGAGGCCCATGCATTCCGACTCCGACTCCCGGCCGTCAGTATCCACCGGGAATGAAGAAGCTCTGTTGCAGCTCATCAGGCAACTCATGGATGAGTTGCATCCGGACATGCGCCTGTCCGGTCCTCTTACTCTGGACAGCTCTCTTGACCGTGATCTGGGCCTTGACAGCCTGGCCCGGGTTGAGCTGCTTGGCCGTCTTGAACAGCAGTTTGACCTTTCCCTGTCCGAACATGTGCTGGCAACTGCAGAGACGCCAAGAGACCTGCTGAATCATTTTGGAAGATCAGGTGAGAGAACGTCCGCTCAGCAGGTCAGGCACACTACCCCGGCCGGGACATCAGATGCAACCGATCTTGCACCCCACGAAGCGGATACGCTCACGGCCGTACTTGACAGCTATGTCCGGACTCATCCCGACCGGATTCATCTCCTGTTTGAGCAGCATTCCAGGGAGGCGGAACAACTCACCTATGCAGAGCTGAAAAATGGCGCCCTGCAGCTGGCCGCAGGACTGCAGCAACACAACCTTGAACCCGGGGATACCGTTGCCATCATGCTGGCCAGCGGGCTGGACTATTTTTTCAGCTTTTTTGCAGTCCTGCTTGCCGGTGGCATCCCCGTGCCGCTCTATCCCCCGGCCCGACCGACCCAGATAGAAGAACATCTCAGAAGGCACCGGGGTATTTTACGTAATGCCGGGGCAAAGATCCTGATCACCATGGCCGAGATTAAGCCTGTTGCCGCTCTACTGAAGGCCCAGGTAGAAACCCTTGAACGGGTGGACACGGTGGAGGCCTTTTCGGGGCGGGAACAGGATTGTATTCCCATGCCCGTGCATTCCGGCGATATCGCCTTTATCCAGTACACCTCCGGTTCCACCGGCGATCCCAAGGGCGTGGTCCTTACCCATGCCAACCTGCTGGCCAACATCCGGGCCATGGGTCAGGCAACTGCGGTCACGGCGGCGGATGTCTTTGTCAGCTGGCTGCCGCTCTATCACGATATGGGGCTGATCGGGGCCTGGCTGGGCAGTCTCTATTTCGGCTGCCGTCTGGTCATCATGCAGCCGCTTGCCTTTCTCGCCCGGCCGGAGCGCTGGCTGTGGGCTATCCACAAGCACAGGGGCACCCTGTCGGCCTCGCCCAATTTCGGTTATGAGTTCTGCTGCAAGCGACTTGACGACAACAAACTCAAGGGCCTTGACCTTGGTTCCTGGCGTCTGGCTTTCAACGGCGCCGAGCCGGTCAGCCCGGAGACTATCACCAGCTTTGCCGACCGTTTTGCATCCTATGGGTTTCAGCCGGAAGCCGCCTTTCCGGTCTATGGCCTGGCTGAGTCCTCGGTCGGTCTTGCCTTTCCGCCGCTCGGGCGAAAGCCGGTTATTGACCGGGTCAACCGTAGTGTACTGCTCGAATCGGGCCGTGCCGTGCCTGCACCGGATGATGATCCCTCGCCCTTGAAATTTGTGGCCTGCGGCCAGCCCCTGCCCGGGCCCCAGATCAGGATTGTCGATGAAAGCGGCCGCGAGCTGCCGGACCGGCACCAGGGAGAACTGCAGTGCAAGGGCCCTTCGGTCACCAGCGGCTATTACCACCACCCGGAAAAGACCCGCAGTCTTTTTACGGGAGAGTGGTTGAATTCCGGTGACCTGGCCTATATCGCCGAAGGCGATATTTTCATCACCAGCCGGATCAAGGATATCATCATCCGTAGCGGCAGGAATATCTATCCCCATGAACTGGAAGAGACGGTGGGTAGCATAGAAGGTATCCGCAAGGGGTGTGTGGCCGTGTTTGCCACCCGCGACCGGCATTCCGGTACCGAGCGGCTGATCGTGCTGGCCGAGTCGAGGAAACGGGATCCGGAGACAAAAGATGCATTGCACCGGCAGATAGTCAACATTTCCGTCGATCTGCTGGGCATGCCGCCGGATGAGGTGGTGATCGCGCCACCCGGCACGGTACTGAAAACCTCAAGCGGCAAGATACGTCGGGCCGCAAGCCGGGAACTCTATGAAAAAGGGGAGGTCGGCAAGGCAAAACGGGCTCTGTGGCTGCAGCTTGTCCGTCTCACTGTTGCCGGAATCCTGCCCCAGACCCGCAGGATTATACGCCGAACAACCGCGTATCTTTACGCCTCCTGGTGCTGGCTGCTGTTTGTTCTCATCGGCATACCGCTCTGGCTGCTCGTTGCCCTGCTGCCCACGGTCAAGATCCGGTGGCGGTGTGTCCGCAGGGGACTGCGAATGCTTGCCTTTTTCTCCGGAACGGCAATACTTGTTCGCGGGCTCGAGAACCTGCCCCGTGACAGGCCGGTTATCCTTGCCTCCAATCATGCCAGTTACCTGGACGGGCTTATCCTGTTCGCAGCCCTGCCGGTTCCCTGCAGCTTTGTGGCCAAGGCGGAGCTGGCCGGGAATTTTTTTGCCAGAACCATGCTTTCCCGGCTCGATGTTTTTTTCATAGACCGGTTTGATGCCGAAAAAGGGGTGGAAGATACGCGCAGGATTGTCGGGCTCGCGGCCTCCGGCAGGCGGCCGTTGTTTTTTGCCGAGGGCACTCTGCAGCGGATGCCCGGCCTGCTTCCCTTTCAGATGGGTGCCTTTGTCACCGCGGCCCGGGCCGATATTTCCGTCGTGCCGCTGACGCTGCGCGGGACCAGAAACAAGCTCCGGGGTGGTTCCTGGTTCCCGCGCACAGGTTCGGTAAGTCTTCTTATCGGTCAACCGGTCATGCCGGCGGGTAAGGACTGGAACGAGGCGGTCAGACTGCGCGACCAGGTCCGTTCCGAGATCCTGCGGCACTGCGGTGAACCGAACCTGGCTGGTGTGTACAGCTCGATTTCCCAGATGGAGATCAAACGACAGTGAAGCTGCGATCCGACCCATGAGGGAAAGGAAATATTCTATTGTTTGTTGGTTGGCACATGGATGCCGGATCGTAGTCTACGCTGACCTCCCGTTTTCGCGGGAAGACATGATGCACATTCGACGTCACCAATGGCCACGTCATCCCCGCGCAGGCGGGGATCCAGGGCATTATCGACGGAGTTCCCAAAAGGGGCAGAAAGTTTTTAATCTGAATAAGAAGACAGGGCCAGTCGGGCACTGGGGGAAATGTGAGCCGGAGGGATGAGACCATCACCGCTGCCCGGATCGATGAATATGATATTGCCGTCATCGGCGGCGGAATCAACGGCACCTGCCTCTTTGACCTCCTCTGCCGCAGGGGCTACCGCACGATTCTGCTGGAAAAGGGCGACTTTGCCGGCGGGACCAGCCAGGCCTCGGCCATGATGATCTGGGGCGGTCTGCTCTATCTGAAAAATCTGGATATTCCCTCGGTTATCAGTTTTTCCCGTTCACGGGACCAGATGATACGCAATATGACCGAGTGGATTGCACCCCGTCGTTTCAGGTTCCTGCCGGCGCCAAACGGACTGCTCAGCAGGGGCCCCATCCTGTCGGCAATGTATCTCTACTGGCTCCTGGGCGGCTGCAACCGGAAAAGACCGGCCCTTGAACCCCATTTTCCGGAACAGGAACAGCTGCTGCACCAATGCTCCAGCCTGCTCTTTGAAGAGGGAATGCTGCGCTGCTCCGACAGTCGTTTTGTGCTCCACTGGTTGACCCGGAAATGGGCACCGCAGCAGGCGGCCCTCAATTACTGCGCGTTTACGGGCGGCGAGTATCAGAAAAAAGAACGGTTGTGGCATCTTGAGGCACGGGATGGGATCAGCGGCCGGGAACTCGAGATCCGTTCCCGGGCCGTGATCAACTGCGGCGGGGTCTGGACCGATCGGATTAACAAATCCATGAACATTGAGTCATCGTACCGGCATGTTTTCAGCAAGGGGGTGTTTATCGGTTTTCAACGGCCCGCCGACCAGGAAACGCCCCTGATTTTTGTCCAGCAGGAGGTAAACGACGTTATTCTCAGCATTCCCTGGGGGCCTGTTGCCCTTTGGGGGCCGACAGAGGAGACGGTACAGGAGATAGAACCGGGGTTTACAGTGTCGGTGGGTGATATTCACTTTTTGCTTGAACAGTATCGGCACCACATGAAGAGTGTACCCGGTAGGGACGATATTGTCTCATTACGCTGCGGGATCCGGCCCCTTGCCGTGAAAAAGGAGTATCAACAAGAGAGATATCCGCTTGACCTTTCACGTGGGTTCAGGGTTAGTACGGATCCGGATCGTCCCTGGATTTCCGTGTATGGAGGAAAGATCACCGGCTGCGGCAGGGCCGCTGAAGTTGTTGCCGACAGAATGGCCGCACTTGTTGGCCCGCCGCATGATCCACCCGGCCAGGTCACGGAATCAGATGAGCCTGAGCAGCATCCTCCGACCACGAATTTTCCCGGTCTGGCCGAGCCGGTTCCCACGCTTGATTGGTGTATGCAGCATGAGCACTGCCATACTCTGGGCGACTATCTGCGCAGGCGGACCAACATCGCCCAGTGGGTGCCCCGGGAGGGTTTGGGCAGACGGGGTGAGAACAGAGAGCATCTGCGCGCGCTCTGCCTGACCCTGGCCGGTGGCGATACGGAAGCGGCGGAAAAAGAATTAGAAGTGTACAGTGAACAGGTGCGAACCCGTTTTGACCGGGTTCTGGAACAGCTCTGAAGAGGAGGTATGTCATGGGGGAAAATCGTGAACCATTGCCGGCTATCCTGGGCGGGACTCCCGCTGTTACCCTGGACCAGGAGGAGGCGAACCGCTGGCCGTTGCTGACCCGCGAAGATGAACAGGCCGTGCTAGAGATTCTGAGGGACGGCCGCTTGTCCATTCATCCGGTTATCCGTGAACTGGAAGAGGATTATGCCCGGTTTACCGGCATGGATTACGCCCTGGCCCATAACAACGGCACCGCTGCCCTGCTGGCGGCGTTTTTTGCCCTCGACCTGGAGCCGGGCGATGAAATCCTGGTGCCCTCGGCCACATTCTGGGCCTCGGCGCTGCCCATGCTCTGGGTCGGTGCGGTTCCGGTTTTCTGCGAGAGCGAGGCCGACCGGCTCGGCCTGGACCCGGCCGATATGGAGAAAAAGATCACCGAACGTACCCGGGCCATCGTTGTGGTGCATCTCTGGGGCCTGCCGTCCAGGATGACGGAGATCTACGAGGTGGCAAAAAAAAATAATCTGAAAATCATCGAGGACGCCTCCCACACCCACGGCGCAATGTGGCGGGACCGTCCCTGCGGGACCCTGGGAGATATCGGAGTCTTCAGCCTCCAGGGCGACAAGCTGGCCCCGGCAGGCGAGGGCGGCATATTTCTCTGTCGAGACTACGAGTATTATGAACGGGCCGTCCTGCTCGGTGATATTACCCGGATTATCGAACTGGAGACCCCGGCCCGCAGGTTTGCGGCCACAAGTTTCGGGATTAAGACCCGGATCGCGCCCATGTCTGCTGCTCTGGCCCGGATTCAACTCAAGCACCTGCCCGAACATAACCGCAGGCGTAATAACAACCTGATCTACCTCTCGGAAAAGCTGGAGGAGCTTGGGTTTCATACGTTCATGGCCCCGTCACATATCAAACGGGTCTATTTTGAGTATATTATCCGTTTCAACCCTGACCGTATTCCTCTGTCGCTGCCGGTGCTCCTTAAGGCCCTGCAGATGGAAGGGTGCCAGGTGTCCATGCCCAGGTATCCGCTGGTGCATCAGCAGCCGTTTTTTACTGAAGGCCATTTTCAATCCATTCTTCGGCTGCCCGGGAATGTTCCGGTTCCGGAGTACGCCCCGGATACGCTGCACTCCACCATGGTGGGCAATCAGCATCTGGTCAAACTGCCCTCGTTTCCCAATGCGGAAAAGGAACTACTTGATCAGTATGTGGCTGCTTTTGAGCGGGTCATCCGTCACGGGGTCGAGATCATGAACAGTTCCGCAGCTCTTGAGGCGGATTCTGAATCAACACCCTCTGCCGGGGAGGACAAAGGGGGATGAGTCTCCGGCGGCTTGGCGGCGAAATCCTCAACTTTTTTTTACATCTGATTCATCTCGCCGTTGTCGGGTTCAGCCTGACCGGCTGGATATCCGCCGCAACCAGACCGGCCCATCTGCTTCTGCTGCTCTCCACCCTTGTATACTGGTATGGCTTTGGTCCGGTTCTGCGCAAAAAAGGCTGGTACGGACACTGCCTGATCACCGATTTCCAGTGGGCGTTGAAGAAAAATCTGGGCCACAGGGTGCCTGCCGGTGGCTATATACAATATCTGGCCGACCGGATTTACGGCCGGGCTGTTGATGAACAGCTTGTCGACCGGGTGACCCTGTGGCTGTTCTTCTCCAGTCTTGGTGCCTCGACCGTCCTTTTGCTGCTGCCGGGGTGAGGCGGATTTCAAGGATGGGGCTTCGCCTTCGCGGATGCCGGGAAGAAGCCTTGCGGAAGTTGAACGATTTAACCAAAGAATTGTAACTATTCAGGAGCACCTCATCTTCACTCATTTCGGCCTCCTCGAATAGCACAAGTATGCTTCAAAGACCTAAATAAGTAAATATGAGGCACTCCCGAACAGTTACATTCCCGGGTAAAGGCAAGTTTTTTTTGCGTCT
>JAJRQC010000020.1 GCA_024280455.1 Deltaproteobacteria bacterium | reverse complement strand
GTAGCCGCGTGCGGCGGGGCGTCAATAAAATCGGCTCTCAAGAACTTGTTGAACAATGATGGAATCGGTCTACTCGACCAGTGCGGTTATTCTGCGATATTACCGATATTACCGATATTTTTCGTTAGCTTGACGGCTATGCTTCGCAGGGGTGACGGATTCGAAGACTTTTTACGAGTACATCTTGTTTGGGGGAACACGATATTTTACGACAGGGAAGTGGGCTAACATATAATATTATCAAGACGCTGGTTTTGATTCTTTTCCTGGCTATGCTGTTGACCGTTTTTGTCATGGACATTTTCTGGCAGCGCGATCTGGTGCGGAACTTTGCCGATCATGCTGAAACCGTAGTTTCGTTGGTTCTTCAGGAAGAGGGGGGGCTGCCTGATGCACCTGAAGAGTCAAATAGTCGAGAGCAGGGGCATATTTTTCTACAGAAAACAGGAGCCCTTGGTGGCGGAGTGCTGGTAGCCGGTGGAAATGTGCAATATTTCGGTCAGACAGCTGATTATGACAGTGAACTGCGACAGGCGGTTAATAAGGTCATTGCGTCAAAAGAAATATCTCGATCTCTGCAAGGTTTTTCCTTAAATGTTCTTGTGCCGGCAAAAAAATATCTCATTCTTGCTCAACCGCTTCCTGGGGAAAAGGCAGAAGCGGTGCCATTGCTCTGTTGTATTCCCTTGATCCCGTCTATGCCTCCATGCGTCAGAATCAACGGATGATTTTTGTGTATTTGCTGGTGAATCTTATTATTCTTACCGTTATAGGGTTATTTCGATTTTTTCGGTTTACCGTGCGGCCCATTGAAGAACTTGTTCGTCTGACTGATGCCTATGAGGAGGAGGGAAAGGTTCCTTTTCTGGCTCTTGAGCAGGACAGTGAGCTCGGTCAGCTCTCCACTGCTTTAAATCGAATGCTGCAGCGTATTGAAGAAGATAGAAAAAAATTACAGCAGAGTGTCGTTTCTCTTGAGGCGGCAAATAATGAGTTGATAGCTACCCGTGAAGAGATGGTTCGCGCGGAAAAATTAGCCTCTGTCGGTCGTCTGGCTGCCGGTCTGGCCCATGAGATAGGCAATCCAATCGGTGTGGTTCAAGGGTATCTTGGCCTGTTGCAGCAGGAAGACCTTACCAGCGAGGAACGGAATGACTTTGCCCGTCGTTCTGAAAGTGAATTACAGCGAATTAACAAGCTGGTACGTCAGCTGCTGGATTTTTCAAGGATCAACAGTGGGCACCAGCACGAGGTTTCTATCCATGTTCTTTTGGAAGAACTTGTTGAGATGGTCACCTGCCAGCCCTTTATGGATGGGGTGGATATCCGGACGGAGTTTTGTGCTGCAGATGATGTCGTTCAAGGCGATTCCGACCAGTTAAAGCAGGTTTTTTTGAACTGTCTGTTGAATGCTGCCGATGCTATGGAATCAAGCCTGGGAGATGAGAACCAAATTGAGATTAAAACCGGGCTGAAGAGAGAACCGTCGGGCACGGAGGGATATTTTCTATTGTCGATTAAAGATACGGGTGCCGGAATAGCCCCGGAAGATCTGGCCAATATTTTTGATCCTTTTTTTACAACAAAAGAACCCGGCAAGGGAACCGGACTCGGATTGTCGGTTGCATATTCGATTGTAGAGGGTTGCGGAGGCACAATGCGGGTGGAGAGCCGACAGGGGCAAGGGACGACCGTGTTTATCGAGTTGCCGCTGCTGAACCAGAAAATGTCCGGTCAGGTTGCAAAGGGATTAACCACAATAATTCCGGAATAAAATTGTCCGGCATTCAGGTCTTCGGAGTAAATGGTTTCACACTGAGCCTTTTCTGCTGCAGAGATGATGCATGCATCCCAAAAGCTGATACGATAAGCCGACCGTATTTCTATCGCTCGTCGTGTAAGCTCCGGAGATTGGCCAATAACGAGGAAAGATTCCAGAATGAAGAGTTGGCGAATAACCACATCCTGGCGCTGAGCAAGTTTGTTTAACGCTACATGTGCATATTCCTGCATGACCTGGGTTGCAATAACTCCAGTATTGTCTTGCATGAGTCGGGTGACTAACTGGATTGCCTGATCTTGTTTGTCTTGGTTGCGGGAGTCATTCGCGTAGATTATGACATTTGTATCCAGAAAACAGTTCATTGTTCTTTTTCAAGTCGATCATAAATGTCATCTCTATCAAACCTGAACCCCTCAGGTGATCGCCCGGGAAACTGTTTGGCCAGCCTGGAAAATTCGTCGGCTCGAGCGCCACGATTGTTTTCAGATCCGATTGTCTGTAAATAGGTTCTAATGAGATTATTCAGGCTTGTATTTTGTTTTTCTGCATATCGACGGGCCTGTTCGATTAGCTTTTGGTCGGCTGAGAGTGTTATGTTCATGTGCTTCCCCTTAAGTGTTGAATGTGTTATTATTGTAAGTGTGATTCTTAATTCTGTCAAGGATGGTGATCCCGTAAAAAGTCTTTTCGACCGTCATTCCCGCGAAGGCGGGAATCCAGTAATAGCAACTAGTTATGGATTCCCGCCCAACAGACCGCGGGAATGACGGAGGTGGTGCTGCCTGCTGGAATTACGGAACCGAAAATTTTTTACGAAATCATCAAGGATACGTTGAACGATGAATGATTCTGTACGACAGTTGCTGGTAATTGATGATGAAGAGAATATGCGGCACATGCTGACCGCCATACTCTCCAGGCACGGGTACGAGCTCGAATTAGCGGCCAATGCCAAAGAGGGCCTGGCTCTCTTGCGACAAAAAAAGTTTGATTTCGTGCTCTGTGATATCAAGATGCCGGTCATGGATGGAATGGAGTTTTTGCGCCGGGTCGCACAGCTTGAGCACGAGGCAACCATTATCATGATGTCCGCCTACGGTTCGGTTGATGATGCCATAGAGGCCATGCAGCTCGGGGCCTATGACTACATCTCCAAGCCCTTTAAGGCCGATGAAATTCTGCTGGTTTTGAAAAAGGCTCAGGAACGTGAACGGTTGCAACGGGAAAATGCCGATCTTCGCCGGCAGCTGGCAGGGATAGAGAAGGAATTCAATTTTGGTCGGATGGTGGGCAAGAGCAAGGAAATGCAGGGGGTTTTTAACCTGGCAAAGAAAGTGGCGGTTCATCCGACCACCGTACTGATAACCGGGGAATCGGGGACCGGCAAGGAGTTGGTCGCTCGCGGGGTGCATGATGCAAGCCCAAGGGTGAATAATTCCTTTATTGCCGTCAACTGTGGGGGAATTCCTGAAAATTTATTGGAAAGTGAGTTCTTCGGCTACACAAAAGGCGCTTTTACCGGAGCGGAGAAGGATAAAACAGGGCTGTTTGCCGAAGCAGACAAGGGAACGATTTTTCTTGATGAGGTTGGCGAATTGCCCCTGTCCATGCAGGTGAAGCTGCTCAGGGTACTGCAGGAACAGGAGATTCGGCCGGTGGGCGCAGCCAGGTCCCGAAAAATTAATGTTCGTGTAGTTGCGGCAACCGCCAGAGATTTAGCACAAGAGGTACAGGTGGGACGTTTTCGGGAAGACCTTTTTTATCGCCTCAATGTTGTCAATATACATATTCCGCCGCTGCGGGAACGGGTTGGGGATATTGGTCATTTAAGCCATTATTTTATCAAAAAGTTTGC
The DNA here is from genome assembly GCA_024280455.1 of Deltaproteobacteria bacterium. Classification (GTDB taxonomy): domain Bacteria; phylum Desulfobacterota; class Desulfobulbia; order Desulfobulbales; family Desulfobulbaceae; genus DRLX01. Next base: position 7,260 of record JAJRQC010000020.1, on the reverse strand, counting down.
AGAACAGCTCAATATCGAGATTCAGGGAGTGTCACCGGCGGCCATGAACCTTTTGATACAACACGCCTGGCCGGGGAATGTCCGGGAGCTTGAAAACGTGATTGAACGGGCCGTGATTCTGGCAGAGAAAAAAATACTCCTGCCCGAGAATCTGCCGCCGGAATTCGGAACTAAGCATCAATCAAGGCGGCTTGATGATTTTTTTGAAGGGTTTTCCATCAAAAAGGGCCGGAAAATTATGGAAAAAAGTCTGATCAGCCGCGCCCTTGAAGCCACCGGAGGAAATAAAAGTAAAGCGGCTGATTTACTTGAGGTCAGTTACCCTTCGTTACTTGCTAAGATTAAGGAATATGAACTGTGATGCACCCCCTTGGGTACGCATTTACCTTGGAGAGCACGCTGATCTGATGGCGAAAAAAACAAAACAAAAACGCAAAAAATCATCCGGAAAACAGAAGAAACAGCAAAAAAGAAAAGCTGCGGATGATTTTTCCCGCTTCAAACGAAGTTATTTCTTTTTTGATAAGGGGGTGAAGCTCTGGGACGACGGAAAGTTACCCGGAGCTCTTTCCTGTTTTTTAAAGGCCTTAAAGGCTAAGCCCCCTGAAAATGAGGAAATGCTTCGTGCCCTGGTGGAACTGGGAACTGAGATGAAGAGATCGGATGTTATTCTTCATGGTAGCAGAGAACTGCTTCGAACCGGGCATCTGCGGATTGAAGAATATGGCCTATACATCAACACGCTCATGGATGAGGGAAAATATGTTTCAGCCCTTGAGGTTATTGGCGCATATCGGCAGGTTGTCAAAACTTCTCTTCGTCACGGAGACAAGCGCAAACATCTTAATGATATTGCCGCTGTTGAAAGCTATTGTCGGCAACAGCTCAGAATCGTAAAGCGAAAAAAAAATATAGAGCAGGAGCACGAAACACGACTGAAAAAAAAGCAGGCTGGGCAACCCTGGAAAACATCTCCAGGGCCTTCCGATTTTTCCATTGATACGGTGAGAAAACAGAAAAAGCAGAAGATTTCTCCCGGCCTGGATGACAAGCAGCCGTCGGAATCGATATATCCGGAAAAAGTAAAAAAACAACCGGATATCCCGGTTACCATCAAGCTGGACAGGGAGTCTTTTTCCCGAGCCCTTGGTAACGGCAAAACCGTCAAATCAGAAGTACTCCAGGTCACCATTGATGCCCATCTGATCAGTTTTCGAAATTCATTTGATAATCTCATCTGTCTGCCTCTCCTTCAGGATATTCAATCGTTCTGGTATCAGGAGGAAACCGTCCGTAAGGTGTTGAAGACCTTTCGGGGCCGGGCCATGCTGGCCGACGAGGTCGGGCTTGGGAAAACCATAGAGGCGGGTATGGTGCTCAAGGAATATATCGTTCGCGGGATGGTAAAGAATGCGCTTATCTTGACCCCCACGCCGCTTGTGAGCCAATGGAAGGAAGAGTTGCAGTCTAAATTCGGCCTTGACTTTACCAGCACCGATGACCCGGGCGTCAGGATTAACGACCGTTTCTGGCAGCGGCCATTTGTCCTGGCCTCGATCAATCAGGCCAAGTCAAAAAAGAACTTCAGCTCGGTAACGGCCCGTGAGTATGACATGGTTATCGTTGACGAGGCACATCATCTGAAAAATAAGACCACTCTGAACTGGAAACTGGTCAATTCCTTGAAAAAACGTTTTCTCCTGTTTCTCACCGCCACGCCGGTGGAAAACAATCTCATGGAGCTCTACAATCTGATTACACTGCTCAAGCCGGGACTGCTGAAAACCGGGTCGGATTTCAAGAAGGAATTCATGACCCAGGGCGATGCGGTCAGCCCAAGGAATCGAACCCGTCTGCGCGCTCTGCTTGATCAGGTCATGATCCGCAACACCAGGGCTCTGGCCGCTTTAAATATCCCGCCAAGATTTGCCCAGACCGTACGGATTAATCCGGTCGGAGAAGAACTCAGGCTCTATGAGATGGTGACCAATCTGGTCAGCCGTCTCAACCGACAGGGGGATAGAAAAAATCGGATGCTCCTGAAAACTCTTCTGGCTGAGGCCGGATCCTCACCCCGGGCCCTTTCTCTGACCCTGCGCCGTCTCCTGCAGCGGGATGATAAACGGTTTATGGACTGTTATGATCAAATTGAGGCGATTCGTACCCTGTGTCGTTCCATAACCGGAGAAACCGGTAAAAATAAAGCATTGGTCAAGCTGATAGGCAATACCCGGGGGAAGAAGATTGTTTTTGTTAAATTCATAGGATCACTCGAGGAAATATCGGATTATCTCTCCTGGCACAATATTTCTTTTGCGACCTTTCATGGTTCCATGACGAACCGGGAAAAGGATGAGGCCATTGAATTGTTCCGGACGGAAAAGGATATTCTGATTACCACTGAAATCGGGGGCGAGGGAAGAAATCTGCAGTTCTGTCATCAGATGATCAACTACGATCTGCCCTGGAACCCCATGAAGATAGAACAGCGGATCGGGAGAATCCATCGGCTGGGACAGGAAAATGAGGTGATGATCTATAACTTCTGCGGCAAGGGAAGCCTGGAAGAATATATCATTGAAATCCTGGACAAGAAGATCAATATGTTTGAGATGGTGATCGGAGAGATTGACATGATTCTCGGGCGCATGCGGGGAGAAAAGGATTTTGAGGAGATGGTGTATGAAATCTGGGTGAATGAGGATTCCGAGGAGGCACGCAGGAAAGAATTTGTCCGATTGGGAGCCAGGATGAAACGTTCCAGGACACAGTACGGAACGACCAGAGAGCTGGATGAGAAACTGTTTGGGACTGATTATGAGTTATGATACCGATATCAATCTGAGGTTTTTTACGGAAAACCTGATCAAGGCCTATGGCGGTGTTGTTGACGATCGGGGGCGGGTTTTGGACGCTGTGCTGCCCGGGAACCTGGCCGATGAACTTTCCGTGCCGGAGTATCTCAGACTCCAGTTCGACGACGAGGGCGAGGGAGACTTGAAGATTCATTATGGTTCCACGCTGCTCGACAAAATGGTGGCGGCTGCCCGGGGGCGGGTGCCGGTTACCGGTTGTGCGCTCCAGTTCGAGTACCTGAAAACAGCTGGTTTTGACAGGCTGGTTCGGGAAAGCCTCTATCTCAGTAATGCCGTGGGTAAGGTGGGGAAAACAGCGGCTACATTGAGCGAATATTTTTTGTCGTACTGTACCTATCTTGCCCAGAGTGATGAGCAGAAGGAAGGGTTACTTACATTTATCTATAACCGGAATACCATGGTGGATGTCTCCGCCATGGCTGACGGTCTTGCCGGGGTCGCTATGGAGTATACCGACGAAGCGGTACCGGTTGCTCTTGCCGACAAGGAAATCGAGAGGATCGAGCAGCTGGTGCAAAAAAGTGCCCGGCGTGTATTGGCCACCGAGTTGCAGGATTTCGAAGCAAGCATGAATCGGAGGTATCGGCGGGATGTTGAAAATTTGAATGAATATTATACGGCCCTTGGCCTGGAAATGGAAAAAAATTTGCAACGTTCGGGCCTGTCCGAACGTCTTGTTGCCGACCGGCAGGAAAAAATAGCGTTGATTCCGGCGGAGCTTGCAGCAAAAACCGATGATCTGTTTAAAAAGTACAGCATCAGGATCCGGCTGAAACTCAGTGGTGCCATGCTTTTAAAAAGCCCGGTGGTGAAGATTTTCTTCCATGTCTCAGCGGGCAGGAATAAAAAGACCATCACTCTGACCTACAATCCGGTGTTGAAATCTGTTGAACCGTTACCATGCCGGAAATGCGGTACAGGCACCCGTAAGCTTTTTTTTGACCGGCAGATGAATATCCTCTGCCCGCAGTGCAACTGACCCCCATATTTCACAAGCGATCTGCTCCAGATAAACCAGCATGGCTGGACCAGATTTTTAACGTCACAGCCACAACCAAGGATGAAAATAGCCTGAATCAGCGTACTTCGTGGGCGATTTTCGGATAAACCAGCATGGCTGGACCAGGTAAGCGCAGACTCCGGGTAAGCGGAGCGAAGCGTAGACTCCGGGATTTACAGGTCACAGCCACAACAGATGGTGTAGACTTCGAACAATGAAAACAATGAAAATAGCCCCGCAAGGCTGATTTTTATACCCCCGGATATGTTCTTCTACACCGATCCCCGGTTCCATTTGTCCTGTATATTATAAACCGTGAAACAGCTCTTCCCCAGCCTCGAAAATTGCCTCCAGCGTTGGGAAGAAAAGTGAATAAGGATGGATGTAAAGACACAGGCCGGCCTGTAAGGTTTTTTTACAATGACGGGGTGGGTTGGGAAAAGAGTTTATAGAATTTCCGCCGGGTATTGGAGGGGCTGGATTGTCATTTGTTGTATCTTGCTGATTATTTGATCATAATCAAATGCACGTATAATTGGTCTAATTATTGCTAATTGTTGTTGCAGGAGGAATCAAACTTATGGATGGCATGAAGAAAATAATGCATAAACAATCGGGCTTCACATTGGTTGAGGTCATGGTCGTTGTTGCTATTGTGGGTATTATCACCAGTATTGCGGTTGCCGGATATCTCAGTTGGAAGCCGGGCTATGTTTTTCGCGGTGCGGTTTCTCAGGTTCGGGGTGATTTGAATCGGGCCAAGATGCGGGCGGTCGAGACTCGTCGCCAATGTCGGGTGGTATTTACTGCAAACGGCTACACAATTGAAGATGGTAATCGCACCATGAATTCCAATGCCTGGACGACATGGCGAACCCGTGATTTCAGTGACTATCCCCAGATTTCTTTATCCAATATAACCGGAAATCCTGTTTTTTCACCTCGTGGCACTGCCTCGCAGCAATCATTACGGGTTAATCATCCCAGTGCAGGGAGTGCTGATATCGCCGTAAATATCACCGGAAGGATTAATATAACATGGCTTTAAGAGATAATAACAACCTGGAAGCCGGTTTTAGTTTGATCGAAGTTATGGTCGCAATGGCGATCCTGGGGATCGTTTTAACCGGTGTGGTTGCAATGTTTACCAGTACCGGGCGCTATCATACCGGCCAGGAGATGTCGGTTGAACTGGCGCAGGATATCAGATCGGCAAAAAATTTGATGGTTGATGAAATTCGTTCAGCCGGTTGTAACCCTGAAGATAAAATTCGTGTTGGTTTTCAAATAGATACCGATGATCGTTTTAACACCGATGCAAACTCTATTCATTTTACCCGCGACATTGACAACGGTGATGGCGACGAGTTTTACGAACCGGATGGTGATGTAGACGATACAAATGAAAATATTAGATATTACAGGATTGATGCGGGTGGAAATATATTAGCGGCCGGAGACAATACCCTTGGTACTCTTGTACGAAATACAGGTGGTGGCGGCCAGCCGGTAGCAAACAATATCATTGATTTGCAGTTTCAATATTATGATTCCAGCAATACTTTGATTGCACCGGCGACCATGACTTCAGAGACTGTGCTTGATACGATTCGAACCGTTGAAGTGATTATTACCGGCCAGGTACAGAACCCGAATCGTGTCTCTGCCGGCACCCGAACCTGGACCCAGCAGTTTCGAATCCGGGTGCGTAATTAGCAACCTACTATGAATAGTTTTTCTACTAAGAACAGGTTTTTTTTGGGGCTGGAAAATGGAAAAAAATAAAAAAAGTCATGGTCAGTCAGGGTTTAGCCTCATCGAAGTCATGATAGCCATGGTCATCCTCGGCATTGGTATTTTTGCTATTGTCGGATTGCAGACCAGAAATGTGACCCATAACTCCAATTCAAAAAAGCAGACTGAGGGCTACACCTGGGCTATGGATCAGGTTGAGGCTCTTCTTGCTCTTGGCTATACCGATGCAAATCTACAGCCTCAAGGTGACCCTGCAGTTGCTGGTGATGGTTACACGGTTGCGCAGGGGCCGTATGTTGTAGAGTGGGACGTGGAAAATAACGGTACCGGTGGATTAGGGAATCTTGATAATTCCAAGCGGGTGCATGTCAGTGTTCGCTGGAATGCGAGGGAAGTTGCCCAACTGGATTTCACCCGTGTTCTAAATTCGTTTTAGAGGGAAGGAATATGATGATAATTACTCATGGAGATGCCCGAGAAAACGCTCTGCTTGGGAATGAGCAGGGAACGGCAATTATAACCGTATTGCTCATCCTCATGCTGCTGACTTTTATTGGAATAACCTCGACCAGAACAACGGTTACCGAAAAAGCTGTTATCCGGAGTGATGCGGTTTTCGAGCGGAGTTTTTATCTCGCTGAATCAGCAGCTCTGGAAGGCATACAGAAACTTGCAAACGAATCAACTCCGGAAGAGTTGCTCGCTCCCCTCATTACAGCTGCATCAAATAATGATGGCTTGCTGATATCAGCAGATGCCCAGCAACCTGAAAACGATCTGGCCAACTGTGATTCCAATGGCGATGGCGACATCGACGGGAATGATATCCCGGATGTTTGCGTACTTGATCCCGACAATACGACACGTCGGTTGGTTGTTCAGTTGCCAATCTCCAGTGGCAGTTCACTCGGGCTTGGTTCAAGTCGGCTCTACAGTTATGCATCGTATGGGCTGACTGAAGCGCAAGGCGGAAGGTCGATGATTAAAATTGGCTATAAGAAGCGGTTTTAAGCATATGGATACAATAAGACATCATCATATAACTGTCGTTGAACGGTCAGGAAAATTTTCCTGGGGGAGTATCATGAGGAATACAAAGGCAATGTCCCGCATTTTATTTCAGCTTTTGTTTGGCGTTTTTTTTGTTGTCGGTATGGCCTCGGCTGCTTACTGCGCAACAACTTCCATCGTTGCCAACGATCCCGGTGCAGCTGAGACCGGGAGTGATCCCGGTCAGTTCACAGTGAGTTTAGATGCAACTTCTGCCTCCGATACTACTATATCCTACAGTGTCACAGGCACTACTGCGGGTGGTACCGACTATAGCGCATTGGGCGGAACCGTATTTATTGCCGCAGGCTCTTTGTCTGCTTTGATTGATGTCACAGGTGTAGTGGATGATGCTGTAGTCGAGGGTAACGAGACAGTCATCGTGACCCTGACCAGTACGGATAATGCTGACGTAACCCTGGGTGCCCCACTCTCTGATACGGTTACGATAACCGACAACGACACGGCCACGGTTTCCGTATCAGCAACCACGCAGGCAGGCGAACCGGCAACCAACGGCGTATTTACAGTCAGCCAGAGTCTGGCCTCAAGCACTGATACCGTTATCAGCTATGGTGT
>JAJRQC010000019.1 GCA_024280455.1 Deltaproteobacteria bacterium | reverse complement strand
CCTCGCTGACCACCAACACGGTAATGCATGGAACCAAAAAAAAACTGTACAGCTGGCTGCTGGCCATCTGGTGGCTCAGCATAAGCACAGGTGGTACGAGTGCAAAAGATCTCCAACGGCTGCTGCATCTTTCCAGTTATCAGACAGCCTGGACCTGGATGCAGAAACTGCGCATGGTCATGGCCGCCGCCGACTCCATCCCCTGTAAGGGGCTGGTCGAAGTCGGCAGCGCAGAAGTGTCTCCGGCCTGGGAAAAACCGGAGAAAGCCCGGGTTATTGCGGCGGCGGAGATGCTGCGGCCCTCGGGAATCACCGGACGAATCCGGATGTTGGGCATTGACCGACTCTCCGCAGCCGGGGTTACGGGCTTTTTTAACAGCAGTATCCAGCCGGGAAGTTCAATAGTTGCACCGGGATTGAAGCCCTATGCCGATGCCGATAAATTCGGATCTGTTTATGTCATTGACTCACCGACACAAAACCCGGCCAGAATAACTGAAATAATCTCCAGTTTTGAAATATGGCTCAACAAAGTGCACCGGGGCGGGGTTGCCATCAAGCATTTGCAGCACTATCTTGACGAATTTTGTTTTCGGAACAACTCGACCATGCTCCCGGACCGGCAGGCGGTCTTCACCGCACTGCTCAAAGGTTGTATGGCCGGCAAGACCATGCCCTATCGAGAGCTGGTCGGTGAACAGCAGTAAGCAGAGAGGTGCCGATGAAAAATAATATACAAACCGGCCTGTGGATGTTGTTGCTCACAGGGATCGCCATCATCGCCTACAACATAACCGTCAGAGAGACAACACCTCCTGAGCAGCCATACACCCAGTTTCTCACAGAGCTTCAAGAAGACAAGATCAGCAAAGTTCATCTTAAAGGTGGTGCGATTACCGGAGAGGATGTTCTGGGACGTCGCTTCAGCAGCTATAGTCCGGATGTCTCCTCTCTCATGCCGCTGCTGGGCAAACATCAGGTTGAAATATCTGCAGAAGCGCCTGCTTCCGGGACGTTGGCCGGCAGTCTCAAGTCAATGATCCCCATGATTCTGATTCTTGGCGCCTGGTTCATCTTTACCCGCAACAAGGCCGGCGGTGGATTCGGTAAAGATAAAACAACCCGTTTTATACCTGTCACCAACTCTCCGGTCACCTTTAAGGACGTAGCCGGTATTGCCGAAGCACGGGCCGAGCTCAAGGAAGTTGTCGATTTCCTCAAATACCCGGAAAAATTCAGCCGCCTTGGCGGACAAATCCCCAAAGGTGTTCTCCTGCAAGGCCCTCCGGGAACCGGCAAAACCCTGCTTGCCAAAGCCATTGCCGGAGAGGCCTCGGTCCCGTTTTTTTCCATGGGCGGATCCGACTTTGTCGAAATGTTTGTCGGCGTTGGTGCTTCAAGGGTACGTGAACTCTTCACTGAAGCAAAAAAACGCACCCCATGCATCATTTTTATCGATGAAATCGATGCCATCGGCGGCAGACGCAGCGGCGGCACAGCCAGCGGCGGAGGGGATGAACGAGAACAGACCTTGAATGCACTGCTGGTGGAAATGGATGGTTTTTCCTCCGACGAAACCATCATTATTGTCGCGGCCACCAACAGACCCGACATCCTTGACCCGGCCCTGCTCAGGCCTGGTCGATTTGACCGTCAGGTCACAATCTCAAACCCGGATATCAAAGGCCGGAAAAAAATTCTTGAAGTACATGTGAAAAAAATAGCAGCCGGAAAGAATATCAATCTTCCGGAAATAGCCCGCTCCATTCCCGGTTTTTCCGGAGCCGACATTGCCAATCTGGTCAATGAAGCTGCATTGATGGCTGCCAGAGAAGGGAAGAACAGCGTCGACATGGAGGATTTTGAAAATGCCAAAGATAAAATCACCATGGGGCTTGAACGCAAAAATGCCGTGATCAGTGAGGAACACCGCAGGATCACCGCCTATCATGAAGCCGGACATGCCATCGTTGCCAAGCTGCTGCCGGAAACGGATCCCATCCATAAAATAACCATTATTCCCAGGGGAAGAGCCCTCGGCTTGACCCAGCAGGTCCCGATTGATGACCGGCTGACCTACTCAAAAGAATACATTCTCAACCGGATTAAAATTCTCATGGGCGGCCGCATTGCCGAAGAACTCATCTTCGGCCGCCTGACCACGGGGGCAAGCAATGACATCCTCCAGGCAACGGATATCGCCACCCGCCTGATCTGCGAATGGGGCATGAGTGATACCATCGGCCCGGTTGCCTACCTCCAGGAGCAGGAGGGCTTTCTAGGTGGTCAGAGCATAGCAAAAGTCCACAGTGAAAAGACAGCTCAAATCATTGATTCGGAGGTCAAGATGGTCATAACTGAATGCTACGAGGAAACCAGGCAGCTGCTGCACGAATACACCACCTTCCTGCATACACTTGCCGAAGCTCTACTTGTCAACGAAACCGTGGACGCCGAGGAGGTCGACATAGTTTTACACTGCTATATGAACAAAAAGAAAATAGAGGAGGGCGTAAAGAACCAACAGGAGAGGCAGCACATTTCAAAGAAAAATCCAAGACGATGATCAACATATACAAAGGAGGAACAAGCATGCAACCTGGGAAAAAAATGAAGCAGGCAGCATGGGCTCTGGGACTGGGACTGGCACTCCTGGCACCGGCAACAGGGCAGGCAATGAGTGCCGAAGATGCCCCGGAGAGTGTCGAGATCGATACCCTGGCGGAGCTCTACGGACCGGTGAGTTTTGATCATGCCATGCATACGGACGTGGCACAATGCTCGGATTGTCATCACCACACAACCGGCACCGACCCGACCGATCCTCCCTGTGTCAAATGTCATTATGGCAGGGAAGAGGGAGAAACGGTTTCCTGTACCGACTGCCATGCCGCAGAACCCTTTATTCAGGAAAATTTAAAGAAACTGGAAAACCCGGAAATTTTTCATATCGACAAACCCGGCTTGAAAGGAGCCTATCATATTAACTGTCTGGGTTGTCACCAGGAAGTCGGCGGCCCCACAGGCTGTCAGGACTGCCACCAGATGACCGAAGCCGGAGAGAAACGATTTGACACCGGAAAGTTTGCCCCTGCCGGCTACAGACCCGGCGCAGAACAGCATGAACCTGAAAAGAAGCATGAATAATTTTTTTTCTTTAACTCTTCAGGGCAGGGGCATTCATCCCCGCACCTGAACAGTTACGATATTTCCAGAATATGAAAAGGGAGTGAGCAATGACTGAACAGTTAAGCCGAAGAAGATTTATCAAAGGCGGGCTTGCCGGGACCGTTGCCGTATCTGTGCTCAAAGATAAGGAAACCCAGGCTGCCCACGACTTTGAAGGATATCCGGATGCCATGGGAGTGGTTGTCGATCTGACCAGATGTGTTGGTTGCCGAAGTTGCGAAGCCGCCTGCAATAAAGAACAGGGTCTACCTGAACCGGCGGAACCCTTTGACGACTTTTCCGTCTTTGACTATATGTTTCATGGCCAGAAACGACGCACCGACGAGGCCCATTACACGGTGGTAAACAGGTACGAGGTACCCCAACTTGACCACCCACTCTTCAGGAAAATGCAGTGTAACCACTGTAACGAACCCGCATGTCTGACATCCTGCTTTGTCAACGCCTATACCAAAACACCGCAAGGCGCGGTCATCTATAATTCAAAAGTCTGTGTCGGCTGCCGAACCTGCATGATCGCCTGTCCATTCTATGTCCCAACCTTTAAATACTCCAGCGCCTTCAGCCCGCGGATCATGAAATGTATCTTCTGCTATGACACCCGGCTTAAGGACGGCAAACCACCGGCCTGTGTTGAGGCCTGTCCCCAGGAGGCACTCACTTTCGGTAAACGAATTGATATGCTCGAAGTTGCCCACCAGCGTATCCGTATGGAACCCGGCAAATATATCGACCACGTCTATGGAGAACATGAAGCCGGCGGCACCTCCTGGATGTATATTTCTCCGGTTCCCTTTGACGAGGTCGGCCTTGATACAAGTGTAACCAGAGAACCGATCCTCAACTACGTCAAAGGTTTTCTCGCCATAGTCCCCATGGTCTTGACAATCTGGCCGGCCCTGTTTGCAGGTTTTCACCTGCTGGCAACGAGGAAAGACCGTATCAAGGAATCACAAACCGACGAGAACCAGGAGGGCTAGGTCATGAAAAAATTCTCTGCAAATAATCCGGCAATACCCATTGCCGATCACGTAAAACATGATGGCAGCAAGTGGACAATCAAGGAAAAGCTGTGGCTTGGTCTCACACCACAGGAATATAAAAAACAGTTCTTCAGAAACTGGGTCAACTGGCTGATGCTCTGTATCTTTGCGGTCGGCATCCCCATCATTCTTCAGCGCTACCTCTTCGGTCTGGGTGCGGTAACCCATGCCTCAAATGATTACCCCTGGGGGTTGTTTCTCGGCTTTGGTCTCTTTGCCATGGTCCCACTCTCCGCCTCAGGCTTTCTACTCGGTACCACTGTCGAAGTGTTCGGCCGCAAAGATTTTATCCCCATCGAGCGACTGGCCCTGCTCAACGGATTACTCGGATACTTCTTTGCCGTCCTTTACCTTGAAGTCGACCTGGGTATGCCCTGGCGCCTCCCCTACCCCATGTTCGTTTCCCTGGGACCGGCGGCCGTCCTCTTTCTGGTCGCCTGGCATGTCGCGACCTATCTTTCGGTTCAGATCGCCGAGCTGGTTCCTGCCTTTGGTGAATGGTCGGGCTGGCTCAAGGGAAAACGCTGGATCAAATCAATAACGCTTGGTCTGACCATTGCCGGAATTATTCTCTCGACTCTGCATCAGGGAGCTCTGGGAGCTCTGTTCACCTACGCACCCGGCAAGGTGCATCCACTCTGGTTTTCTGCAGAATTCCAGTGGATTCATTTCTTTTGTTCATCCATCTTTGCCGGTCTGTCCATGGTTATTGTCTCCTCGGCCCTGTGCAAATGGACCATGAAATGGCGGGCCGATGACCGGTTCCTGGGCAGTGTGGACAACCTGACCATAGGACTGGGTAAGGGCTGTTCCTATGCCATGATTACCTATCTGGTCATTAAGATTGTTGCCATTGCTCATGATCAGGAATGGGCGTACTTATTAACCGGCTGGGGCCAGTACTACCTGCTTGAGCTTGGCATTGGTGTCGTTCTGCCCATGTTCATGTTTGCGGTTGCAGTCAAAAACCGCTGGGCCGGAATGGTTCGTCTTGCTGCCCTTATCTCAGTACTGGGCATCATCTGGAACCGGCTCAATACCTCGATGATATCCTTCAACTGGAACCTGTATCCGGAAATCCCGCACTGGAAAGAGGTGTGGATCACCATCACCATCTATGCTCTCTACTTTTTGACCTATCGATTCATCCTATACCGCCTGCCCATTCTCTATGAATGGAAGGGAGAGAAGTAAAACTAAAACAAGAATAATCAGCCCGGAGCCGCTCAGACAAACGGTGGCTCCGGGCCGATGGCAGGTCCTGTAAGAGCTGATACCGGAGGGTGGCATGAAATCATTTCTACAGAACATGGAACTTAGAACACTCTTCCCGATACTAACCGGAATCGTCATTGTCCTGCTTGCAGCTATTACAGCACTCGGCATCAAGCAATATCTGTTATATCGTCACTGCGACGCAATGTTAACCCACTCCAACCGGATTATTTTTCAGTTCACCTCAATCAAAGAACATATCAACGATTCACTGGTTGCCGGCACAAAAATAAACATCCCTGAAACCAGCCAGGAGCTTCTCAGCTTTGACCAGGATCTCAAAGACATCGTTGATGATATTCTCATCCCGGAAGAATTTAAGCTGTCCCTGGTCTCACAGGTTGATTTAATGAGTCTGGTTGTTCAATTGCGGACAATCATGGGCAAGACATCGGCACCATCTGCTGAGCAGGCAGCAAAACTTACCGCAGCCCTGCGCTCAATAAATAATCGACTGCTTGCATTCCACAATTTACTGGCCGGTCACACCCGTTCACTTCTGCTTGGCCTCTACAAGGTCATTGTCGGTACCCTGGCCCTGATAATTTTCCTCACAACCACAATGCTCCTGCTGATCAATAGATTCATTGCCGTTCCCATTGTCCGGCTTTGCAGCCTGGCGGATCACACAACCGGAGCAGATGGAAGAAGCTCCTGGAAAACCAGCACTCTGCCTGCGTCCATACAGTCGCTGACCGAGGTGGTTACAAAGGGGAACGCCTACAAAAAACGGATGGAAGATCTACGAATCTGCCTGGAAAATACCCTGCAGACCTTACCGGAATCGTTCGACAGCCGGGATAACTGGGAGACACTTTGCGCTGCCCTGCAAACCAATCCGAACTATTTCCTGGTCTGGGTGGGTCAATTTTCAGGAGATGGCCGGGTTCCGGAAAATATCATCGGTGACGGCTGCGTCTCCTGTTCGCCCAGCGGCTGCAGGCAGACTATTGATCATCTTATTGAATTCTGTTACCAGGAAGGTGGTCTCTGTGATACGGCAAAAAAAGCCATGCTGCATGGAACCCGGGCGATTGCACAGATGTCGCACGAGGAAGTGCCGCAGAATATTCGACGCTCACTGACCATAGACAACCAACCGATCCAGAGTGTATCCTTCCCGATCACGGGACCAACACAAACCGTTGATACGGTTATTACCGTGTACAGTCCATTAACCGAATCCTTCAGCTCCCTTGAACTCAGTGTACTCCAGCTTCTCTGCGAGCATATCAGCCATATCCGCCGGCAGCAGGCAGCTAGCGGTCCGGTTATCGACACAATTCCGACCGACCTGTACCGCTTTGCCGTTGCAGGAAATCTCTCCACCTCTCTGGCCCATGAGATAATCAACCTCGCCAACGGCGCTTTAAATTACTCCCAGGCTCTGGTCGATCTCACAGCCAATGATCAGGAGAAGGGTGAAGAACATCTGCTTCTTGAAAAACTGCATAGCCAGGAACAAAAAATTTCCAGTCTTGCGGCCGACTTCAATCAACTGGTCAGCCTGGATGCTGCGATGCCTCGGAAAATATCCATCCACCAGCTCTTTGATCGCATACAGCATCTGCTTCAGGGAAAATTCAAACAGAACAATATCAAGCTGCACACCACGCTGGGTAGAGATGTACCGGAGGTGGTTGCCCCCTTTGCCCTCTTACAGATCGTCATTCTTACCCTGCTGCATGAAGCGGAATCATACATTCATACCATTGCGGTAGCTGAGGGGAAAACAAGTATTCACTTAACGGCAACAACGAGCACAAACACACCTGCGAAACTGATGATGACCATCTGTCCCCTGCGCCAGGATATTGAAACAGACATCCAGACGGAAACAGGCCCATGGCCTTCCATGGCTATCTGTCGAGACATGATGCACTCATTTCAGGGTGATCTGCTCCTTGATATGCATGCCACTGATCCATACCTGACGGCAACGCTCACTGTTCCTCTGCCGGACAAAGCGATCAATTGAACGAAGTCGTCACAGGCACCCATCTTCACGCGGTTGCTCCCGCCTGCATAGGGAGACTACTATAGCGGGCAGAAGCAACACTTTTGCCGGTTCGGCACCACATTTTTTCTGTTTTTCTGCAACAGAACTGCGCTGGAAGCCATTTGTTTCAGCTGTTCTTCGCCGGGAAACTCCAGCCTCAGCCATCCCAAAAAAAACAATCGGATCAGATAGATACTACAAATCAATACGTTAAACTTCATTTTTTCTCCTTCCGGCATGCTCTATGCTTTCGAAAAGGTACAAGAACAGCATATACAAGGAGCCGTGGAGGACAGCATGAAGAGAACTACACTGACCCAAGGGACAAGGATCGACATAGGTGTCCTTGTCAAACACTTTCATAGATTAATTCCTGACACTGAAAGATACAGAAAAGCCTCCATCTTTCCAGCTAGTCTGACTCAAACTGACGTCCAGTGTGAGCCGTTACTACCAAAAATAAATTTCAAATAGATT
>JAJRQC010000018.1 GCA_024280455.1 Deltaproteobacteria bacterium | reverse complement strand
CTACTGTGTCAACTCCTGACGATAACATTTGTATTCTCCTATCGTTGTGTTTATACTGGAGAACATAAAGGCACGGCCTGCGCTTAACGTCAGAAATTCACCCTCACTTTCTGATGAAGAATTATAGTCTATGACAGGTAAGAAGGGAAATAGGAATCCGATCAGCCTCTCGCACTGAACATATTGTATCTTTTTTTTTGGCTATCACCCCAGGGCAACATCCAGGGTCATCATGATGGCAAAGCCGGTCATAACTCCGATGGTGGCAACATCGGAGTGCTTTTCCGCCTGGGATTCAGGGATCAGCTCTTCGGCGACTACATAGATCATGGCACCGGCGGCAAAAGAGAGGGCATAGGGAAGCAACGGACGCATAAGCAGCACAGCAGCAGCTCCGATTAATCCTGATATCGGTTCCACAGCACCGGAGAGCTGCCCGTACCAGAAGCTTTTCCGCCGAGACATTCCTTCCCTGCGCAGGGGGACCGAGACTGCTGCCCCTTCGGGAAAATTTTGGATACCTATACCAATGGCCAGGGCTATTGCGCCACCAAGCGTTGCTGCCGGGTATCCTGCGGCAACCGCCCCGAAGGCGACGCCGATTGCGAGCCCTTCAGGAATGTTGTGCAGAGTGATGGCAAGAACCAGCAGGGTGGAGCGATGCCAGTTTGTATGAACTCCTTCCGCCTCTTTGGCGGGAAATCCAGGGTGGACATGGGGCAGGATTTTATCAACGCTCCATAAGAAAAAACCGCCGCTTAAAAAACCGACCAGCGGCGGCAGCCAGATAATGCCGCCGGTTTCCTCAACCATGGCGATAGCCGGAGCCAGCAGCGACCAGAAACTGGCCGCGATCATAACCCCGGCCGCACAGCCCAGCATTGCGTCCATAACCTTTCGGTTAATGGTTTTAAAAAAGAAGACAAGACTTGCGCCAAGGGCGGTGACAAACCAGGTGAAACCGGTGGCTGCAAGGGCTTGATTTATGGCGGAGGTATGGAGAAACCAGTCGGTCATTGCACGCCCTGTCTGTTGTTTGAATGGGCGAATATCTCCGGTGGAATAATGGAAAATCCGCTGGTGCCTGGAGGCTGCCAGTAGAGTTTCAGGGCCGATGTCCCCTTGCGTTGAAAGTAGCGGATACTGAGCGGGTACCAGCCTGCTGCCGATACATCGACAATACCGACGGGAGTTAACCTGTCCTTGTGTACACCCGGATCTGCAAAGAGTTGTTTTCCACCAAGAATACATTCGATGCCGTCATTGGACAGAGCCTGAAACCTGTATCCACCTGCTGTACTTAAATGCAGGTATCCGGTCAGAATCATGCCTACACCTTTTTTCTTGCCGGAATCAAAGACCAATCCTTCTTTGCCGGCCTTATGGTTCAACTGGAGAATGGCTTTGCCCGGTTTTCCCATCGTCTTTGCCCTGGCGGCATTCGGCATCTGGCTAACCCTTCGATAGAACTTGTCGAGGTAGACGACTGCAAGCCCGGGGGTGAGGTTTTTCGATGAAACCCCGGCCGGAGTTGAGAGTCGGACCCCGGTCGGCGGCAATGACTGTGACGAATCTGCAGGAGGTTTACCGCACCCAGTCAGGGTGCAGGCCATGAGGATTAGCAGGGAAATGAGGGCAATTGAAATTGATCCTGCATATTGATCCTTCATTAAAAAGATCTCCTGGTTGAAATATATTGGAATCTACAAGGGAATTTAATTGACTGTACAGAATTTGCACAGCATACAGAAGCAAAAAACTTTGGATCTGCGAAAAAATACGAAGCCGACATGGATGAGAATGCAAGTGCTCAAGGAAGTTTATATATATATAGACAGATAGGGAACGATAACTATCTCTTCTGTATTCCTGCAGCCGGTTGTGGTATAAAGAGTACCATGATGGAGTGTGTTTATCTGGTGTTTTTCAATGGAGGTCATAATGCGTTATCCCGTTATCATTGCAGTCTTTACCCTGTGTGCCTTTAGTTATGCCGTTCATTTTGCCGAGGCAAGGCCGCGTGAGCGTTTTGATGAACGAACCCAGATGTGCCGTTTTATTGCCGATGGCAAGCTTGACTGGGAAAGTGAAGTGTGGGGTACCGGAGGGAAAAAATTTCGGGAAGTCTGCAAGAGTTGTCATACCCGAAACAATGATAAAGGGGCGCCTTTTCTCCATGCGGAATCCTACACCTCGGATGCCTGGAATTCCATCTTTAAAAAGCGAAGAAAAAAATGTGCCCGGGACGGTTCCTGGGATGTGTTGACCGAGGATGAGCTGCAGATGGTCAATGACTATCTGTACCGTAACGGTGACTGGACCTATGATCCAAATGATGCCGACTCCTGCGGCTGATGAGCCCAAGTTTTCCCGGTCGGGAAAAATGAGTACAAAAACCCCGAATCAACCTTGGTTGATTCGGTTTTTTTTTATTCCTATTCTACTGGACATATCGACACTGCGATAAAGGCTTTCGGGCAAATAAAGCCTTTGCCAGCAGAGCGTCGCGTTGATATACGTCCGGGTAAAAAAAGAGTTTGCCGGTTGCAGCGGATGCACGGACCGTTCGATACAGAATATGGACCGGTAACTGTTTATCCAACAGGATTACTTTTCGTTTGTTGCTTTCAACCAGTTTTTTAAGCTGTTCAACCTTGAGCGGTTTTTTATTTCCCTCCAGCAGGTATTCACCGAGTTCGAGTGGACGCATGACCCGGATACAGCCGTGGCTGAAATTTCTGGTAGTTTTGAGAAAGAGTGCATGGGCAGGGGTGTCGTGTAGATAGATATTGTTTACATTGGGAAACATGAACTTTATCCGGCCCAGGGCATTATCCGGGCCCGGATCCTGGCGAAGCCGATACCGTCTGATTCCTTTGCCTATTGTCTGCCAGTCAATGGCGGTCGGGTCTATTTCCGGTGCATTTTCCTGCCAGCCCTCAAATATGCGGATATTTTTTTTGCTGAGATAGTCGGGATCCTTTTGCATATGCGGTACCATCTCGTTTTCTGCAATGGAGTTCGGAATATTCCAAAAAGGGTTGATTTCAAGATAGTGCAGACTGCCGGTAAAAACAGGGGTCTTGTGGTAGACCTTGCCGACAATCACCGGCATGGTGATTTCGACCTGTTCATCGGTGGCGCCGAAGAGTTGAAAGCCGGCAATGTTGACGAAAATTCGTTTGCCGTTCAGCCGGTGCGGCAACCAGCGCCAGCGCTCCATGTTCAGGATGATACGCTCGATGAGTTTTGACAGTGGAATATTCATGGCTGCCAGGGTCTTTTTCCCTACTATGCCATCCACTTCAAGAAGGAACCTGTGCTGGAATCTTCTGACCGCATCGGTCAGTTTCTGATCATACTGTCGGCCGTTGTGGGCATCAGACTCTAATTCGCCGGTCTTGACCAGCCGTTCGACTATCAGGGGAATGCGTGGATCAGTCATTCCCGGTTTTATGGTCGGGCCGTCGGCAATGGTTTTCCAGCCGCCATCCTGCTGCAACTCCCTATAGTCGGCCAGTGCCTTGCGTAACCCTCTGTATGCCTCATGGGAGGGGGCCTGATTTTTTAAAAATGCACCCAGGTCTTCCGACTGCAGGGCCTCGTTGACAACCTGCAGGATATCAACCTCATGATCCCGGGCGGCGGCAAAAAGTTTGGGGTTCAGCTGGCAGGGATCGGCGGAGCCTTCACGCATATCGGCAACATAGCGCCCGAGGGCCAGGGTGAGCAGAACATCGAGTCTGGCCAGTGAGGACGCGTCCTCTCGGGGCCAGAGGGTCAGGATTTCCGCGACTTTATAATCATCAGGATTGAGACCTTCCAGAATGGACTCCTGCAGGGTCACCAACAATGCCTGGGCCCGGGAATCCGGCAGGTTGTTTGTAATCCATAACGGCTGGATGTCTTTTTTGATGTACAGGCTGAGCAGGGCCCGGTCAATGGTTGCCGGGTCAGTGCCGGTTGTGATCATATCAAGAGCGGCGGTGGGCTGATTATCCAGAAGCCGGGTAAGGGCATTGTGCAGAGTCTGGCCGGGACCAGCACCGGGAGCAGGGGCGGCTGAGAACAGCAGACAGAGCAGAAGAACGGGAACAGCAAAAAGTGAAAAACGCATAATCGGCAAATGAAGTTTATTTATTTATCTTGGATACAGGTAAGCCCCTTGTTGCCGGAACCGGCACAGCTCATGACCGGAACCGGATCGCCGTTCATGCGGGCAAATATGGCACCCATGACCAGATTTTCCATGCCTTCACCGCCGACCGGTAACATACTTGCGGCCATGAAGGGCCGTTGCCATGTTATAGGCAATTGCCCGGCGAACCGTCTGCTGCAGGCATCATCATTATAGAGGGTGTCAATCAGCTGCGGCCAGTTCAGCGGTTCATAGACGGCATCTTCAAAATCACGGATTTGCAAATCCCGTCATCCCCGAGTGGTTACGTTGTATGTAACGACGGTGTTGTTGTCGGGGATCCAGGAATTGGTTTTTGGCTGAGCTTTGTACGTAATCAGAAATACAATTATATTCTATCAGATTATCCAGTAAAGGGTGATCTTTTTGCAGTGCAGCCCACTGTTTGCTGTCAAATGCAGAAACAGCGGCTTGCACTTTTATCCGGATTCTGGCATAAGACGGGGACATAATCAACCTGGTGCTGCAATCATTGGGATCTGCAGAGAATAGGGAATACGGTGCGAATCCGTAACGCTTAAGGGCCGGCGCTGTATGCGGGGATTATGGTTGCAGGATGTCACTGTCACGCACAGCGGGATGGGAAGACGCAGCCATTGAGGAGATCCGTAAGTCAGAAGACCTGCCAGGTATGAAACAACAGGATATCCGTCCATTTTATCCGTGTCATGATCGCATCGTGGCACGGATTTTTTTTTGCCGGCCGGGACGGAAAAGGAGCAGAGGGAAAAAATGAACAACATGAAAACACAGTTGGAGCTGGCCAGGGAAGGGGTGGTAACGCCGCAGATGAAACAGGTGGCCCTTGATGAGGGCAGGGAAGAGCCGTGGATCATGGACCTGGTGGCAAAAGGCGAGATCGTCATTCCGGCGCATCCGGACAGGCCGGATCAAAAAGTGGTCGGCATCGGCACTGGTCTGAGAACCAAGGTCAATGCCTCTATCGGCACTTCTTCCGATATCAAGGATATTAAACTTGAACAGGAAAAGGCGCGGGTGGCTGAAGAGGAAAAAGCCGATACCCTGATGGAACTGTCCACCGGTGGCGATCTGGACATGATCCGGCGGGAGGTCCTTGCATCCACCCGTTTGCCGGTGGGTAATGTACCCCTGTACCAGGCCTTTTCCGAGGCCACTAAAAAATATCATAATCCCAATAAACTGGATCCTGAATATCTCTTTGAACTCATTGAACGGCAGCTTGCCGATGGAATCTCTTTCATGGCGATCCATTGCGGCATCAACCGGTTTTCCATTGAACGGCTGCGAAAACAGGGCTACCGCTATGGGGGACTGGTTTCCAAGGGCGGAACCTTTATGGTTTCCTGGATGGAATACAATAACTGTGAAAATCCTCTTTATGAACAGTTTGATCGGGTCTGCGGGCTCATGAAAAAGTATGATGCCGTTCTGTCGCTGGGCAACGGGATCAGGGCCGGAGCGATCCATGATTCCCATGATCGGGCTCAGGTTGCGGAGATGATCATCAACTGCGAGCTGGCCGAACTTGGTCGGGATATGGGCTGCCAGATGATGGTGGAGGGGCCGGGCCATGTGCCGCTTGACGAGATTGCAGGCAATATCATGCTGGAAAAACGGATGAGTGGCAACGCGCCGTATTACGTCCTTGGCCCGTTGCCCATGGATTCAGGGGCCGGTTACGATCATATTACCGCTGCAATCGGGGCGGCAAATGCGGCCAGGTACGGGGCTGATCTTATCTGCTACATTACACCGGCTGAACATCTGGCCCTGCCCAATGCCGATGATGTGCGCGAAGGGATTCGTGCAACCAGGCTGGCCGCGCGGATCGGTGATATTGCAAGAGACCCGTCCATGCGGGAGCAGGAAAAAAAGGTGGCGATTGCCCGCAGAGATACCAACTGGGAGGCGCAGATGGAACTGCTCATGTTCCCGGAACAGGCCCGGAAAATAAGGAACGGCCGGATGCCTGAAAACAACAAAACCTGCACCATGTGCGGGGATTTCTGTGCCATGGAGCGGGGAATTTCACTATTTAAAGATGATATCCGGGGCGATAAACAGAGCCCTGCTGCATAATAAGCCGGAACGGAGGGATCAACGGAAGGTATCGGAACTTGAATTCGGTGCCTTCCTCCGTGATACGTGGACTCCGGAAGAAATGTGTTTTTGCGTACTCTCTGGCACAGGGGGTCTTTCGTCCTTTCATGAATGGAATGGTCAACGGTCCCTCCGGCTGTGGTCTGTAATTACTTATCCAGCCATACGGGATTATCTGTTGGCGGAAGCCGCTCATATTGGTTAACTCTCTAAAGAATAGTGTAAAATTCGGTTTGAACAGGTACGTTGAATAGAATAAAAGAATCCGGAAGAAGAGCCTGCAAGCCAATGAATAGAGGCACTGAATCAGCCTTCAATCCTTCAGCACCGTTGACTGCAGGCATTCTGTGTACAGTATTTCTGATTATTGTATATACCGTTTTGTATCCTATTTCAAATTTCATCATTGGGTATCTGTCATGGAAAGCAACCGCTGCTGCCGTCCCTGAAACAGGGTATGTCCGTCGACAACATGGGAATATCCATTATGTTGTGTATGGAAAGGGGGCGCCGCTGGTCCTGCTGCACGGGGGGTTGAGTAACAAGCTCTGCTGGTTTTCCCAGCTGCCCATGCTGGTTCGGTCCGAGCGTCGGGTTATCCTGCTTGATACCAGGGGGCATGGAAAATCGACCCCGGGAAATATTGAACCCAGTTATCAGCTCTATGCTCAGGATGTTGTCGGGGTGCTTGATCATCTGCATATTGGTTCAGCCGATGTACTCGGCTGGAGTGACGGCGGCAATACAGCCCTGATGCTTGCCTACCGATATTCCAAGCGAATCCGAAGTATTCTCCTGATCAGTGCTAACTTTAATCCGGAGGGCCTGACCTCTGAGATACGGCGGGATAACCGGAAACCATATGGGCGGTTCAGGCAGTGGTTCAACCGTTTATGGACCCGGTCCGACCGGGAATACCCTCAACTGGAGCGGCAGGTGAAGAAACTCTGGGAAACCTCTCCCAGGATGACCCCTGCTATGCTGGCGGCAATAACCTGTCCCGTCCTTATCATTGTGGGAGAACATGATTATGTTTCAGTTGCACATGCAAGAGAGATGACCAAGGCCGTGGCCAATGGTACGCTGGCGGTTATTACCGGCGGTGGTCATTCCACGCCCATTACCCATGCCTATGAAATTAACCGGCTGATTCGCCGTTTTTTAACCGATCCCAAAGGCTCCAGCCGTACAATTTCGACTGGCTCCAGAGCTTCAGCCCAGACGAAATGAATCGAAATCAAACGAAAAACCTGCTGACATGGTTAAAACAACATGGATCCAGCTTTACCGTTTTCCTGCTGTTTATCGCCGGGATTGTGGTTCTCTCAAGAACGCTGCACCAGACCAGCCTCCAGGATATCTATGCCCGGATACAGGCCCTGCCCACAGGCAAGATCCTGCTTGCCATGCTCTTCACCCTGCTCAACTACGCAGCCTTGACAGGCTATGACTGGTCGGCACTGCGTTACGTAGGGAAAAAACTTTCGTTTCCCGTTATTGCCTTTACCTCCTTTACCGGTTTTTCACTAGGCAATACCCTGGGTGTAAGTTGGTTGTCCGGTGGAGCCGTGCGCTATCGTTTTTATTCACGGGTTGGACTTTCCCTTGCCGAGGTTACACTGATTATAGCCTTTTGCAGTGTCGGTTTTGTCCTTGGCGAAACCCTTGTCGGCACCATGACCCTGGCAGTCCATCCAACGATTTTTGCCGATTATTTTTCGTTACCTCCAGCTGCCGTCCGCTGGGGAGCGGTTTGTGTGATTGCGGTCACCTGTTTGCTGCTGTTTTTCGGCAGCCTGCGCCGGAGCGAAATCCGTCTGGGCAGAAAGACGTTCCGTCTTCCTGCACCCGGCATCTTAAGTGCACAGATCCTGTTCTCCCTGCTGGATATCGGGTTTGCCGGTGCAACATTATTTATCCTGCTCCCCGATGGAACAATTTCATACTCCGCGTTTATTGCAGTCTATGCCATTGCGCTTGTCCTGGCCGTTATCAGTTCCGTACCGGCGGGCCTTGGTGTCTTTGAGGCCGTAATGGCGACCGCGCTTCACCCGTATATTCCGCTGGAAGTCTTGACTGCCGCTCTGGTCGTCTACCGGATTATCTATTATTTCCTGCCCTTTCTCGGTGGGATATTTCTGCTTGCAGGCAGTGAAATCTATCTGCATGTTCAAAAGCGGCAACGAGATATACGGCCTGATCTACAGGGAAGTCTCCAGCTGATAAGTAAGGTGGTGTACAGCGCTGTTCCGCCGGCACTGGCCGGTTTGACCTTTATTTCCGGGAGTATTCTGCTGCTGGGCAGTTCGGTCGCCCTGTCTCCGCATACCCTGCATCTGCTGGGGAAATTTTTCCCGGTTGAACTTATCGAATTATCCCATATCCTGGGCGGTGTCGTCGGGGTTATACTGATAATTTTATCCTTTTCCCTCCGGCAGCGTGTCCGGGTTGCCTTGTGGCTCAGCTGTGCGCTGTTTCTGGTCGGTGCCTTGCTCTCTTTTGTCCAGACGCTGGATTACGACCGTGCCGTTGTCCTGCTGCTGACACTTGTTCTGCTGGTCTCCTGTCGGAAACCGTTTTATCGGCATGCCCGCCTCTTTTCCGATATTCTTGACATCAAATGGCTTTTGCTTTCCCTGGCAGCCCTGGCCGGGTTTCTCTGGCTGTTGTTTTTTTCCTACCAGGCAACCGGCTATCAAAATGAGTTATGGTGGCAATTCGCCCTGGACAAACAGGCGCCTAGAGGGATGCGGACCGCCGTGGTCGCGGTTTCGACATTTTTGATCGCTTTCATTTTTGCAGCCCTGCGGCCGCCGAGACAGATGCCGGCAATGCCGGACAGGAAAGAACTGGAACGGGCCCGGGACATTATTCAGCAGCAGGATGACGCGGATGGGAATTTCGCCCTGACGGCTGATAAACGATTGCTTTTTTCAGAGAACAAGACCTGCTTTGTCATGTTTGCGATTCACAATCGCAGCTGGGTGGCCCTGGGAGATCCCATCGGCAAGGACAGGCGGGAACAGGTGAATCTGATATGGGAATTTAAGGCAATGGCGGCCCGTGAACAGGGAAACGCTGTCTTTTACCAGGTCAAAAAAGAACATATCGACTGGTATATCGACGCCGGATTTCATCTCTATAAACTGGGGGAAGAGGCCCGGGTCCGGTTGGAAGAGTTTGGGCTTTCCGGGAAGAAACGCAGTAAGTTACGCCAGGCAATGAACAAGTCCAGGCGGGCCGGGTTGTCGTTTACAATTGTTTATCCTCCGCACGACGATCAACTGCTGGACGCCCTGGCTGATATTTCAGACCAGTGGTTGACGCTCAAAAGTGTTCGTGAAAAAAGTTTTTCTCTTGGCCGGTTCAACAGAGAATACTTGAACAGGTTCCCGCTGGCCCTGGTCCATGAACACGACCGACTCACAGCCTTTGCCAACGTGTTTGCCACCGGTACAAAGGCCGAGGCGACCATCGACCTGATGCGCCACCTTCCCGATGCCGAAAAAAACACCATGGATTTTCTCTTTATTTCCCTGATGCTGCACATGAAAGAACAGGGCTTTGCTGAATTCAGTCTGGGGATGGCACCCCTTTCCGGATTCATGGATCACGAGCATGCACGCCTCTGGGACCGGTTCGGCATGATGCTCTATAAAAAGGGCAAGCATTTTATAATTTCGAGGGATTATGGCATTTTAAAAATAAATTTCAACCACAGTGGGTGCCGAGATACCTGGCAACAACCGGTAAAGGTGTAAGCCCTTTTCTCACCCTGGTGGATATCGCCGCCATAGTCAGTGGCGGTATCAAGGGTGTTTTTAAGAAATAGAGGGAACTCTCGGGCTTCAGGGTGGAGGTGGGCCGTTATTCGAAGTTGTTTCCTGAGCGTATCCCGCATCGTTCAGCCGAGTTGTTTCAGAACAGACAGGATATGTTTCCAGTCAAAGGTTTGTTTAGCGGTATCGCCGATCAGTGGCATAAACAGGAATATATTATGGAGCCTGAACCTGCCCCTTGTCTTGGTATCCACCGGCCAGGTGGTCATGTTTTCTATTAACCAAGGATGAATGTCAGCACCCCGGTAAAGAGAAGCAGGTCCCACTGGGTCAACTCAAACTGAAAATAATAGTATTGGTAGAACGGAAGGGAAAACAGAAAAAGCCACAGCGCAAAAATGGTGTTTCGATGACATGTTGTGTTGCAGGTGGGGAGCAGGTCAAGAAAACGTTTCTTGGAGGTGTCAACAGGAGCATTTTTCATTGTAACTCCTCAGTTTTCTTAAAGGTGCCCTAAGGTAACACAAGAAAAAACAAACATAAATGGTTTGCACTTCATTATTTTCTGTGCCCATTATTATGAATAATTCGTTATTTTCACTCGTTATCAACCAATAATAGCATAGAGTCCTCTATGATAAAATTCAGCAATTCCCGGATAGGTCGCAAACGACGCAATAGCGTGATGTTTTAAAATGATATTTTTTGCTGGTTTATAGAGCGTTGATTTCAATACGGCCAAAGGACCGTTTTATCTAAAAAATCCCCTTGACCAGGAGCCGGGGTTCGGAGTGACCAGTATTAATTTTGAGTTGAAGGTTCTGCTGAAGATGGCCTAAAAGCATGGTTAATTGCGATAAAAGTAAATTTGCCTGTAAAAAACGCACTTTTTATGCGATAATTGACGTGAAGTTTAAAGTTAATACAATTGGAAGAGAAAATGCTTATTGAATTAAACGTCACCAATTACCGTTCCTTCCTGAATACGGCTTGTTTGCAGATGACTGCCGGGTCAGTAGATGATCTGCGTGAGCAGAATACCTTTGAGCCTCCTGTTAAGGGGGTGCCCAACCTGCTGCGCTCTTCCGTCATCTACGGCCCCAATGCCTCCGGCAAGAGCAACCTGCTCAAAGCCATTTTTTTCATGAAGCAGTTTGTCCTTGCTTCTGCCCAGGGTCAGGAAGGCGATGCCATTGCTGTTAGCCCCTTTCTCTTTGACAGGCAGAGCCAGGCAGAGCCCTGCGAGTTTGAAGTTCTTTTTATAGCAGGTGGAGTCCGCTACCAGTACGGTTTTGCTGCCAATACCACAAGAGTCACCCATGAATGGCTGCTTGCGTACCCAGAGGGACGGGCTCAGCGCTGGTTTGAGCGGGTCTGGAATCCGGATACCGGGCATGATGAATATTATTTTGGCAGTAAATTCATCGGAAAGAAAAAAATCTGGCAGGATGCTACTCGTTCCAACGGATTATTTCTCTCCACCGCTATTCAGCTCAACAACGAACAGTTAAAGTCTGTTTTCTACTGGTTCCACAACCTGGTTGTTATCCGGCATCAGGATATTATTGACCCGGGATTTTCCATGCTGCACTGCTTGACGGAACATGGGCGTAAACAGATCCTTGAATTCATGAATGCTGCTGATTTGAGTATCGATACCATCAAATGTGAAAGTAGAGAATTTACAGAAAAGGAATTGCCTGAAAACATGCCGTCAGAGATTAAGGCCAAACTTTTGGGGAGTGGGAAAAAGATGACCCGTGTGTTCTTTGGTCATCAGGTTGGTGATAGCGATCAAATGGTCTGGCTGCCCATTGAAGAAGAATCAGACGGCACCAAAAAACTCTTTGCTTATGCTGGCCCGTGGCTGGAAGGCCTTAAACATGGCCGGGCTTTTCTCGTTGATGAGTTGGATAATAGTCTGCATCCATATATGGTGCGTTTTCTTCTTAAACTTATTCACGGTACTGAAACCAATAAAAACAATGCGCAATTGATCTTTACCACCCATGACACCACCATCCTCGATCAGAAAATCATGCGCCGTGATCAGATCTGGTTCATTGAAAAAGACGAAAGCAATGGGAGTACCCTGTACCCGCTTTCAGACTTTAAACCCCGCAAGAAAGAAGCGCTGGAAAAGGGGTACCTGCAGGGACGTTATGGCGCACTGCCTTATATCGGTGAGGTCAACTTCTAGTGGGCAGCGACAACCTGTTTCACAAACGCAAGGCCAGGCAGTCTGAATCCCTGCGCAGAAAAATGGCCAGGCGTGCCTCCTATGATACTGTGCTCATTGTCTGCGAGGGCGAGAAGACAGAGCCCAATTACTTCAGGGAATTACGGAATGATCTCAAGCTCAACTCTGCAAATATTGAAATCACAGGGGACGCAGGTGGATCATCCCCTATGAATATAGTGAACTATGTGTCATAGACTATAATTCTTCATCAGAAAGTGAGGGTGAATTTCTGACGTTAAGCGCAGGCCGTGCCTTTATGTTCTCCAGTATAAACACAACGATAGGAGAATACAAATGTTATCGTCAGGAGTTGACACAGTAG
>JAJRQC010000173.1 GCA_024280455.1 Deltaproteobacteria bacterium | reverse complement strand
TACTGTGTCAACTCCTGACGATAACATTTGTATTCTCCTATCGTTGTGTTTATACTGGAGAACATAAAGGCACGGCCTGCGCTTAACGTCAGAAATTCACCCTCACTTTCTGATGAAGAATTATAGTCTATGACAATTAGTGCCAAAGCCAGGTGGTAGTCTCGCACATTTATATCTTTTCATAACAGTTGGCGGCATCAAGCAGTATCTGCCTGATCTCCCGGGCCAGGCTGTCCGGTGCAAGTACCCTGGCCTCGACTCCCCAGGATAGTATCCACCGTTTTAGTTCCAGCAGGTGATTGACTGTCAGGAACAGGGTTACGTCGCCGCTTTTATGTTCCTCTATGTGCAGGCCTGAGTGCCATATCCTCTCTTTGACATAATCGGCAACACGTCTGCTGAAGAGAATCTCAACGTTGATGTCTTCATCTCCCCGGTGCACGCCAAAACGGCTTCCTGACAGTTTTTGAAAATCAAAGTCTTTCGGTAACTCACCCACGGGGTAACACTTGCCGATTTCAACCAACCCTGCAAGAAAATCCAAAGGCATGGGCTTTAGCTCAGCACGATCAGCCTTTAGTTATGCTATTATTTCGTCTATAGGTAGTATTTGCTTTGTGTGACGGATAGTAAGAATTGAAATATTATTTTTTTCTATTCGGTAGATTATGCGATAATTACCAAAAATAATTTCTCTTACCTCCTTGCTGTTTATTTCCGGCACCGTGCGACCCATCTTGAGGGATGATTTTAAGATTAGGTCTTTTTCAAAAATATCTTCAATCCATCCAGCTGCAGCTCTTGGATTGTCCTTGGAAATATATTCTGCAATTTCTGAAACTCTATCTATAGCCAATGGAGACCAGATAATTTTCATTTGGATATTCTCTTTAAGATCATATCCTTTGCGCTGTTGTGGGGTATTCCCTTTCCGTTTTCAATCTGGCTGATAGATTCTTGTACATCACTTAACAATTCAATTTTTTCCTGCATAGCTTCATATTCGCCTACATCCAACAAAACAGCAGCACCTTTGCCGTGCTGAGTAATAATCAGTGGTCTTTTTGTATCGTGAACTTGCTTAAGAAATGAAGCAATTCCTGTCCTGAATTCCGACATTGAACGTATATCTTTATCTATCCTTAGCCTTTGCATATCAAGCACCTTTCACGTAGAATTTTGTGCATTATAACGTACTTTAATCTGTACGTGCAAGGGTTATTCCTTTAAAGGCAAATCAAGGACTGCCGATTACCCGGCAGTCCACTTAAACGCAGAAGACTAGGCTTTCCGCAGCTGTCCGGCAATATGCACTCCGTGGAGAGCCCGCAGAAAGTTGTTCCGGGCTCCGACGAGCAAAAGTTCAGGGCCCAGCACAGGACAACATTCTGCTCATCGGTAGTGCCACGGTCCCTCATCCTGGCCAGGATGGTTTTAACCAACAAAACTGCCAAGCTTAATTCGCTGGGCATCCATGATCTCTTTTTCACGAGAGCCTGAAATGACCACCTTTGAATCAGGTACATAATCAAGGTCAAGGTTGCCTCTTTCATAAGGGACGGAGTTGAGAATCACCTTCATGGCATTCAAACGGGCAAGTTGTTTGTCGTTGGAACGAATAATAGTCCATGGAGCGATATTGGTATGGGTTTTTTTCAGCATTTCATATTTCATGTTGGTGAATTCATCCCATCGGTCCTGAGCCTGAACATCGATTTCTGACAGTTTCCACTGTCGCAGTGGATCAGTTTTACGTCTGTCAAATCGTTTTGCCTGCTCTTCTTTGGTTACGGAAAAATATAATTTTACCAAAATAGTACCCTGTCGCACTAGGTCTTTCTCAAATCCAACTACTCCACGCATAAAGTTTTTATATTCCTCAGGGGAACAAAATCCAAAGACCGGTTCAACAACCGCTCTGTTGTACCAGCTACGGTCAAAGAGGACGACTTCTCCTCCCCGTGGAAACTGGGCGGTGTATTTTTGGAAAAACCATTGAGTCTTTTCATGTTCGGTTGGTTTTCCCAGGGCAACGACCCGGTAATGTTTTTCGTTCATGTATCTGGTCACCCGGCGAATTGTACCACCTTTTCCTGCCGCATCACGTCCTTCAAAGAGAATAATCATCCGCCGTCTATTGTGTTCCAAGCACTTCTGCATCCTGATCAATTCAGCCTGAAATGGTTTAAGAGCCTCTTCACGATAATAACGCCGAATTGCCTTTTTCTGATATTTATTCAGGCTTGGGCAACCTTTTTGCAATTGTCGATATTCTTTTAAATGTTCTTTGAGATTCACCTCTTTCTTTCGAAGCAAAATAGTCTCCGGATTTTTTTGTTTACGGCCCGTCAACTGTTTTGATTTGCGTGCCGGGGTCTTTTTCTTGCTTTTGCTGATACCAATTTTGCTTGATCCCTTTACCGAAGGTGTCTCTCGATTGTCTTTTTTTTTCGTTGCAGCATCAGGCGTTGAACCGCTATTTTTCTTCTTAATCATGTGGCATTCTCCAGTCAGGCCATCACCTATTTTCTAATAATAATTGTCGGATAAATCCCTTTTTTGCTCCCTTCAGAATAAGGCTGTATAATATTAAACGATATGTTCTGGTTTTTTTGAGCATGTCCTTTATTGTCTTCGCCATCATAAAATGCTCCATTTGCATCGAGGATATGCTGAATACGACTTTGAAATGCTGACACAAATTGATTGCCACTGCCTTCAAAAACAAGGTTACCCCTGCAAAAGCCGTCTTCCAATTGACGAAGGACTTTAAGGGAAATGGAGTTTGCTGCCAGCTCATCTTCACAGGTCACGACACCCCACACAAGGCTGCCGGCTGGAATATGCAACGGCTTCTGAATGTCAATAATGGTATGGGGCATAATGATAGAGTCTCTACCAATGGTCAGTCGACAACCTTGCCCGCTTAGAAAGCTGTTAAATCCGACAAATACCATTTCCTCCATATCCACATCAATAAGCTTGGCGCCATGGGCGGTAACATTGTAGCCGGCAAGATTTGAATTAATTATAAAACAATTCTCCTGAACATTTGCCCCTCTACCAAGGCTAGAATTCTGCAATAAGGCTCGTTGGGCTACCAACACATTATCTTTAATAGAAATCTTCGGTATTATCGCTGCAAAACGATCCAGAGACGTATTGGGAGGTACAGCAAAAGCGGACTTAATTTTCACCGTTTCAAAGACCCGTTCAAATGCTTCCTTATATTTGTTAACGAATTCAACGAATATTCCCTGAGGTGGAGAGCCTGGATAAAATCGAATATATCGGTGTAAGACATCAGCTGGGTACCTGTATAGAAAATTAAAAGTTCCTGCACTTCGTACCCAGACAGTTCCAGGTTTAATATGAAAATGATTGATCTCTCCCGCCTGGATATAGGAAAATGCCCCAATAATGCAATCGTTGACCGTGGTAAGATCTATTGTGGAAAATGGCTCTAAAAAAGTACCATCCGTAGGTGAGCCGTGAATGTTGGCATAGTGGGCAGACACGGTGTTGCTTATGGTAAAACGTTCCGGAGTTTCAGGGTCATGGGAAAAGTTATGGACCAGGGTTTTAATGAAAAGACTATCTTCAATATGAATCCCTTCATCTTTGGTCAGTGGTATCTGGAAATCACCAATATAAAAAACGGTACCCTTTTTTTTCCACTCATCCCCTCGAATATCACTTTTATAAAGGATGGAATTTGTTGTTCGGCATTTCCCTAAAAAATAACTGCCAGCCAAGTTGGAATCGCGAAACTGAAAATCAAGCGGATGCTGTGAAGTGATAGCGTAAAAACCATGGACTTTTTCCAGCTCATCGAAAGAGACAAGGTCACAAATGAGAGGTTCAACGTCAAAATTGAATTCCCGCAGATTTATATTGACCCGTTGAACAATGCGCCTGTAAAGTTTGAGGAGTTCTTTCATATCCGACCTGATTGTCTGGCCACAGTATGATAGATTGCGGAAAACAGATCAGCAAGTCGCAATATACCGACGATTTCACCGTGGTTCGTAACGAGGAGTGAACGAAGGTTTTCCTGCACCAGCTGATGGATGGCTGTGGCCAGATCAGCCTTGTGATCAATGCATTCATCTTCGAATGGCGAGCACATATAATCTTCCACCTTGAATGCTCTTGCATTATTGCAAAGTTCTGGCAACTGTACGGACTGTTGGCGATAATGTTGGTACAGCTTTCTTACAAACCTGTTGCTGAAACCAAAACAACCGAGTTCATCCGTCCCATAATTTCCATGACGCACAGGTATAAGCGCCCTGACGGCATCGAGTTGATTCAGCTTCCCGATGACCCTGTTTTTTTCATTTAGAATCAATATGGCGCGATGCCTGTACTTTGCTTGACCAAATTTTTGCTGAGCCTTTTCCAGGGCGACCACAGCCTCTCGCAACGAACATCCTGCCGATACGGTAGCGTATTCGGACAATGGCACCATCAGGTCCTCTACCCTGCGTGAGTTCACCTGTTACCTCCAGAGACGTTGTTCTATTAAACAGACCTCTGCTTTTTGCAACACAGAAGGACAATTTTCGTACAATATTTACCTGTCTTTAATGATGAGTTCTTTGAGATAAAAAATCCAGTCATCCATACCCAGACCTGATGGAGCACCGACCTGCAGGATTTTTAACCCGGGATTTAAACGCAAGGCCTCTTTTTCAGCCTCTTCAACGGAAAAATCAAAGTAAGACAGGAGATCGACCTTAGTAATCATGAAGATGTCGGCACCATTAAACGTAGTTGGATATTTTGCAGGTTTATCCGAACCCTCGGGTACCGAAACCAGAATGATACGGACATGTTCGCCCAGATCAAAGGTGGCAGGGCAGACCAGATTGCCGACATTTTCGATGAAGATAAGGTCAAACTTCCCAGCATCGGCCTGATCTTCAATGGCATGTAATCCCTTGTGAACCAGCGGTGCATCAAGATGACAGGCTCCGCCGGTAGTGAGCTGGACCACAGGTACCCCTTTTTTTCGTATGCGGTCGGCATCACGTTCCGTTTCAATATCGCCTTCAATCACGCCGATTTTCAGTTTGTCACCTATCCGATCAAGTGTATGTTCAAGTAAGGTGGTCTTTCCCGAACCGGGACTTGAGATCATATTGATCGCAACGGCCCCCATCGATTCGATATGATGCCGATTCTTTTCAGCCTGTTCTCTGTTAGCCGCCAGCAGACTTTGATGAACTTCAACAATATTCTCGTTTGTACCATCAGATATATGGCATCCGCATGTATCACACATTTTTCCTACCAAGTGTTAAGGTTGAAGTGGAGAGAAAAAGTTATTCCATCGCCACCTGGGTCAGGATAAGGTCCGTACCTGCAGTCAAATTTATCTCAAGAATTGCATGTTCAGTCAATTCATCTTCCGCCTTAATTGCATTAAAACCAAATGAAAAAGAGTCGACCACTACTCCTGAATCATTGCCGACACTCACTTTTACCGTAATTATTTTTGTCGCCCCGTGAGTTGTGGCCAGCTCACCAAGTTGGGTCAACAACCCTTGTGCTAAAGATAATTCATGCATGGTCAATCATTCAAAAGCACTTTTTTCAGCGGACAGACTTCTTCATCCGACACCTCGTGGGCCATCGGCCAGATGACTTTCATGGCATCCGCTAGAGTTGGAAAGATATGATCCTCTCCAATCTCTTCCAACAGCCCGGTGCGATAAAGAATATCAATGATATGCTCTTTTACTCCGCTGAAGTAGACCTTGTACCCTGTAGATTGAAGCCGTTCAACAAGGAGGGTGAGGGCATGTTCGCCGGATGTGTCGATTTCGTTTATACCATTGCATTTGAAATGAATGATTTTCAGCTCCGGCTGGCTACGGATAATTTTCAGTACCTCATCTTCAAGGTAACTGATATTACCGTAAAAAAGTGGCCCGTCAAATCGAAGAACTGCGAGGTACTTACACTGTTTAATATTGAAAGTCCTTGCGTTTCTGTAATGGCCGTCTGTCCATAAGGAAAGTTCGGCAAGCACCGGCCGCATTTTTCGATAAAAGAATATGCCGGCCGAGAGAATCACGCCAAGCGTGATACCTTTATCCAGATGAGGGGCAAAAAACATCGTGGCAACAAAGGTGATAATACTGATCATGCCGTCGGCGCGGTCAACAACAAAGGCGTGTTTGATATCGCGAATATTCAGCAGTCCCATCACGGCCATCATGATAATGGCAGCCAGGACTGATTGGGGAAGATAATAAAGCAGTGGAGTACAGAAAAGCAGAGCAATGACCACTGAAAAACTGGTAAAAACAGAGGACATCCCGGTTACAGCACCGGCCTGGGAATTAACAGCTGACCTGGAAAAGGAACCTGAAGTCGGATAACTGCCACTGAAGGAACCTGCAATGTTGGCCAGCCCCTGTCCGATGAGCTCCTGGTTGGGATCAAGACGGTTGCCGCTGCGGGCGGCCATATCCTTGGCAATGGAAATTGCCTCCATAAAGCCGAGCATGGAAATGACAATTGCAGAAAGAATAAGTTGTTTTATGATTGAAAGGTCAAAGCTGGGTACGGAAAATTTCGGGAGCCCTTTGGGGACTGTTCCCACGACTTCGCCGCCTCCAATGAGCAGGATATTGTCTACGGTCAGAGCATTGTTTCCGATACCGATCCGCCAGGTGTTTTTTTCAGCCCGTTTTTCAGTTGAGATATCTCCCGGTTGCATATAAACGAGTGAACCGTCAGTATTCATGACTGAAACCAGTTGTATGGAACGAAGCTGTTTTCTGAGAGCTATAGCACGCTCTTTTTCTTCGGCAAGATACTGATCAAGGACACCCGCCATCAGATGGAGTTCGAGCATTTTTTTCAGAGGAATATCTTCTTTATTTTTAACCCGGGTGTCATTTTTCAGCTGTCCAAGTTCTACATCCCGGCTGATATGACAGCTGCCGCAGACTTCTTGAGTTCCTTTGACGTGAGAATCATCAAACGGGGCGGATGGATCCTCTGTAATGATGGCTCGAACGGAAACCGTTTGCAGGATATGATCAAGGTTGGAATTCAACTCATTTATTATTGTCTTGAGTCCAGCTACTTTTATATCATCTACCGTGACATATCTGTTATTTTCATACCCTGTAAGCCATGAAAAAAGAGTTGTGAGGATAACCGCGAAAAGAACATAGGGCAGGCCCGGCTTCCAACGTTTGCAGCCAATCATTATAATAAGAGCCAGCATTCCGATGAAAAAAGTCGGCCAATGGGTAAAGTGAAAAGCTGCACTGAAAACCCGCTCCATGGTTTCGTAATAATGCTCCGCCTTGTCTACGTGGACTCCAAATAATTTTGAGAGCTGGCTGGATGCGATAATAAGGGCTGCCGCATTAATGAATCCTGTGATAACGGGGTGAGAGAGGAGGTTGACAATAACGCCAAGCCGTAAAGCGCCAAGCATGAATTGAAATACACCTACGCAGAAAGCCAGCAGGATGGCATAGGCAATGTAGGCCTCGCTTCCGGCAATAGCCAATGGTTCAAGGCTGGCTGCCGTCATCATGGATACAACAGCCACCGGACCAGTTGCCAGCCTGCGGCTGGAGCCGAACAGGGCTGCAACCATGGGCGGGAGAAATGATGCGTACAGCCCATAGTATGCAGGCAGGCCGGCAAGCTGGGCATAGGCCATAGACTGGGGTATTAAAATCAGGGCCACTGTAACCCCGGCTATACAGTCATGTTTCAGGGTTTCCCTGGAGTACCCTTTAAACCAGACGAGGAAAGGGAAAAAAGTTCGTAGCAGTAGTTTTGTCATGGTTGCATGTAAGCAAAACAAAAAAACACGAGATGTACAAAAAAATTCAGTTCGCTTCGGCCTCATCTTTGATGTCACCAAACCGGTCCGAGTCAATAATCTTTTGTTGTTCCAACTCTTCGATCTCACTCCTTGAGAGGTGAACCATGCCGCAAACCGGACAGGTACCGTCGACATTATCGCCAATGGCCCGCTCCTTCAGTTCATCAGCGGTCAGATGGCCGATATACCCGCAGGCTCCAGCCGGATTTTCCGCCCGAACCCGTCGTCTCTGCTGCTTCCTTTCGTTTCTCATGGCTGAAACCTCTAGGTGTTGGTCAGTGTTTCTATAGCTTTTCCCGTATGATCTACCATGGTGACCGTCAAAGACATACCGCCATCCAGGCGATGTGTGGCACACGACATTCAGGGGTCGTAGGCGCGCACTGCCATTTCCACCTTGTTGAGCAAACCCTCGTCATAGACACCATCATGGATCAGACTGACGGCTGCTTCTTTTACGCTCATATTCATAGGAGCGATGTTGTGTGTTGTGCCGACTATCATATTGGCTTTGATAATACAGCCATTCTCATCAGTGGTGTAGTCATGGATGAGCGTTCCTCGGGGTGCTTCCACTGCACCGATTCCACGTCCAGCCTTCGGCTCGACCATGGCCCGGATATCTGCGCCTGTAATATCGTCCTGCTCAAGCAGCTCAATAGTCCGTTCACAGACATAAACCAGTTCAATCAGCCGGGCCCAGTGATAAAGAAGTGTCCCCTGGGCGGGTCGCCCGAATTTTTCTCTAAACACTTCCAGCTCTTCCTGGGCATGAGGGGTTGAAATCTGATCAGCCACATTGATTCGGGCAAGGGTGTTTGCCCGATACACACCTTTAGGTGTATCCAGATCCATGGAAAAACCTTCGCCCCAGCATTTCGCATAGGGCATTTTACCATACGTCCAGGATTCAACATGCTCGGACAAATACTGATCATACGCGCTGACCGGGAAATCAGTCATGGTTCCATCCGCCTTCATCAGTCGCAGATCGCCGTCATAGAGCTGCAAAGATCCCATCTCGTCTACAGTTCCAAGAAAACCGGTCGTGATAGTTCCCAGTTTTGCAATAATATCTTCATACTTGGGAAAAACTGAATTTCTGGCATAATCCATACTGAAGAGGGCAAAGTCAAGCAGTGTCCTGGTGTCTTCCAGCAAACCTTTACGCTCCTCCTCAGTCATGGGCTTTGCAAACCCGCCTACCACACCGGCAACGGGATGGATCGCCTTACCTGCAAAACGCTCCAGCATCATCTGACCAAGCTGCCGCATCTTTACAACCCGGGCCGCAAGGTCAGGAGCCTCTTTGACTATCCCGATAACATTCCGTACCGAATAGTCACTATCCGGCCCTAAGACAAAGTCGGGTGCGGCCAGAAAGAAAAAGTGGAGAATCTTGTCATTGATATGGGCCATGATCTGGCACATCTCACGCAGTTTATGCCCGGTCGGGGTCGGGATGACATCAAAGCAGCCATCAACCGCCTTATTGGAGGCAAGATGATGCATCCAGGGACAGATTCCACAGATGCGGTTCACTATACGAGGGACCTCTTCAGCAGGCCGGCCCTCGATAAATTTTTCAAATCCCCGCAAGGACATGATATGGAGAAAAGCATCGTTCACGTTGCCGTTATCATCAAGATGAATAGCAATTCTGGCATGCCCCTCGATCCGTGTCACCGGTTGTATATTAATTACCTTGCCCATTTTTTATTCCCCCGTCGTTTTCCGGACCGGCAGCTTCCGCTGCAGGCCGTGTGAACCGGAAAAACGTAGTAAAGATCGCCGATCGACAACAGATTTATAATCAATTCCATTACTTGCCAGAGCGTTCATCATGTCCAGCATCTGATTTCCTTCCCGCCGTACAGGGCCAAAACATCCCCTGCAGGGAACCCGGGCGCTGATGCATGAAGGTGCCCCACGGCCAGCCCCGGAGGCGCACCCGGCAACAGTCACCGGCCCCATACACAGAAGCCCCTGCTCCAGCAGACAGCGCATCTCTTCAATGGGTTTATCAGGGTCATACTGGGCATTTTGTACAAAGCGGCGGACCTTTGTCACCCCTCCCTTTCCTTCACGCTGGGTGGGACAGGTATCGCAAACGGATTTGGCGGGGATGGCCGGATCCCTGCCCTCAATCAGTGCGGTCAGCACCTCAATGATCAATGCCGGATTGGGGGGGCAGCCGGGCAGGAGCATATCAACTTCCACCTTTTCATCCACTGCGTAGACATGGTCAAGGGGCCTAGGCACAATCTCGTCGGGCACCGTGCATATATCAGTGGTCGGAGTAGAGTAATACTCCTTCAACCCCTCTTCCATGCCCCATAAGTTGATCAGAGAGGGCAGTCCGCCATGGGTTGCACAGGGGCCGAGAGCAATCAGCACCTTACATTTTTTTCGCATCTCCAGGAGTACCTCAATGTGCTCTTCATTGGCAACACCTCCTGAAATAAGACCAATCTCAGCTTCCGGAATCGTAAGCTCCTCGCCATCGCCAAGCTGACCGTAGTATTTATGATCAATAAGAATCGGAATATGAACAAAATTGACTTTGTTAAGCAGCTCGAGTAGAGCTTCACCGGTATTCAGAATTGCAATTTCACACCCTGAGCAGGAGTGCAACCATTCTTCAGCTATACGTATGGCCATAATATCCTCCTATGCAGACTGCCAAGCATACGAATCAGCAGCAATAGGGCCAAGTTGTTTTATATGGGCAGTCATGGTGGTGACAGCTTCAACAAACTTGTCCGGTTCAGCAGATGAACACCAGGCCAGCATGAGCCGATCCTTTTCATAGCCGAAATCTTCCATTAACTCATGTAGCATATCCACCCGGGACAAGGCCTTGTGATTACCATCCAGGTAATGACATTCACCAAGATGTCAGCCCAGAACCATTGTCCCGTCAGCACCCTTGGCAAAGGATCGCAAAATCATTTCAGGGTGGACCATGCCTGTACACATGACTCTGATTATACGGACATTAGAAGGGTACTGCATTCTGGATGTACCTGCCAGATCTGCGGCAGCATAAGCACACCAGTTGCAGCAGAAGGCGATTATTTTTGGTTCAAAACGCATCGTATTCTCTCCATTTTAACAGTTCACATAGCAAGAGCGGCGTCAAGCTGGCTTTCAAGCTGTTTAAAGGTAAAGCCTGCAACCGCAATGCCGCGTTTGGGACAGGTACCCTGGCAGAGTCCGCAACCTTTGCAGTGAGCCTTGTTAATGGTCACCAGCTTGTGGAGAACACCGGCATCATCCGTCTCTTCCACCAGACTGATGGCATGGTAAGGACAGACGTCTATACAGAGCGCGCAACCGTCACAGCAATCCGGATCGACCTCGGCCTTGATAGCATCCAGGAGGACTTGGTCTCTGGACAACAGGGTCGCTGCTCTTGCCGAGGCAGCCAGAGCCTGAGCAATAGATTCTTCTACAGGTTTGGGATAATGGGCCATGCCGGCAAGAAAAATTCCGTCGGTAGCGAAGTCAACTGGTCGCAATTTGGTATGAGCTTCCTGAAAAAAACCATACTTATCCATTGGAAGTTTGTACATACGGGCCAGTTTTTTTGCACCGCTGCCAGGAATAATGGCTGCTGCAAGAACAATCATATCTGCAGAGATGAGCAGTGGTCTATGCAGGACATGATCCCAGACCTCGACCTCAAAACCGTTGTCGCTCCTGTCGACCTTGGGCTTGCCATGCAGCTCATAATTGATGCACACCACGCCCATTTCCCTGGCCTTTTTGTACAGGGTTTCCCGCTGGCCATAGGTTCTCATGTCACGGTAGAGTATATACACACGGCGACCTGGGTCTTCTTTCTTTAATTCAATGGCTGATTGTACCGAATGGGTGCAGCAAACCTTGGAGCAATAATTGCGCTCCGGTTCCCGGGAACCGACGCACTGGATAAAGACAAAAGCGTTGCTGGCCCGGACCTGTTTGTCATTAATTTCCCAGAGCTTGTCAAATTCGATGGCAGAGACGACTCCCCTGTACTTACGATAGCCGTATTCATCCGGCATCAATCGGCCACCACCGGTGGCAACAATCGTCACGCCGTGTTCTATTATTTGCTTTACGCCGTTTCTGCCCTTTATGGTTGTTTTGAATTTACCCACATACCCTTGAGCCTCGACCACCTCGGTTTCGGAGTGGATGGTGATCATCTTGCTGTTGGAGACATCACTGATCAATCCATACAGGTGATGGGGGATATGTTCTCCGGACCAGGTATTATGTAGATGAATGGCATTACCGCCAAGCACCCCCGAACGTTCAACAAGGTCAACCGGAAATCCCTGTCGGGCAAGATTTCTGGCCGCAGCCATTCCGGCCAGCCCTCCCCCGATAACCAATGCATTATGGGTGATGGGCACGGCAAAATTCTGCAGCGGATTCTGCCAGGCGACCTTTGCCACAGCCATTCTGGTCAGATCCTGTGCCTTTCGTGTTGCGACCTTTTTATCGCCAGCGTGTACCCAGGAATTCTGATTGCGGATATTGGCCATCTCAAAGAGATATTCATTCAAGCCGGCCGCCTTGATCGTTTCATGGAACAGTGGTTCATGGGTTCGGGGTGTGCAGGCTGCAACAACAATCCTGTTGAGGTTCTGCTTTTGGATTACCTTGACCATCAATTCCTGAGTATCCTGGGAACAGGTGAACAGATTGCGCTCCACATGTACCACCCCAGGCAGGGTGGCCGCGTAATCGGCAACCTCTTCTACGTCTACGTATCCTGCAATATTGGATCCGCAGTGACAGACAAAAACACCGATTCGTAACGCTTCGCCTAGGATATCACGTTCAGGTGGAAAGGTTTTCTCCATGGTCATTTCATGCCGGGCCGGGGAAAGAATATCTGCAGCTGCGGCTGCGGCGGCTGACCCTTCCATGACAGACTGAGGGATATCCTTGGGGCCGGCAAAGGCACCACAGGCAAAAATTCCCGCCTGCGATGTGGATACCGGTGCAAAATCTGAAACAGCGGCAAAATTATGCGGCGTCAGCCTGATGTCCGTTTTTTCTGCAAGTTCCAGAACATGCCTGGGCGTTTCCAGGCCGATGGAGAGCACAACCAGATCAAAAAATTCTTCCACCTGACGTCCCTCTTCGTTGACATAATGGAGCCGCAGATCCCCTCTCTTGCCTTCGGGTTCAACCCCATTGACACGGCAGCGAACAAAACGTATTCCGGCCTCGTTTTTTGCCCGCTGGTAGTATTCATCAAATCCCTTACCATGGGTTCGCATATCCATGTAAAAAATGGAAGTCTGCAACTCCGGGACATGCTCCCCGGCAATAACCGCCTCTTTGATGGCATACATGCAGCAGACCGAAGAGCAGTAACTCTTTCCGCAGACGTTTTCATCCCGGGAGCCGATACACTGCAGGAAGGCCATCCTGCGCACCGGTTTTCCATCGGATGGACGAACCAGCTGTCCTTCAGTGGGGCCGGAAGCAGACAGGTAACGTTCAAGCTGCATGGAGGTGATAACATTTGGATAATCGCCATATCCGTACACCCCGGTACCACTGGGGTCAAACCCTTCAAACCCAGGGGCAAGGATTATGGATCCAACCTCAATTTCATGCATCTTTTCGGTGTCATCGAAACGAATGGCTCCGGCAGGGCATGCCTTTGCACAGGCTCCACAACGACCTGGTTTTTTCATCCGGATACAGGCCTGTTCATCAATCTGATATTTCAATGGAACCGCCTGGGCGTATTTGACATACACGGCTTTTCGTTTTCCGGTTCCGGCATTGTATTCGTCATCTACCTTTTTCGGACATATTGTTGCGCACTCTCCGCAGGCAATACATTTGTCCACGTCAACATACCGAGGGCGCTCCATGACGGTTACCCTGAAATCCCCTACTCCGCCGGCAACTTCCGTCACCTCACAGAGTGTCATTAACTTTATGTTCAAGTGCCGACCGCACTCAACCAGTTTTGGCGCAATAATTCACATGGAGCAATCGTTTGTAGGGAAGGTTTTATCAAGCTGGGCCATGGCGCCTCCGATAGCCCCCGTATATTCAATCAGATAGACAAAATATCCAGCGTCTGCAATATCGAGAGCGGCCTGCATCCCTGCAATGCCACCTCCGACCACCATGGCCGACCCAACAGTCTTGCTGTTCAACATATTAATGGTCTCCGTGTTCGTTTGTGCCTGAATCCTGTGCTACGGTCTCCGGAAGGATAAGAGAGTCCGATACCAGCTCCCATAAATATTTAACTTCAATCCCAAGCTCATATTCCTGGTTGAGAGATTTTTTAAACTGGTCACGACAGTTATGGCATGGAGCAATAACCAGTTCCGCCCCTGTTTCCTGAATTTGCCTGGCCTTGACCCTACCGTAATAGACCCGTTCTGCGGAATAGGGCATCGCCCAGGCTCCCCCGCCGGCGCCACAGCAGTAGTTGCCGTTTCCTGCAGGGATCATCTCGATAAAATCCGGGCAACAGGCACGGGTGATTGTGCGGCCTTCTTCAAAGTAACCGTGTCCAAAGGCTTTAAGCGATTTCCTGCCGTAATTGCATGGGTCGTGATATGTTGTCAGCTTGGTGTGCAATTCGGGATTCAGGGTAATCCTGTCATTCTCTATATATTCCATCAACAGGTCAAAAATAGAATATATCTTAAATTCATTGAGTGCTTCGGGATACCATTTCTGCAACCCGGACCGGGTCGCATAGTATGCATGGCCTCACTCCGGCAAAAGCAGGGCCGAACAGTTGAGTCGCCGCATGTTATCAACAATTCGGCCGACGATGGTCTTCATGGCCTCGTCGTCCCCTGAAAATAAACCCCAGTTGACACCTTCCCAATTGCTGGAGGGGATGGTCCAGGATTCCTCAGCAGCGTAAAATATTTTCCACCACCATTTAAGATCATCTGGTTCGGCAAACGGTTCCTTGGAATTCACTGTTACCAGCAACCTGGCACCATGCTTATCCAGCGGTGTCTTGAATCCTGTGCATCCGTCTTCAGCCAGTTCATCACCCAGCTCCTCAAGAAGAAAAAGAAAATCTTCCTTAGGAATACCCAGGTTGTTTCCTCGCTCCAGGCAGGTGACCACACCCTTGTGAATGGGTCCAGGCACTTTGTCCCGTTCACGACGTGAGCGAATACGACGCATAAGCTGCACGATTTCTACGTCCATTGGACATGCTTCTTCACATTTTCCACACATGGTACATTTCCAGGGCCAGTTGGATGCGAGCAGTTCTTCTTCCAGGCCAAGAAAGGCCATGCGTACGACCTTACGGGGGTCAAGGCCGTCAATGCCTGAAATAGGACAGGCTGAGGCGCAGGTGCCGCAGGTAAGGCAAGTGTCGGCCCATGAGGGATCGTCGTAAAGGGTTTTTCTTCGACTGTCCAGATGGAATGGAGGCAGCTCAACCACCGTGGAAATTTTCTGCAACTCCGCCGGATCATAATGATGATTAGGGTTCAAACGGGGTTTACGCCCGAACTTTTCACACAGGGCCCGATAATCTTCCCATTCCATAGTGTACTGACGTCCAGGCCCCTTGTCGACTTTGATCGCTCCGCTTTTTATCCAGTTACGGATCGTATTTCTGTGAACACCGAATTCCTCGGCCAGCTCATTGACTCTGAACTCATAATTCATATAAGGCCTCCTTTTTTATTGGGCACAGGTTGCAGCTATTATCCGTCTCACTTCCATGCTTGCCCGCTGTACAGCCTTTTTCATGGCGGGTGTCAGGCCCGGCGATATTGCTGTCGGGATATATTCAACCTGAGCCGCAATGATGTACACGGTTGAGCCGGTATGTTCGGCAAGTTCCTGCAACAGGTTTATGGTAGGAAATTGATGCAGGGAAAAATCATGGATTTTTTCAGCAGGGATGGTGTCCGGAGTAATAATAAAGACCTCACCCGGTTCGCGATCCTTAAAATCAACTGCATCTAGGATAATGAGCATATTCGGGGCAATCTCAGGGGCAAGAATGAAGTCAAACAAATATTCCCGGATTCCTGTTCCCACGTCTTTCAATACCACTTCAGGCGAGGCGATGCATCCAGATTCCAGGTCGGCAATTACGGCCGGTCCGAATCCGTCGTCACCAATCAGCACATTACCACAACCGAAAACCATCAGTCCGAAAGGATTAGCATTGTGCATACAGCCTCCGCCGTTGTGCATTTATATTGATTTTTTTTATTTAATAGGTTACCGGTGTGATGTCAACGCCTGAAAGAATAAAATCTCGGCACAACTACGCACAAATTGCACAATCACTGCGTTTTCCACGTGGGCTTTTATATTTTAATGGTATCTTTGTATAAAAAATGAACCGTGCTTCGAGGCTATCAAAATTGACGGTCTCGTAAAAATCAAAAACGCACATTTTAACACGGTATGACGAAATGACAAGTTACAGACTATCCACCGTTGGTGTCGAGTCTTTTCTCTAAACAGGATGGTTATGAATAAAACGTATAAGACCTACAACACAATTATCATCGGGGCCGGCCTGAGTGGTTTAAGCCTTGCATGGTTTCTTTTCCGGCAGAATCCGAACCACCGGACACTTCTGCTGGAAAAAGAGAAGCGGGTCGGCGGGGCCGTGCGCACCTATCGGGAGGAAGGATTCCTGATTGAGGGCGGCCCACATGGTTTTCTTGATAACTGTCCGGAAAGTATAAATCTGCTCAAGGATATTGGCCTGGATCATGTTGCTCAGCAGGCGCCGCTTGAATTGTTTTCACGATATATCTGCAAAGAAAACAGGCTTCATCGCATTCCCCTGGAACCATTCCCCTGCCTGAGAACAAAGATATTAGGTCCACTGGCGAAATTCAGGCTTCTTGCCGACTTGTGGAAGAAACCACTCTCCGGTGAGCCATCAGTAAAAAACTGGGCTGAATATCGCTTTGGTACCGGTATATTACCACTGGTTGACGCTGCGCTGACAGGAACTTTTTCAGGAGATCCGGAACGAATCAAAATTGACGCAATTATGCCGGGGCTAAGGCATCTGGAGCGGCAGCACGGTTCAGTTTTGATGGGGCTCTTCAAAAAGGAGTTGTTTACAGTTTGCGATAAACAGAAGTCGAAAAAACCGCCGGCCATGCAGAATTTTCCAGAAGGCATGGAACAACTTACTTTAACATTGACTGGCCAGTTGCTCAACAATACAGAACACTGCGATTTGCG
This sequence comes from Deltaproteobacteria bacterium, assembly GCA_024280455.1. Taxonomy (GTDB): domain Bacteria; phylum Desulfobacterota; class Desulfobulbia; order Desulfobulbales; family Desulfobulbaceae; genus DRLX01. The sequence continues at coordinate 20,804 of JAJRQC010000173.1, read as the reverse complement.
TTCCGACTACGAAGTAAGATCCTTTTGCAAGCACGGCAAACTTTGGAAAGTTATCGGGCCGGATAACGTTAATTATTGCAATAATCTTGTTTTTGCCCTTCCGGTGAATGCTGCTCTGCATATTATAAATAAAAATTACCAGATACCCCCCTCTCCCATAACAGCTTTACCGACAGCACGGATAGTAAATGTTGCCCTCGGCTACCCCGATACGGGCCAATTTCCGGCTGGCTTCGGCTATCTCGCGCCGGAGCAGGAAAAACGGTTTGCGCTAGGCGCCATGTTTTCGAACAACATGTTTCCCGGTCGATCGCCCAGAGGTCATGTTCTTCTTGAGGTGCTGGTCGGTGGGCGACGTCATCCCGAACGAGTAAGAATGGATGATGGGAAATTACTCGCCAACGTACTGCGTGACATTTCACAACTTCTCCCCATCTCGGGTGATCCAGTATTTTCCAAAATCATACATGCCGGTTCAGGGATCCCTCAGCTTGAGGATGGTTACCTGGGGCTTTTAGAATGGCAGAAGCGGGTTATGGTTGAAAATCCCGGATTACATATATGTGGTTCTGGATGGGGTGGTATCGGAATAAATGACATGATAATTGAGGCCAGGCGAACTGTAGATTCGATTATCTCCGACAGGATATGTAACCGTGATATCGACATGCCGGAAAGTATCTATTTTTAATCTGGTCAGGTCAGCTCACAGAGAACTCACTACAATGCCGGAAAAAATACAAATAGCTGTCACCGTGAAGGGCATTGTGCAGGGGGTCGGCTTCAGACCTTTTGTGTATAACCTGGCAAACCGTCTTGACTTAAACGGTGTAGTGGTTAACTCCACACAAGGGGTTGAAATAAATCTTTTCGGCCGCACCGGTGACCTAGACAGTTTCATAGAAACGACCAGGCGTGCTCCTCCGACCCTGGCAACAGTTGACAGTCTGGAGATCCGCCAGACAGATGAGCAACACTTACCGGACAGGTTTATCATCGGGGTAAGTGATTCTAATGGGCGGGACACTACCGTCATCTCGCCTGATGCTGCTGCCATTATGGCGGAACATGGCCTTGAGGAAGGAATCGCAGTTCTTTTTGACGGAGCGGGCCTTGGAGACGACGGCACCATCTGGGGAGGGGAATTTCTCCATGTGAAAGGGGCCGACTATGAACGACTTGGTCACCTGGCACAGTTTCAGGTACCAGGTGGTGACCTCGCTGGCCGGGAAATCTGGCGATTGGAAATTGCTCTGCTTGCCGGCACCGGGATAGATATATCAAACACCTCCTTATTGCCGGAAGCTCTTTGCAAGACACCAGGCGAATTGCTTTTCGGGATCCGCCAGATGATGGTGCTTGGTATTAACACGCCACAAACATCAAGCGTCGGACGGCTCTTTGATGGAGTGGCCGCTCTTCTTGGCCTCCGCCTGGAGGTAGACTTTGAAGGACAGGTGGCCATGGAACTTGAGACTCTTGCCTGGGATGCATATGAGAGGGCAGATTTTATCCCGGTTTCAAGTCGCTATTTTGCCACCATCAAGCAGGACAACGACAACTTGTTGTTGGATTATCGACCGTTTATCTACTGGCTTCTGGAAGACCTGCGGAAAGGTGTCTCCAATACTGAGATTGCCCTCTACTTCCACCTCTGGCTTGTGCGCTCGACCATCAAGATTTTACTCAGTTTTTTTGTGAAATACCCTGCGACCAATACCGTTTTACTTGGAGGGGGGTTGTTCTCAGAACAAATTGCCCCTGCGACTACTTCGTCGTCGTTTAAAAGAAAACGGCTGCACCACGTACACCGGTGAACTGGTCCCGATCAACGATGGCGGCATTGCCCTGGGGCAGCTGTATGTCGTAAACAAAAAGTTAACAGAGGGAAAAGAAAATGTGTCTTGCCATACCCATGCAGGTTGTTGAAATCAAGGGCAGCGGTGACAGCCTTCTTAATCCAATTATCGCAGTGGTTAATGCAGACGGAATGAAAAAAGAGATTCGCCTTGACCTGGTGGATCGTATGCCCGAGATCGGTGAGTACCTGATTATCCATGCCGGATTTGCCATTAACTGCCTGGATACTGAAAATGCTGAAAAAAGCCTGCAGCTTCTACGGGAGATTGCCAATGACATAGAAGAGGAACCCGGCGGAAAGTTCACATGAAATACGTAGACGAGTACCGCAGCCGTGAACTGGTTGACAAACTGTGCAATACGCTCCACCGAATCACTACCGATCCGGTTCGCGTTATGGAGGTTTGCGGCACCCACACCATGTCTATATTCCGGCATGGACTTCGCGATATGCTGCCGGATAAGGTTCAGCTGATCTCCGGACCCGGCTGTCCGGTCTGTGTTACGCCATCGGGCGTTATCGATGGTTTTATCGAATTGGCATCCCGACCGGAGGTAACGGTAACCACCTTTGGTGACATGATCCGTGTGCCCGGAGCACGTGGTTCACTGGCCGAGGCCCGGGCGGCAGGTGCAAAGGTGGAGATTGTCTATTCTCCAATGGATGCACTTGTTCTGGCAAAAGAGAGGCCGTACCGGCTGGTCGTTTTTCTAAGTGTCGGCTTTGAGACCACCACTCCGACCATTGCGGCCACGGTGCTGGAAGCGGAGCGGCAGGGTATTGATAATTTCTTTATTTTTCCGGCCAACAAGGTCATGCCGCCGCCTCTTGACGCTTTGATGCAGGACCCTGAGCTGCAGGTGGATGGCCTGCTCTGTCCTGGCCATGTCAGTATTATTTCCGGTTCCGACAGCTTTCAATTTCTGGTCGATAAATATGGACTGGCCTGTGCTGTGGCCGGATTTGAACCAACGGATATCCTGCGAGCCATTGTTTCCCTGGTCAGGCAGATTCAGGGAAAACGACCGACAATTGAAAACTGTTACGGTCGAGTGGTTACTCGCAAAGGCAATGTAAAGGCACGTGGTCTTGTTGAAAAAATTTTCACTCCGGTCGACTGCCGGTGGCGTGGCCTTGGCGTAATCGAAAAAAGCGGCCTTGGGCTGCGGAAAGCATATGAACATTTTGACGCAACCAAAAGATTGAATATTACCCCGGTTGAATCAGCAGAACCAAAAGGATGCCGCTGCGGCGAAATTTTAAAAGGAATCTGCGGCCCCAGGGACTGTCCGCTTTTTGGCAGGCGGTGTACTCCCGGCTCGCCGGTGGGCCCCTGCATGGTATCCAGCGAGGGGACCTGCGCCGCCTGGCATCGCTATGGCGGCCTGGTCTGATTTTCAACCAAGGTACTGTTCAGCAGGAAAACAAGTATGGATTTATTCTATCAACAGTTTACATATCGCTTTGACACCCTGCACATGTTTTGGGAGCATGAGCGGGTTCATAAAAAAATTTCTTTCTTCCTGGTTTGTGTATTCCTGATCAATCTCCTGTTGATAGAATTAAACCGGCAACAGTTATTGCCACAGTCGCTGGCAACGTTTATTCCAACGAATCATTTTCATGCCATTGGAACTGCCTTTACAATTATACTTATCCTTGAAGTACTGAGCCTGATTTTTATTTTACCCTGCTCTTTTTCCCGGGCTGTTGGCAAGCAGTTTGAACTGCTTGCCCTTATCCTGCTTCGTGATGCCTTCAAAGAGCTTTCACACTTGCCTGAACCGATCAACTTTACTGGAAATGAAGATGCGATACTGAGGATCATGTCCGATGGTTTTGGCTCCCTGTTTATTTTCGGTCTGCTCGGTGCCTATTATATAGTTCAAAAACATTCAGCAGAAACCGGAGAGCAGACTGGAGACCTGTACCGTTTTGTGTCTGCTAAAAAAGCTGTCTCTCTGTTTTTATTGGGAAGCTTCGTTGTCATGGGAGGGGACAACATTTACCGTTTAGTATCTGGTCAGGGGCATAGTGATTTTTTTCATTTTTTTTACACCCTGCTTATTATCACAGATATTTTAATTGTTCTTATATCCCAATGTTTCCTCCCTTCATTTTTTTCAATATTTCGTAATTCCGGCTATGCCCTGGCAACCATGTTTATCCGCCTGGCCCTGGTGGCACCGGCCTATTATAATGTTCTCATGGGAGTAGCGGCCATCTCATTTGCTATTCTCCTTACCCTTATCAGCAATCGTTTGTTCCCTGGCAAATGAGACATTCTTTACTCAACAAAAGGAGCCTAAACATATATGGACAAATATATTTTACTTGACCATGGAAGTGGCGGTCTGGTCAGTCAAAACCTGATAGGTTCTCTGTTTCTCAAGTATTTAAAAAATCCTGTCCTGAACCAGTTGGAAGATGCTGCTGTTTTACCGCCTGAACATGGCCAGCTCGCCTTTTCTACGGATAGTTATGTGGTGGATCCAATTTTTTTCCCCGGTGGTAATATTGGTGAACTTGCAGTGAACGGTACCATTAATGATCTGGCCATGCGGGGAGCCAGGCCGATATGCTTGAGCCTGGGACTTATACTTGAAGAAGGGTTTGCTGTTGAAGAGCTGGAAGAGATCATTAAAAGCATTGCCAATGCCTGCGATTACGCCGGAGTCCCTGTGGTGACAGGTGACACAAAAGTAGTCCCAAAGGGGAAAGCTGATAAAGTTTTCATCAACACTTCAGGTATCGGAATTGTCGAAGTGGACATCAATGTGACTGCCAGGCAGGCACGATCCGGTGATATTATTCTCCTTTCCGGAACACTTGCCGACCACGGAATCACCATTCTCACCAGCCGTGCCAGCCTACAGGTTGACGGAAACCTGAAGAGCGATACCAGGCCGCTCCATTTTCTAGTGAAGAAAATCATGGCAGAAGCACCCGGTGCTGTGCACACCATGCGTGATCCGACCCGGGGCGGCCTTGGCACCACTCTCAGTGAAATCGCAAAATCCACCAACCTGTGCATGGAGATCGATGAACAGGCTATCCCCATGCACGGCGAGGTACGTGCCGCCTGTGAGCTGATGGGGCTTGACCCTCTGTATCTTGCCAACGAGGGCAAATGCCTGGTAATTACCGCACCTGAAGAAGCTGAGGCAATCCTTGCAGCAATGTGTTCCGTGAGCGAAGGCGTGGATAGCTGTATTATCGGCAAGGTAACAAAAAAATACCCGGGCCGGGTAGTGTTGACTACAACTTCAGGCGGTCACCGACTGGTCGAACCGCTGTCAGGGGAACCATTACCAAGGATTTGCTGATTTGGGCATGAAGATAATCTTGTGAAAAGTCAAACAATGGGGAGGGTGACCATGAGTGCTGTGCGTATTTTTTTTATTGTTCTTCTTTTACTGCCTGGACTTACAGGGTGTTCGACGGGAGAAAGCTGCATCAAAAGTATTCAATCAGAATGTACCAGTTGTCACTCTCTGAACAAGACCTGCGACCAAAACGACAAGAGCAGAAAATACTGGCGTAGAATCATAGACCAAATGAACAGAATGAATGCTTCTGTTTCTAGGGAACAAAAGGAAATAATCGCCAAGTGCCTGGCAAAATCAGATTCTTTTAATGCAACCTGCACAAGACGCGAGCAGGAGAAGAACTCGCCTGAAAAAATAACGGATCAATAATGTGACAAACGGCTTGAACGCCAAGGGGACGGAGGAACAATCAGGCTCGTTGAAATAACAGAATTCCGTCTACATGCACAGTGCTCCAGCCAAGAGCATGAATTTAAACCAGGGGGAAAAATATGAAACAGGAAGAATTTGAAAAAGTCCAGAAGCGGCTGGGTAATGTTTCTCGTCGGGACTTCATGAAACTCTGCTCCGCTGTGGCCGCGACAATGGCCCTGCCGGGAACAGTGGTGCCGAAAATTGCTCATGCTATAACCAGTCCAACCCGTCCACCTGTTATCTGGCTTCACGGGTCGGAATGTACAGGTTGCAGCATGTCATTGCTCAGATCGGAGCATCCGACCCTTGAAAAACTGATTTTTGACCTCATATCCCTGGATTTCCATGAAACGGTTTCGGCAGGTGCCGGCCATCAAGCTGAAGAAGCCCTCCATAAAGCGGTCGAAGAAAATTTCGGAAAATTCATACTGGTTATAGAGGGAGCCATACCTATGAAAGACGGTGGCGTTTTCTGTCGGATCGCCGGCAAAAATTTCGTACAGACCGTCAAGGAAATCGGTGCAAAAGCCGGTGCCGTCATAGCTATCGGCTCCTGTGCCTCATGGGGCGGCGTGGCAGCTATGGATCCTAATCCGACGGGTTGCGTTGGTGTGCAAGAGGTGTTACCGGAGAAGAAAGTAATTTCCTTGCCCGGGTGCCCACCGAATCCCTACAATCTTCTTTCCACCATTATTCATTACCTGACATTTAACAGAATGCCCGTTCTGGATGACGAAAACAGACCAAAATTTGCATATGGACGCCTAATTCATGAACACTGTGAACGTAGGCCACATTTTGATAACGGCAGATTTGCCAGAAGTTTTGGCGATGAAGGTCATCGACAGGGGTACTGCCTCTATTACCTTGGTTGCAAGGGCCCAGTGACCTATGCGAACTGCTCCACCATGCAATTCGGCGATGCCGGTTCGGGTTGCTGGCCTGTCGGTATCGGCCATCCCTGCTTTGGATGCGCTGAAAAAGGTGTTGGTTTTAATATTCCACAATTTACGACGAGCCCGGTAATACACACAACTCCAGCTGCCGCTCATGCCCCGATTACCCTTGAACGTGGCGAAGGCGTGTCAGTCAAATCGGCAGCCTTGATGGCCGGAGCAGCCGGAGTGGCAATCGGAGCAGGTGCTGTTTTTACTGCTAAACTCAGCGGAAAGGAGGATAAACATGAAAATAAAGAGGCGTGACTTTCTTAAAGGTGCCGCCGGTAGCCTGGCCCTGCTTTCGCTGGATGTTGATTCCAGCCAGGCAAGAACTGTGCAGGCTTTACCACCAGATGCGGTGGGAATTCTTTATGACTCGACGTTATGCGTAGGTTGTAACGCCTGTATGCCTGCCTGCAAACGGGCCAATAACATGCAGCCTGACTTCACGGGTGATCAAGAAGTGTGGGACAATCCGCAGGATCTTTCTTCGGACACCCTGAATATAATAAAAAAATTCTCCAATGGCACGGGGGAGGAAAAGGACTCTGAAACAGATGGTTATGCCTTTATCAAAAGGCAGTGTCTGCACTGTATTGACCCTTCCTGCGTGACGGCATGCCCTGTTTCAGCATTAATCAAGGACGAATCCACAGGAATTGTTTCCTACAACAAAGATGCCTGTATCGGTTGTCGTTACTGCCAGGTCGCCTGCCCTTATAATATCCCTAAATTTGAATGGGATTCTCCCTACCCGGAGATTGTAAAGTGTCAGCTCTGCAGTCATCTGGTGGAAAAGGGTGGAATCTCCGCATGTTGTTCAGCCTGCCCTACTGGAGCTTCCCTCTTCGGCAAGGTCTCTGATCTGATTATTGAAACAAGAAGACGGCTGCAGATGAAATCTGGAAAGGTGTATGACTTTCCAGTTTCTTCGCTGAACTCCGGCAAGTTTCATCAATATAAGGCTGCGAAATATGTCCATCATGTCTATGGCAGAGAGGAGTTGGGCGGTACCCAGGTAATGTATATGTCAGCCATCAAGTATGAAAAATTTGGCCTGCCCGCCTTTCCAAAAGAATCTTTTGTCTCCATGGCCAGTGGTATTCAATATGCTATCTATAAAGGTATGGTGTACCCGCTGGTTGTTCTAGCCGGTCTCGTTTTCATGGTAAAAAAGAATAAAAATACGGAAGAGGCGGAGAATGATCAAAAAAGAACCGATTCGGAAGGAGGGGTGTCATGAGTAAAGCCAAGCCATTAGGTGGCAGAATATTTACGCCCACTTTTATGATCTGTCTCATGATAACAGGTTTCTTCATCTATTTTGCTGCAAAACGGTTTATCTTTGGAATCGGATCAATAGCAAATTTGAATGACGGATTCCCCTGGGGGATCTGGATTGCTTATGATGTTGTTGTTGGTTCGGCATTTGCCTGCGGTGGTTATGTGATGGCACTGATGGTTTATGTCCTTAATAAGGGAGAATTCCATCCTCTGGTACGACCGGCCCTGCTGGCCTCTATGTTCGGCTACACTCTGGCAGGTGTCTCGGTCTTTCTTGATATCGGCCGTTATCTTAATGCCTATAACCTGTACCTGCCATGGCAGATGAATTTCCACTCGGTCATGTTCGAGGTCGCAATGTGTATAGGGACGTATATCTTTGTTCTCTGGCTTGAGTTTTCTCCTGCCTTTGTTGAGAAATGGCAACTGAAGAATTTTGGTAAAATTCTAAACAGAGTTGTTTTTGCCTTGATTGCCCTTGGCGTTTTGCTTCCAACCATGCATCAGTCTTCACTGGGCACCATGATGCTGATGGCCGGATTCAAATTGGATCCTCTCTGGCATACCAGTTCCCTCCCCCTCCTCTTCCTCTTAACAGCACTCTTCATGGGATTTGCCATGGTCATTTTTGAGGGAACGATTTCTTCCCGCGTGTATGACCTTGGAGATGAGACGTCAATGTTTTCCAAGATCTCCAGTATCATGACCTGGATTCTTGGTTTTTACTTGGTAATTCGCTTCCAGAACATTTTCATGCGTGGCGAGATGGGGCATGCGTTTTCCGGTAGTTTCCTGGGCAATATGTTCCTGCTTGAGAATTTACTGCTGCTGATTGGTCTGTTTATTTTATCTTCCGCCAGCAATCGCTCAAATCCAAGAGCCCTTTTTATTGCCGCTGTTGCAATTCTGCTTGGCGGCTCGCTGTTCCGTTTCAACACCTATATCATCGGATTTGACCCGGGAACCGGATGGAAATATTTCCCTTCAGTGGGTGAGCAGGTGATCACTTATGGCCTTATTGCCATGGAAATTGCAGCGTACACTCTATTTGTCAAAATATTTCCGGTCTTTGAAGTTCATAAACCCGTTGAATCCAACCCGTAAGGAGTAAATAAATGTCTGAACAGATTGTAATTGATCCGATTACCCGTATAGAGGGACATCTTCGTATAGAATGTGAAATCGAAGAGGGCCAGGTTGTAAATGCTCGTTCTATAGGAACAATGTGGAGAGGTATCGAAACCGTCCTTAAGGGACGTGATCCTCGGGAAGCATGGCTGATAGCCCAGCGTATCTGCGGAGTGTGCACCACAGTGCATGCCATGGCTTCGGTCAGGGCGGTTGAAAATGCACTGAACATGGAGGTTCCTGTAAATGCCCAATATATCCGCAACATGATTGTTGGTGCACATTGTCTTGCCGATAACATAATACATTTTTATATATTGTCTGCGGTAGACTGGGTAGATATCGCATCTGCGGCAATGAAAGCCGATCCCAGAAAGGCTGCCGGTCTTGCCCAGCAGCTTTCGCCCTGGAAGGATAATAGTTACCAGGACTTTAAATTAACCCAGGACAAGCTGAAAGGACTTATCGAATCCGGGCAGCTGGGACCGTTTTCCAGTGGGTATTGGGGGCACCCTGCCATGCAACTGGAGCCGGAGGTAAACCTGATTGCCGCGACCCACTACTTTCAAGCTCTGGAGTATCAACGGAAAATAAACAAAGTCGTGACGATACTTGGTTCTAAAACACCGCATATTCAAAATCTTGCTGTCGGGGGTGTTGCCAATCCCATCAATCTTGACAGTCCGGCCACTTTGACCATGGAGAGACTGTTTTACATTAAGACACTGATGGATGAAGTTCGTAATTTTATACATCAGGTTTACATGGTCGATGTCGCTGCGATTGCTGCAATGTATCCGGAATGGTGCAGTTACGGCAAAGGCAATGGGACATATCTGTCCGTCATGGAAATGCCTATGGATGACAAGGGGACCATGTTTGCCATGCCTGGAGGTTATCTGAAACTTGGTGAAGAAGACGATTTCCGACGTATAAGTACCTTCCATGATCCGTTTTTTTCAGATAACGTCAAAGAAAGCGTTAAACATTCTTTCTACGCAGGCGACTGGACACGTCATCCCTATGTGGAAGAGACAAACCCGGAGTTTAGTGTCAAGAAGGATCCGCAAGGAAAATATTCATGGGTGAAGTCCCCATCGTTCCTGAATGAACCAGCTGAAGTCGGCCCTGTCGCATCCGTCCTTGCGATGAATGCTGCACGGCATAAACCGGCTCTGCAGTATACCCGGTGGATGCTTGATCAGATTAACTCTATCGGCTCAACCCGACATGAAATTGATATTCTTCCTTCCACAATGGGACGACATATTGCCAGGAGTATCAGGGCCGCAGTTGTACACGATGCAATGACTCAACAATGGGACGCTCTGATTAATAATATCAATTCCGGTGATTATACTACGTTTAATGAACCGCACTTTCCAGAAGGAGAGGCGAAAGGCGTAGGGATGCATGAAGCGCCCCGGGGAACTCTTTCCCATTGGATAGTAATAGAAAACGGGATAATTAGAAATTACCAGGCAGTGGTGCCTTCAACATGGCTTGCCGGACCAATGGGCACAAACGATGAACCAGGCTATTATGAACGTTGCCTGATTGGTAACCCGATAGCAGATCCGGAAAAACCCTTGGAGGTTCTCAGAACCATTCATTCTTTTGATCCCTGCATGGCCTGTGCTGTTCATATGCTTGACCCGCAGGGAAAAGAGTTTTCCACGGTCAAGGTTCTTTAAATAAGCGGCCTGCATTGTTTCGATGTTCGGCCTTACACTACTTTTTTTACCGGGAGTGGTTGTGAAACCTCTCCCGGTTCTTTATTAAAATTTTATGGACACACACAAAAAAATTGGCATTCTTGGTGTTGGTAACACGCTTCTGCAGGATGAAGGGTTTGGACCCATTTGTGTTGAACGCCTGGAACAACAGTACCTTATTCCTGATCATGTAAGAGTCCTTGATGGGGGAACCGCCGGGATACTGCTTTCACCGTTTATTGAAGCTGTAGATGTGCTCTATATCATTGACACTGTAAATCTCTCATCTGATGCTGGGACGATACACTGTTTCACTGATCAGGATATACACTCTAAAGATATTCAAACCAGGCTCTCTCCTCATCAGGTTGGCCTGGTCGAAATTATAGATTTATGCAAGTTACGTGATAAAGCACCGGTTCATATTGAAATGCTGACGACAGTCCCTCAGGAGCTCTATGTCGGCATGGGCCTGTCAGATACCCTTGAGCCGGTGGTTGACACAATGATTGCTTTACTTGTGGAGCGCCTGAAAGTACAGGACATTCTTTTGAAGAAAAAAATGAATGCTGATCGGTGAGTTCCGGCCGGAACAATTCATTAACAGCTGAAGGGTGCCATGAAAGAAGGTGTTTGCTTTCAGTAGTGTCCGGTTAGGAAATTGTAACTTCTCCAAAACTGTTGGTAAGGTCCATTTTACTCATGACATAGCTTTTGGCGAAAATCTTTTACAAGCGGGTAGCCGTACATTGCTTTTATTGAAGTTATTTGTTTTCGTGTTTTGTTATATTTGCCACGCCCGGCGGTATTTCCAAGAAACTGCCAATTGGCCGCTCTGCAAGTATTTTTCTGTGCTTTCAATGCCACGGTGTCCCAAATATGTGCTTAAAATGGGAAGTGTACAATACACATCTTGCCCGTCATTAATCATTTTTTCAAGAGCATGCACAGCATAGGTGTGCCGAATATCGTGAACTCTTGGGCCTACTGCTCCTTCTGGAAATATTCCTGCAATCCTCATGAATTGTTTGAATCTTACATACACAGGTGTTCTGTGGTATCTGCCGGCATCCCTGGATGGATAAAAATAACCTTCACTGGCCATATCAAAGCTCATATTTTCAGCAAACTGCTTACAATAATCAGTCAATGACCGTGACATTGGGACGAGTCGACTCACCCGGCAAAGCCGGGGGTTTACCTAAAATAAATTACAATAAGTTATGAAATGCATCGCAAAATTATCTACAAGCACCGTTGCTTCGCGCCATCGTTCAGTCAGCTTACCAGGCCACCGGGCAACATCCTACAGTCTGCCCCCCGCTTGGAATCAAGAGGAAACAGGCCTCTGCAAATGAATGTTGAAGACCAGCTTAACGCATTAATCTTTTTCCATCTGCAAGAGTATACTTCCGCAAGAGAACTGATTCAGGTTCTCAAGGAAGATGACTTTGCCCGAAATTCCATTGCCCCGGAAGATGGAATAAGCAGAAGCTCATTTTCAGAGGCAATCAATGAACGTGGACTTGAGCAATTTTTTTATGTTTTCCAAGAGCTGCAAAAGCGGGCAGTTTCTCTGTTGCCGAAAAAATATGCTCACCTTGGCGAGCTTATCTCCATTGACTGGTCATTAATTGATGCTGTTTTGTCAATGGGATGGGCCGATTACCGCAATAAATCGAAAAAGGCCCGGCTCCACCTTGGATTTAATGTCAACCAGAACATTCCTCAGAAATTGTTCTTGACCGATGGCAAAGGGGCTGAGCGTCCTTTTGTGCGCCAGATTCTGGAGCCGGGTCAGACCGGAATCCTTGATCGTGGTTATCAAGATCATCAAAACTTTGACGGCCTCCAGGAAGAACAGAAACATTTTGTTTGCCGGATTAAAGGCAATACCCACAAGACCTGTCTGTAGCAATACGAAGTTGATCCCGACAGCATTGTTTTTTACGATGCCTAGGTACTGCTCGGTCAGCCGGGAACAAAACAAACTCAAAAGCCTTTGCGTCTTATCGGTTACATCATTGACGATGTTAAATATTGGGTCGCAACGGATCGTTTCGATCTCACAGCTAAAGATATCGCCCTGATTTACAAACTCCGCGGGGAGATCGAAAAATTCTTTGCCTGGTGGAAAACGCCACCTCAAAGTGTATCACCTCATTGCACGCAGCAAACATGGGCTGATGGTGCAGATCCTGTCAGGATTAAAACCTACCTCCTTCTGGCGATTTGCTTTATAAAAACAGCAATCCTATGTCGGGCCGTCCTTGAATAGAAACACGCCCAGGGTAAAGGTATAAGTCATAGAAAACTGGTAAACACTTACCAATATGGGCTTCTAAACCTTATGCGCCTCTTGGTGAACGTTTACGAAAACTGCATACCTGATGTTCTTGCACTCTATTGGGCCTCAATATGTGTAACCAGCAGCGTTTTCCCCTTAGTCACAAGTACTTGTTGTGATTTACATACAGGACAGACAAAACAAAGATCTTTAACAGGAAAAATATTCGTGCATTCCTCACACCTGGCCTCTATCTCTTCAATATCCACTGCTAATTCCGCATGTTCACATACAGTCTCTTCACGGAAGAACCGGTAGGCCGTTTCGAGAAAGTGAGGGTCAACTCCGGACATCTTGCCGACAGTTATATGAACCTTCACAATTCGTTCTACGGTATGCTCACGAGCCACCCTGGCACACGTTGCAATTAACGACTGAACAATACTGTATTCATGCATTCTGATTTCTTCGGCGAGGACATTTTCTTGTATTTCCGTCATTCCTGATCATTCACTCCGGAAGGCTGGCTGCCCTGTACTCCTCCCAGGTCACCAAGGATAACGCCTTGAACTTGCACCCCGCAATACAGGCCGGGGTCTCCTTGTCATAACAGAGATCACATTTAAGAGCGACAGGTCGGCTTGACCCGGTTTCCGGGTTCTGTACATCGCGGACAATGATCGCGCCTACGGGACAGACAATGGCGCAGGTTCCGCAGCCGATACAGTCCTCTTCATTTACCCGGACAATACCATTGTCCACATGAATAACGCCCAATGGACAGGCACGCAGGCAGGCGGGATCCTCGCAGTGCCTGCACTGCAGGACTGCCTTTCGGTCGGCCTCCTTGTTTTTTATGACCTTGTTTCTGGAATAGACCTTTATGCCGGCGGCCTTTGCCTCTTTGGCGGTCAGGCCATAATGGCCAAAGCCGCATTTCCTCTCACACATGGTGCATCCGGTACAGAGTTCCGCGTCGCACAGAACAAATGCATTCCCTGCTGCTGTCATGGCCATATGCCTCCTATCTTTCCGTGCAGGAAATGCACGGGTCAATGCTGTTGAAAATTACTGAAATATCGGCAATTTTATTTCCAGGCATCATCACTTTCAAAGCTTCCCAGTTCAGATAGGTAGGAACCCGCCACTTCATCCTCTCCGGCTTGTCGGTACCGTTTGACTTGACGTAAAAAAACAGTTCTCCGCGTGGAGCTTCTGTTCTGGCCACACCTTCCCCTTCAGGAATGCGAGGTAATCCCGGGGTTGTTACCGGCCCATCAGGGAGGCCTCTCAGGCATTGCTCAACAAGATCAATGGCCTGGAACACCTCTCTCAATCTGACAAGTGCCCGCGCTCTGACATCGCAGCCATCCTCGAGGATCACCTCAAAGTTCAGTTTATCGTAGACGACATATGGATAGATGGCCCGTATGTCATTGTTCACTCCGCTACCCCGAGCGGTCGGGCCGACAACGCCAAGGCGGACGGCATCCTCTTTCGGCAACAGGCCGACCCCCTCTGTTCGGGCCCGGACAATGCGGTTGTTACTGTAAATATTCGTAAGCTCCCTGATCGGTTTTTTGATCAGGTTCAGCTGCTTGATCAGGTAGCGAATCTGTTCTTTATCAAGATCGTATTTCACCCCGCCGATGGTATTGGCTCCAAGGTCCATCCGGTTGCCCCAGATAGACTCTTTCACGTCCTGGAGGACTTCTCTTGTCTCCATGGTCTGGGTCATCAGTGAATGAAAACCGACAAGGTGTGCAAGCATGCTCACATTGAAAAGATGAGAGGCTGCCCGTTTCACCTCGTCCGCTATGACCCGCAGGTATTCAGCTCTTGGCGGAATCCGGACCCCGGCGATTTTTTCCACCGCCATGATATAGGTAAAGGGATGATTATTGGAACAGAGGGAGCAGGTCCGCTCCGTAATAATCATATTCTGGAGAAAATTCCGACGAAGAACCAGTGCCTCCATGCCCCTGTGGACAAACCCGCTCAGAATGTCCACATCTTCAACGCTCTCACCATGGACTTTGACCTTGAAATAAACGGGTTCTTCCAGGGCTATATGGATAGGCCCGACCGGAACCCTGTAGGTTTCACTCATCATGTCCTCCCTTGGCTTCGTTAATCCTCTCCCAAAGGGTGTTTGTGGCGGCCCCGGTCATGGCGTCGGAAAGCGTCATATATTCCTTGAAAATCCCTTGTGCCATGCTTTCATCAAGGATCAGACGATCCGGGTTGGGGTGTCCGATGATCTTGATATCAAACAGATCCTGCATTTCCCGCTCAGTCCAGTCAGCACTTTTCAGGATTGGCGTTATCGAATCAACCGAACCATCTTCTGTCAGGAGCGTAACGGTCAGCACTATTCCGGTCACATCAAAATGATAAGCGATCTGGTACCCGGAATCGACAACGTAGGGCGTAATCGTTATAACACGGCCGCCATGATGCTGAAAAACGCTTGCCACCTTGCCGATATCGCCCTTATCATGCAGTGATATATACACATCCTCATTGCCGAGATGATCAAAATGAGAAAATCTATGTTCATATCCTGACGTTACATATATCTTCAGTTGTGCAAGCAGAACAGAGACCATCTCCTTTTTCGCTATTGTCATAAATACATCCTCTCAAATTGTTCCAGTCGCCGGCAGTCAGGGCAAAGTGATGCCCGATGACGGACTGTATCGGTTATCTCATCATAGGCACGGGCAAGCAACGCATCCACAGCCCTGGGAATCATGGCGTCGCACCTGCTGCACTGAACAGAGGCAATATCATCGTTTATTGTCGCGTCATATTTTTCACTCTGTGCCCGGGCGGTATGAAAATCGTTTGAATTAAACACCGCATCGGTGGGGCAGTAATAGCCGCAGTTACCGCAATGACAACAGGTACTCAGCCAGTAGGAGAAATTCATTCCGGATTCATGATGGCGGAGTTTAATCGCACCACTGGGGCAGACATATTCGCAGGTGCCGCAACCTATGCAGAGCTCAGGAGAATAGGCGATTATGCCGCGATAGTTTTCCGGAGTGTAGGTTTCACCAAACGGGTAGGGATCGGTGGTCGGCCCCTTGAGGAAATTTCTAAGAGCGATGGTAAAGAATTGAGCCATATCTCATGCCTTGTGAAAAATTTTTATTTTCTCTTTCCAGATACCGATTGCCTGGGCAACACCATCAAGGATGGATTGCGGACGTATAGGGCACCCTGAAACATTCACGTCCACCTCAACAAATTTGTCAAGCGGGCCACGGATTGAGTAACTGTCTCTGTATACTCCACCGCTGATCGGGCAGATACCAATTGCCACCACTACTCTGGGCTCTGGAATTTCATCGAGCATCCGAATCAGATAACTTTCAGATCTGGCGGTAATAGGTCCGGTGACCAGAACGATATCTGCATGCTTGGGTGACCCGGTATACTTGCACCCCAGACGCTCCACATCATAACGTGGAATCAGCGCGGTGGTGGCCAGTTCAACATCGCATCCATTACAGGAACCGGTATTGATCCTGAAGAGCCATGGTGATTTTACTGCATATCTGGATAACATGGTATCTCCTATAAAAACAAGACCAGTCCGAGGCTCAAAAGAGCAAGAAAGACAGGTACGATCATCAGGAATTTGAAGGCCTGGTCTACTCTGAAGCTCGGCATGGATGCATGAACAAGTGCAATGCCGATGACAATTGCTGCCGATTTCATCATATACCAGAGAAGATTGACGACTATACTGCCGCCGGCAAGACCGGGCATGAAGAAGATCTGAAGAACCGTGATGAGTACAAGCAGTTTCAGGGCATGAGTCAGTTCGAACACGGCCAGCGGCATGCCGCTATACTCCATGTAGTATCCCTTCATGACATCGCCATCATTTTCGGCAATATGAAATGGCGGCACTTCAAGGGTGGCAAGCATGAAGATGACAAAAGCAACAAAGGCGGGAATCATTTTCAGGTCATGGACAAACGATCCGTTCCGCACCTGGTAATCAACAATGCCCTTGAGGGAGAACAGCGCGCCATCACCTGCTCCGGCCTGCAGCGCGACGGTAAAAAGAACTATGACGAAGGTAATCTCATAGGCGAACATGAGAATGGCTTCACGGGAGACAGCGATGGCCGCATAGGTCGATCCCGATGAGCTGCCGCCAAAGATGTGGGAAACGGCCGGCAGTGCCATGAGGTAAATCAGGACGACAAGGTCACTGCTCGCTCCTGCTCCGTCGTAAACGCCACTGACCGGCAGAATGAAAATGGCCGTCATCATGCCGCCGAAACCAAAAAAAGGAGCGATGATAAACATCAGCCGGTTGGTCGCGTCTTCAGGAACCAGAAACTCCTTAGTCCGCAATTTAATGACGTCAAAAAGGTTCTGAAAAATGGGCGGGCCGATTCTCCCCTGGAATCTGGCAACGGCTATTCGTTCCATGCCGAGCAACAACAGCCCGAAAATAATGGCAAACATGCCCCCGGGAAAGAACAGATAAGCAAGAATACTAGCGCTCAACGTAATCACCTTTCAGTCCTATGGTTTTTTTCATCAACTTTACTGCGCCCTTGATAATCTTTTTTGCGTCTTCGTAGCAATTGACGGAAGATACATGGGAATCCTCCGGAGTTAGGTCGTCGACACCGCAAACAAATACATGGGTTTTTCTGGTTTTGGTTCTGGTCAGGAAATACAGCAAGCCGGCAACCCCCATGCCCAGCGACAAAGCTGCAAGCATGAACAGCATGTTGATGCTGTCAACACCGTCTGTTACCGAGGAAATGGTTATTTGCAGCGGCTGCAGGTTGAAATCGACCAGCATGCTGTTTATCGGCATCAGGGCCATGCCGGGAAAGATGCCGAGCAATACACTTAAGCCAGCCAGTATCGACATGGGAACCAGCATGTACCATGAGGCCTCCCTGGCCTCCCTGACCCTGTCCTGCATCTGTCCGAGAAAGGCCGAGTGCATGAACTTGACAAACGAGGCCAGGGTCAGGACGCTGCCGAACAGCGAAAGAATCGCTATGCCGATATACCCTGTATCCATAACCGCGTGATAGATTATCCATTTGGAGATAAAGCCGCTGAAGAGCGGGACTCCAGAAATGGAAAGCACGCCGATCATGAAACAGATAAAGGTCAGGGGCATCTTCCTTCCCAGACCGCCGAGTTGATCCATCTTGTCGGTACCTGTTGAGATAAAAACTGCGCCGGCACAGAGAAACAGAAGGTTTTTGAAAAACATGTGATTGACAAAGTGGAGAAGGCCACCTGCCAGGCCCATTGAGGTCATCAGCGAGCATCCCACTATCACATAGCCAAGCTGACTGACTGTATGGAAGATCAGAAGGCGTTTCATGCTGTTGGTCAGCATCGCGAATGAGGCCGCCATGATTATGGTAAGGGCCCCGATCCAGCCGCTGACATGTTTGATGAGGTCAAGGGGCAGGAATGTCGTGGCAGTGGCCCCGAGGGAAGCGATAAAAAATATTTTAACCATCATGAACGGACCGCTCTTCAGCACCGTTGATGAAATGTATCCGCTGATGGGGGTTGGAGCAGGCTTGGGATGCATCCAGTAGTCAATTCGAAACGGCAGCTGGGCCGCCTTCATAATAAAACCGATTGTCAACAGCAGGACTGCAAAGGCCATACGTTCGGTGTACTGAAAATTTTCAGCCATTTTACCGTAATCCCAATGGCCGGTTACATCGTACATGATCAGTATACCTACGACCAGAAAGGCTGCCCCCAGATAGTTGAAGATGAAATATTTTGTGGCCTCCTGAACGGAAAAAGCATCCTCCTCGTGGGCAAGGGCAAGATACATGATCCAGCCGCTCATGATTTCCCAGAAGAAAAATGTGCTGTAGATATCCTGACTCAGACTGACACCCAGCAGTCCTGATATCATGATAAGAAAACAGGTGTAGAACCTGTACTGATGGTGGGAATGCTCCATATAGCTCACGGAATAAAAAAACTGCAACGTGGCCATGAAGAGAATCAGAACGGCAAAGCTGAGACCGTATACTCCGGCACTGCTCAACAAAAGTGTGGGCATGGCCGAAAGGCACACCAGCGATGACAGAAGTCCCGCCTTTTTATTGGATGTACGACCAAAATAATAGACAGCAGCTGCGCCGGCCATAAGCCAGAGAACAGGAAGGGGCCAGGAGATGGTCAGGGGAGGAATGCCGTAGCCCGGCGCTCCCATCAATCCGGCCAGGGGGAGGAAAGGCTTGACCGCGATCTGTGGTATGAGCCCGCCAATGACGGAAAAGACCAGCAGGCCGTACAGGGGAGCAACATTTTTCCATTCCCTGTCCTGTAAAGGGGATCCTTTGTATCTGTCGAGAAAGACAATTTTGATCACCCTGATAAAGACGAGGAAATAAAGGAGTTCTCCTGCTGCCAGCAGGGTGGGACTTACGTAACCGCCGGCATCGATAAAGGCGGAGACCATGACAAGTTTGCTGAAAAAGGTGGCAAAAGGCGGAAGCCCCATCATGGCGAAAAGACCGGCTGCCAGGGGGATCCCAATTCGTGGGACAACCCTGCCTGCCCCACGCATGTCATCTAAACTGTTAGAGCCGACCGCCTTTTCCAGTGCACGGGCAGCCATATACATCATGCCGATACAGACAAAAAAATTAAAAACATGAAAGAGAAAAGCAGCAAAAGCAAAGGGGGAATCAATGGTCAGTAACGAACGAACATCAACAACCAGGCCGACGAGAGAATAGATTAAAATCTTTTTCAAGTCTTTGTGAAAAAGGGCCTTGACTCCGCAAAATACAAATATTATCAAGCAGATAATATGAAGTGCTTCTGCAGAGTGTCCGTAAACCAATGCCGTGGTTTGATCGGCTGCCAGACTACTGTTCATACATCCTCCTCTGTCGGCTGCTGGGTTGTTATCTTCAGGGCGATCGATCATGAAGGAATAACTGATGATCGAACCACTCTTTTCTCCTTTTTCCGTCAGAATTCAGTGACGCCCTCGGTTAGGTAATTGTCTGCGTTTTGCCTGCCCTCTTGTCGAGGGAATAAAAAATTCGGATTGAGCGACAAACCTCAGGCTCTGGTAATTCACCGAAGCCGAGGTCACTGTTTCCTGTCTGGCTTGCTGGAAATCCTTTTCACGATGCTGTCACTCTGTCACATGCCACGTTGAAATGGTAAAGTGCCGGAACCTCTAATGAGTTGTTTACCCGGGCAAAAACGCTCACTGGTTAAAGGAGGAGATGGGTAAGCGACTCGCCACCTTAAAAACGTTTACTGTTGACAGGGCCAGTTATTAGAGGTTCCGGCACTTTACCATTCGCTGGACAAAACGGAGCAAACCCTGGCAGCATGTGCACGTTGAGCACAAATGCACAATACGCACGTGAAACTACCCGTTAAAGAAAACGGTGTCAACTAGTTTACCTGTAATAATGACACAAAATCAACCACGTTACAAGGTGCCCTATTTTTCCACGTCAGCACAACACTGTGCAATCTGTGCAATATAGCATAACTTATCTCCCCCTGAAGGCTTGCAGAGGTAATGCCTCGCCACCGTGCTTGACAAAGGATGAGTGGTGATGAATATATTGATTTCATCAATGCCAGGGAAGGCAAAGAAAACGACCGGTTGCCGGAGGACACAATAACATCTAGCCACATAATGCAAATCTTTCCTAACTCGTGTCTGTCCAAAAACAGCCTTTTTCGGCCGAAGCAACTCGATATTAATTCTCAGATAGTAACCACTCTGCAAAGGATTCTTCTTCATCAGGCCACAACCCCAAGTTTTTTCTTTCCCGGTGCGTTTTTTTCGAAAAAAAG
>JAJRQC010000172.1 GCA_024280455.1 Deltaproteobacteria bacterium | reverse complement strand
AGACGCAAAAAAAACTTGCCTTTACCCGGGAATGTAACTGTTCGGGAGTGCCTCATATTTACTTATTTAGGTCTTTGAAGCATACTTGTGCTATTCGAGGAGGCCGAAATGAGTGAAGATGAGGTGCTCCTGAATAGTTACTTTTTAACAAGATTTTTTTGAGATGAACAGGGAGTATACAGCAATGGCTGAGATAAGCGAAGCGGCTGAGTCGAAACAGAAACTCAACCAACTCAAGGGCAGAATGCTGGCCTTGAAGGAGCATCTTTGACTTAGAGGGAAAGAAAGAACTCGTTGACAAACTGGAAGCCCAGACCCTGGAGCCCGAATTCTGGAATGATCAGGCTCTGGCCCAAAAGGTGCAGAAAAAACTGGGTCAGCTCCAGGACATTATCGCGGTCTGGGAGAAAAATTTCGAGGATCTGGAAGAAGCCGACATGCTGCTCGATATGGCCAGAGAGGAGCAGGATAATGAGACCTACCAGGAGGTGGTTGACAGCCTTGGTGAGCTCCAGGAGCGTGTTGATCTGGTCGAACTGGAGTGTATGTTCTCCGGCGAACACGACAGCAGCAATGCCATCTTAACCATTCATGCAGGGGCCGGAGGCACCGAGGCCCAGGACTGGGTGGAGATTTTGATGCGCATGTATCTGCGCTGGGCTGAGGATAAGGGATTCAAGGCCCATATTCTGGATCATCTTGCCGGTGACGAGGCCGGGACCAAGAGCGTGACGATTCTGGTCAAGGGCAAACATGCCTACGGCTACCTGCGCTCCGAGGTCGGCATTCACCGGCTGGTGCGGATTTCGCCCTTTGACGCCTCGGGCCGGCGCCACACCTCTTTTGCCTCGGTCATGGTGCTGCCGGAACTTGATGACACCATTGAGGTCGACATCAATGAAAAGGATCTGCGTATTGATACCTATCGGGCCTCCGGGGCCGGTGGCCAGCATGTAAATAAGACCGATTCGGCAATCCGTATTACTCACCTGCCGTCGGGTATAGTTGTCCAGTGTCAGAACGAGCGTTCGCAGCATAGAAATAAGGACATGGCCATGAAGATGCTCATGGCCCGTCTCTATGAAAAGGAAAAAAAGGAGCAGGCCGAGGCCCAGGAAAATCTGCACGGCGATAAAAAGGAAATTTCCTGGGGCAGCCAGATTCGTTCCTATGTCCTGCAGCCGTACCGAATGATCAAGGATCACCGAACCAACCAGGAAGAGGGCAACGTCGATGCTGTCCTTGACGGCAGGCTTGATCCATTTATCAAGGCCTTTCTGCTCTGGCAACCGTGAGCGAGCTGTTTAACAGTTTAAGCTGTTTAAACTGTTTAAACTGTTGAGGCAATCATGGAGATGGAAGAGCAGCATCCTGAACAGGGCTGCGTAAAATGCGGGGCCTGTACCGTGGTCTGCCCGGTTTTTCGGGTGGAACCTAGGGAATCGCTCACCGCCAGGGGCAAAATGCATCTGCTTTCGCTGCCCCTGGCCCGACAGCCTTCAGGGCATTTTGAGGATATATTTTCCCGCTGCCTGCTCTGCGGAGCCTGTGAAACCGTCTGCTCCCGCCATCTGCCGATCACCGAACTGGTGATCCGGGCCCGCAGCGATTTTTCCATCTTTTACGGCAGCCACGGCCTGCAGAAGGTGGCGGCCCGCAAGGCGCTGTCCTCATCCGGACTGCTGCAGGGCCTGGTTCGGGCCGGAATCAGCCTCAAGCGTATCAACGCCCTGCCTGCCGGTTCCGGTCTGCGTATCAAACTTGGATTACTGGAAGAACCCCGTGCTGTACCTGTTGACTGGCCCGTGCCCTCGGCTCCGGATTCTAAAGAGACTATCAGTTATTTCAGCGGATGTCTGGCCCGCCACCTGCAGCCTTCCGTCGGTCGGGCTGTTCTTCGGCTTGCTCATGCAGGCGATCTGCAGGTGTGGAGTCCCGAGACGCAGTGCTGCTGTGGATTGGCCGCCTCGTCTGCCGGTAAAGCTGAAGAGGCCGGAAGGCTGGCCTGGCAAAATATCAAATTCTTTGCAGATGGCCGGGGGCCTATTCTTACCTCTTGCGCTTCCTGTTCCCGTCATCTTGCCGCCTATCCGGAGCTTTTTGCCGGTGATCCGGAAAAGCAGGAGATTGCCAGGGCGTTCAGCAACAGGGTGGTTGAGTTTTCCGCATTTTTTTTAAACCACCTGCACGATGCCCTGGTGTTGCCGGGGGGGCAAAAGAAAATAAAAACATTCTATCATGATCCCTGTCATCTGCGTTTTACCTCGGCCGGGCGGGAAGCACCGCGCAAGTTGATTGATCGAATCGGTAATGTGGAAAGGGTGGAGGCTGCAAACGGGCCGCAATGCTGTGGCCAGGGCGGGCTTTTTCATGTAGGCTACCCCGAGCTTTCCAGAAAAATATTTCAAAGCTGCGCCGATGGTGCCCTTGTTCACTCACCGGATCTGGTTACGACGACCTGCTCGGGCTGCCTGATGCAGTGGCAGACCGGGGCCGTGGAAAACAACCTGCCGGTCCGTATCCGGCACCTTGCCCTGGTGCTGGCTGATTGCCTGGGATAAGAAAACGCTTGTTTCACCGCCGCTGTCCTGCTATGAAGAGCTGGTTTACTGAGGTGTATTCTAAAACAGAGGACAGGGAACAGAACAAAAAATGGAGTCTCTACTATGTTCTGCTTACCTGGTCCAGTCATGCTGGTTAGCTCTATCTTGTAACTGGTCGGAAAAGAAAAATGGGTTTGTCGATTCGTCAACAGCTTGAGGAACAGGAAAAGGTCATCCTTTCACCCCATGCCTGTCTGAGCGTGAATTCGCGGGGACGATTGCATGACGAGTCGGATACCTGTGATCTACGAACTGTTTTTCAGCGTGATCGTGACCGGAGTATTCATTCCAAGACCTTTCGCCGCCTCAAGCATAAAACCCAGGTTTTTCTGGCCCCGGCCGGGGATCATTACCGCACCCGGCTGACCCATGTCCTCGAAGTATCCCAGATCGCCCGTACCATGTCGGTGTGCCTGCGGCTCAATGAGTATCTGACCGAGGCCATTGCCTTAGGCCATGATCTCGGCCACACTCCTTTTGGTCATGCCGGTGAGTACAGTTTAAATATTCTTCATCCGCGCGGTTTCAAGCATTATCGGCAGAGTTTGCGGGTGGTTGATTTTCTTGAAGACCACGGTCGCGGCCTTAACCTGACCTGGGAGGTGCGAAACGGTATCCTCAAACATTCCAAAGGGTACAGCGAAATCCTGCCCGAGGATACCGCAGTCTTGCCGGCAACCCTGGAAGGGCAGATTGTGCGGGTGGCCGACATTATGGCCTATGTCAATCATGATATGGACGATGCCCTGCGGGCGGGAATGATAAAAGAAACAGACCTGCCGCTTCACCTGCGGCAAGTGGTGGGTGACAGCCCCTCCCGCCGTATTGATGCCATGGTGAGGGATCTGGTAACTTCAACCATGGAACAGAATGACGGACGCCTGCGCCTCAGTGACCTGATGAATGCGACCATTACCGAACTGCGGGGTTTCCTCTACGACAACGTCTATCGGAACCGACAGGTGCACAACGAGTTTGAGAAGGCACAGCGAATTATCCGTGATCTGTATTCGTTCTTTTTCATCCATGAATTCCCGCAAAAAGAGAGAAACTGCCCCCTTCGGCCCGAGGTGAACTCGCCTGAGGAGAAAAAGAAGCGGCACCGGCAGGTCTGCGATTTTATAGCCGGAATGACCGACCGTTATGCCCTTGACCTGTATATCAAGATTTTTATGCCTAAACCTTGGACGGTGTTATGATTAGGTATCAGGTGTCAGGTGTCAGGGGATTGGATACGGGCGCTGTGTGTTATGGAACGAACTGAATACAAAAGAAGAATTAGAGTCAAGATATAGAAGAAATCAATGCAAACAGAAAATAAAAAGTATGATCTGCCCAAGGGCTATGAATTTGATCAAGTTGAAAAACGCTGGTACACCCACTGGCTTGAACAGAAAACCTTTGCCGCAAAGATGGAAGACGACAAAGATTCTTTTTCCATCGTTATCCCGCCGCCCAACGTTACCGGTGTCCTTCATATCGGTCATGCCTTAAACAATACCCTGCAGGATATCCTTGTTCGTTACCACCGGATGAAGGGTGACAACACTCTCTGGGTGCCGGGCACTGATCATGCCGGAATTGCCACCCAGAACGTGGTCGAACGGCAGCTGGCTACTGAAAATCTGACCCGTCATGACCTGGGGCGTGAGAAGTTTATCGAACGGGTCTGGCAGTGGCGCGAGGAAAAAGGCGGCACCATCATTAATCAATTGAAGCGAATGGGTGCCTCCTGTGACTGGGATCGGGAACGGTTCACCATGGATGAGGGACTCTCCACGGCTGTACGCGAGGTCTTTGTCCGGCTCTACAACGAGGGCTTGATCTACAAGGGTGATTATATCGTCAACTGGTGTCCCCGCTGTCACACCGCCCTTGCCGATGACGAGGTCGAACACGACCCGACCAGTGGCAAACTCTATCATCTCCGCTATCCCTATGCCGACGGTTCAGGTGAGGTCATTGTCGCCACCACCCGCCCGGAAACCATGCTCGGCGACACCGCGGTGGCGGTCCATCCCGAGGATGAACGGTATCGGGGACTCGAGAAAATCGGCATCAAACTGCCGCTTGCAGGCCGGGTTATTCCGGTGGTCCTGGATCACCATGTGCAGCGGGAATTCGGCACCGGCGCCCTCAAGGTCACCCCGGCCCATGATCGTGACGACTATGAGATCGGCCTGCGTCATGATCTTGCCCGAATCAAGGTCATGGATGATTACGGGGTCATGAATGAAAATGCAGGGGAATACCAGGGTCT
>JAJRQC010000171.1 GCA_024280455.1 Deltaproteobacteria bacterium | reverse complement strand
GTTTGTATTCCAAAAAAAAATGGTTTGGAATAAGATTGTCATGACTCATCTGTTTGTACAGAGTATTTTCATCGTTTGTTGTGCCCGGCGTGCCGGGAATGATGGTTTATCCGAAAATCGCCCACGAAGTGATGCCGATCCGGGCTATTTTCATAGTTTGTTGTGGCTGTGACCTGTACAATCTGGTCCAGCCATGCTGGTTTATCTGAAAATCGCCCACGAAGTACGCTGATTCAGGCTATTTTCATCCTTGGTTGTGGCTGTGACGTTAAAAATCTTGGTCCAGCCATGCTGGTTTATCCGAAAATAGCCCGCGAAGTACGCTGATTCGGGCTGTTTTCATCCTTGGTTGTGGCTGTGACGTTAAAAATCTTGGTCCAGCCATGCTGGTGTATCTGAAAATAGTTCTGTAGGTCTGCTTGAGCTACGCGAAAGCAGCCAATAAACTGATGGCTGCCTGAACCGATTAGGCGGTACCGGGGTGGCTGTCCGCTTTCGTTTCACTCAAGCAGACCTACAACACTTGGTTATACTATTTTCATCGTTTGTTGTGCCGTCAGGCCATGCTGGTTTGTCCCACGTAAGGTGGGATTGCAAATATCATATAGTTATCGCTCCGAAATATCGTCAGAAAGTTCTATATGACAAGTTGAAGCGTGACCTCGGCGAAATTTTACGCGATTTGTGCCGACAAAAAGGCCGGTGGCAACCAGTTTTCTATAGCGGACGGCGATGATCAGATCCGCCGGGATGTAATTAAAACCGAGTGGAAAGACGGTGGCCCGGCCAGAGGGCAAATCGCATCTGCCCGGGAAGAAGTTTAACCTGCAGGAGATGGGAAGGGTTCAGTCCCTTGTGGCTTTTGTTTCAGTCAGGATGCAGATGAGCTGCCCTTTCCTTATGACAATAGATCCGGTGGCGGCAACCAGCACATTGCTGATGCCAAGAGTGGAACCGGGAGGGATGGTGTGGTCGGTTAGAGGATATTTGAAACCGGTAAGCGTTACTCCCTCGGCCTGACCGTTGATTGGAATCAATGAAACCCTGCTTCCCCGGGTTGCGGACACTTCCAGGCGGTCGCCGCTGCGCAGGAGGTCAATGCTGGTTGGGCCGTCATAGAGGGTAATCTGCAGATCTGCATAGGTTGGGGCCGCAGGCAGGAGAAGGTTTGCCAGACTCATGTCCCAGCGCCCACCCAGAACGCCAAACAGGGAAACCGTAGTTGCCCCGTGGCTGCGGGCTAGATCCAGGGCCAGTTCCAGATCTGTTTTGTCCTTGTCCTTTGGGTAGCGCAGTAGAGTGGCGCCGGATTTTTCGGCCCAGTCAACAAGCTCGGCTGAGGCAGAGTCAAGGTCACCCAGGAGGACGTGGGGGGAGATTTGTACATTCCGACAATGACCGATTCCACCGTCGGCGGCAATGATCAGCCCGGCCTGCCTGCAGAGCTCTTGTGCTTTTCTCCGATCAGTAAAGGTTCCGCCGGCAAAGATGACGGTCTTCATTTTTCTTCCTCAAGTTCAACCAGAGCCTGGGGATTGATATCCAGGTTGATCGTTTCTCCGATTTCCGGAGGGGCGGGATCAATGGGCAGAGCAAAATGCAGCTGCATATCATGTACCGCAATCTCGAGCCCATAAATCTGGCCCTGAAACTGTTTTTTTGTTATCTTTCCTGTGAGTTGCGGCCAATCAATACCGCTTGTGCTCTGGCCGGAGATTCGCGCCCCTTCCGGTCGGATGAGAAGCCGGCCCGAATATCTTTTCAGGCCAGGTGGCAGCGGATAGAAAAAATCTGCGGGGTGGTGGCGTGAGCAGTCGATCAGGTTGCGAAAGCCGAGAAAAGCGGCAACTGCAGCTGTTTTCGGTCTTCGGTAGATCGTTTCCGGAGAGTCGATCTGTTCCAGGCGTCCCTGCCGGAGGATGGCAATTGTATCGGCCACCGCAAAGGCTTCGGCCTGATCATGGGTGACAAAGACCGCCGTCACCTGCTGGCTCTTGAGAATAGAGCGGATCTCTCCGGCCAGCCGGTCACGGAGTACCCGATCCAGGGAGCCCAGCGGTTCGTCAAGCAGCAGCAGTCGTGGCTGCGGGGCCAGACTGCGGGCCAGGGCTACCCGTTGCCGTTCACCGCCGGAGAGTTCATCTATGCGCCGCTCCCCCATCTCCTCCAGACCAACCAGGCTCAGCATTTTTTGTACTCTTTGCTGCTGTCTGTCCGCAGACCACTTCATCCTTTCCAGTCCGAAGCGGATATTTTCGGCCACGTTTTTGTGGGGAAACAGGGCGTATTCCTGAAACATCATCCCGAAATGTCGTTTATGGGGCGGAATCGTTGCCAGGTCCCGGCCGTCAAACAGGAACCGGCCGGAATCCGCCTGCTCCAGGCCGGCCAACAGCCTGAGCAGGGTTGTCTTGCCGGAGCCGGAAGGCCCGAGCAGACAGAGGATTTCCCCTTCCTTAAGAGCAAATGATATCCCGGCTACAACCGGTGTTTCGTTGTAGCTCCTGGAAACCTTGTCAACCTGTAAGAGCGGGGTCATCGTCTGCCTGCAGTCTGCAGTTTTTCCAGAAGGAAAAAAGCGAGGCTGGTGACCAGCATCAGGATAACACTCATGGCCATGGCCTGGCCGTAGTTGAGTTCCCCGGGTCTGCTTAAAAAACGAAAGATTGCCACCGGCAAGGTCGGGGTCTGCGGGCGGGTTACAAAGGTGGAGGCCCCGAATTCGCCCATACTGATGGCAAAGGCAAAGACAGCACCTCCCATCAGGGCCTTACTGATCAGGGGCAGATCAAT
The DNA here is from genome assembly GCA_024280455.1 of Deltaproteobacteria bacterium. GTDB lineage: Bacteria > Desulfobacterota > Desulfobulbia > Desulfobulbales > Desulfobulbaceae > DRLX01. Next base: position 4,827 of record JAJRQC010000171.1, on the reverse strand, counting down.
GGACAGTTTGATCTGCAGCGGTGATGCGCCCAGGAGTGCGGCAGCCTCCCGCAGCGCTGTTGGTATCCTGCGCAGGCTTGGCAGCAGGCAGCGGATGACAAAGGGAAAGGCGACCAGGGTGTGGGCGAAGATGACCAGCAGGCCTGAGTTGCGCAGGTTGAGCGGCGGTTTGTTTAAGGTAATGATGTAGCCGAAACCAAGGGTCACGGCGGAGGTCGCTAAGGGCAGCATGATGAGAGCATCCCAGAGGGCGGCTCCGGTTTTTTTCGGCAGGGCGATAAACGCGGCGGCGGAGAGGCCAAGCAGCAGGGCCAGACCCATGGTTGCCAGCGCAAAGCCGATGGAGTTGAATATCGCCGATGCTGGAGGCACAAAAAAAAGCGAATCCGTCTGCTGGGTAAAGAGAGCAAGATAGTAGGCCGGGGTCCAGCCGTGATCACCGAGAAAAGAGCGGATAACCAGGGCCAGCAGGGGTGCAAGTAAAAGTATGCCCATAAATCCCATGTTGGCTGTAATCCAGAAAACATCCCAGCGGGTACGGGCGGGTTTCAATTTTTCGGAACCGCCCCCTTCAAACCAGGAAAGATCGGCTCGTTGCGAAAGCCGGGCATGGAGCCACATCAGAAAAAAGTTCATCAGGATCTGGATTAGGGAGAGGGTGGCGGCCATGGGCAGATTAAACAGATGAATTGCCTGCCGGTAAATTTCCACTTCAAGGGTTGCAAATTTGGGTCCGCCGAGGATAAGGACCACCCCGAAACTGGTGAAACAAAAAATAAAGATCAGCAGGGCTGCTGAGCCGATTGCCGGCATCAGCAGGGGCAGGGTGATTTTGGTAAAAACCCGGCAGGGTGAGGCACCCAGCATGGATGCGGCCTGCTGCAGTTCCGGGGCAAGGCCGGCCCAGTATCCCCCGACAATGCGCATGACCAAGGCGTAGTTGTAGAAGACGTGGGCCAGTAGAAAAAAGGCAATGCTCTGGTTCAGATGAATGGGTGGACCCTGCAGGTGAAACAGGTTCATGAGCAGGGTGTTGACCAGGCCGCCGTCCCCGAGCAGGGCCCGGAAGGCGGTTGCCGTAACCACCGTGGGCAAAACAAAGGGGATGGTCGTCAGAACCCTGACCAGCCCTTTGCCGGGAAAGCTGTAATGGGCATAAATATAGGCCCCGGGCAGGGCCACAATCAGGGTCAGCAGCGTGGAGAGGGCGGCCTGCCAGCAGGTGAACCAGAGGATACGGAGGTAGGTCGGGGTGGAAAAAAATCGTACCAGGCCGCTGTTTGTCCAGGATCCGTCCGGGAAAAAGCTGAGGGAGAAAATCTTGAGCAGGGGATAGAAATAAAACAGGCTCAAAAACAGCAGAGGCGCTGCCAGCAGGAGCCAGCCCTTTGTTTTCTGCTGCTGGACTATCATGTTTTAAACCAATCCGGCCGGTGCAGGGGACTCAGCGCAGAACCGTGTTGGTCCAGGCCTCTATCCATGCCTCCCGGTTTTTTTCAATTGCGGCCGGAGCAACCGTTGCCGGAGTCCGGGCAACACGGGCGTATTTCTTGAAGACCGGCGGTAGCGTTGCGGTCCGGTTGACCGGAAAGACAAACATCTGCAGCGGGATGTTTTCCTGAAACGGGCGACTGAGCATAAAGTCGACCAGCTTTTGGGCGAGAATTTTTTTATTTGTTCCCTTTACAATGCCGACAAACTCTATCTGCCGAAAGGCGGAGCTGTCACTGACCACAGCCTCGGTCGGCGCACTGTCCATCGGTTTTTCAGCATAGTAGACAACCGCGGCAGGGCTTGATCCATAGCTGACCACAATCGGTCGGTTGCCCTTGGAGGCGGAGGTGAAATGTCCGTAATAGGCATCTTCCCAGCCGTTTGCAACCAGGACCTCATTGTCGCGAAGCTGCTGCCAGTATACAAGATAGCCTTGTTCGCCGAACCGGCTGATGGTTGCGAGCAGAAAGGCCAGGCCCGGTGAGGAAGTGGCCGGGTTCTCGACCACGGTCAACCCTTTGTATTCCGGTTTGACCAGATCCTCGAGGTCGGTCGGAGGTGCGAGGCCTTTTTTGATAAACCATGCCTTGTCATAGTTCAGGCAGACATCACCATAATCCACCGGCAGGAGCCGGTTTTTCGGGTCGAGTTTAAACCGGTCGTCAATGTTTTCCAGCTCCGGCGAAGCATAGGGTTCAAAGATGTCGGCCTGGATGGCCCGGCTGAAAAAGGTGTTGTCGACCCCGAAAAAGACATCGGCCAGCGGGTTTTCTTTGGAGAGAATGGCCTGAATCAGGGCTGCTCCGGCATCTCCAGCCTTGAGTACCTGCAGTTTGACCTGATTCTGTTGTTCAAACTCCTGGATCAGTTTTCTGCTGACGTTGAAACTGTCATGGGTCATCAGGGTGAGGGTTTCCTGGGCCGGGACCGTGGATGGCAGAAGCAGCCATGCCGCAAGCGAAAACAAGAGGAGAAAGATTATTTGTTTCATCAGCGTATCCTTGTGACGGTAGTGCAAAAAAAAGCCGTCCACCAGAGGCGAACGGCTGAAAACAGAATAAAAAAATTTCCTCCGCCGGCATTATCCGGATCAGGTGTGACGGTCGGGCGTTTTGTTTCCGCCCCTCTCAGCCCGGTGTGACCGAGCTCCCGTTATTGAGAAATATGTACAGCATGAAAGGTAGAACACTACCGTAGGAAAAGCAACAGATTTTCAGGCTCGGGGCCCGGCGTGCTTATTCCAGGTAGGCAGACATGTAGATGTCCTGGTGAAAGATAATTTTTTTCATGGAAACAGATCCGTAAGGGATATAATACAGTATTGGTTGGGGTATGTTGTAATCATTTCCGAGGGATGGTCAAGTAGTCCCCTGGTGCGACTGGAAAATGACGACCTGGTAGGGATTATGCTGCATGCGGCAGTGCACCCGGAGATCCAGGGCGCGGTCAACGGTGTTGCCCCGGAACCGGTCACCAACAGGGCCTTTACTCAGCGGTTGGGGGCAGTTCTACACAGGCCGACCGTTCTGTCGGTTCCCGCCTCTATCCTCCGGTTGGCGGTCGGTGAGTTTGCAACCGTGCTTCTTGCTTCCCAGCGGGTAGTGCCGGAGCGGATAAGTGTGGCCGGCTATACATTTTCCTTCTCAGGTCTTGACGAGGCTCTTGCCGATGTACTCTGAATCATCTCATTTTTTTATATAGTTTTCAACTATCTCTTTCTCCGGGTATATTGATATTTCCTATTTGACTTATCGCCCTCCCTCTGTTCTTCTTTTGGGCTCAATGCAACAGTCACGGAAAAACAAAAAAGGGGAAACCAATGCGGAAACTTAGTGCCTTGCTGCTCTTTGCAGCATTTTTCTTAAGTGCAACCCAGGTCACGGCGGGAAGTGCTTCCGGTATTATTACCATGGATTTTGATCTCTCGCAGCATGGTACGGATAAGGATGTACGACTATGGATTCCCTATCCGGTTTCCTCGGCCTACCAGGATATAAGCAACATACGGGTTTCCGGTGATTTTGCCGGATCCGCCGTCTACACGGATGCAAAATACCAGACCCCCATGCTCTATGCCTGGTGGCCGGCGGGAGAAAAATCCCGCAAGCTCAACCTTTCTTTTAAGGCCGTCCGGCAGGAAGTGATCAGACGTGATTTTCCTCAAAAAGAGGCGGCCTGGGATCCGGCCGATTATCGAATGTGGCTGGAACCTACGAGCCTGGGGCCTGTTGACGGCCCGGTGAAGAAGCTGGCTGATTCCATAACCAACGGAAAGACGTCCGTACTGGCCAGGGCCAGGGCAATTTACGACTGGACCTGTGAAAATACCTACCGGGATCCGGCAACTATCGGCTGCGGTAAGGGTGATGTCTGTAAGCTTCTGAAGAATCCGGGCGGGAAATGTACCGATATTCACTCGGTCTTTGTTGCACTCTGCCGGGCGGCCGGAGTACCGGCCCGTGAGATATTCGGTGTTCGGCTGGGAAAAAAAGAGGTACAGGATATCAGCTCCTGGCAGCATTGCTGGGCAGAATTTTACCTGCCCGGCTATGGCTGGGTTCCGGTTGATCCGGCCGACGTCCGCAAGATGATGCTTAAAGGCAACCTGAAACCCGATGACCCGGAAACCAAGAAGCTGCGGGAGTATTTCTGGGGCGGCTGGGATGCGTATCGGGTCAAACTGGCCCTGGGGCGTGACCTTATTCTCAATCCCGCCCAGCAGGGCGGTCCACTCAACACCTTTGGTTATCCCTATGCAGAAGTGGGAGGGGAACCCCTTAATTTTTATGATCCGGCTTCATTTTCCTATATCATGACCAGTAAGCAGGTGCCCTTAAGGTGAGAAGGGATTTTAAGTCCCTTGCGTTAAGTAGAGTAACATTATGAAATAACTGAATTGTAGTTTTCGTATTTATGTATTTGTTCCATTTTTGTTCCACTTTTTTATAATTACGGCTTTTTCTTTTTCAAATCTGAATAATCAAAAGCCCAGACAATTTTTCCGTCTTTGCTTCTTTTCCGCTGTGATCGTGGTAAGAGTTTTAGCGACCCGGCAGATGTGCCGGTGGACATCTGGATGAATCTGCATTGGTTTCCTGGCAGGAGTTTTAGGCGGTTTTGCGTAAGATTTCTTCTTCACCGTCCGAACGACTCTCCAGTCTGTCGAGTCGTGATTCCAGCTCCTTCATTTGTTTTTTTACTTCGAGATTTTCTTCTTTTAATCCCCCAATCTTTTCTTCCAATTGTTGGATTTTTTGCTCCTTGCTTACCGTCTCCTGATAACTGTCAAGTAACCTATCCAGCATGTCGGCGTATGCCGTGCCGGATTCAAGC
>JAJRQC010000170.1 GCA_024280455.1 Deltaproteobacteria bacterium | reverse complement strand
ATCCTCCAATTGTTTGTATTCCAAAAAAAAATGGTTTGGAATAAGATTGTCATGACTCATCTGTTTGTACAGAGTATTTTCATCGTTTGTTGTGCCCGGCGTGCCGGGAATGATGGTTTATCCGAAAATCGCCCACGAAGTTATGCCGTATCAGGCTATTTTCATGGTTGGTTGTGGCTGTGACGTTGAAAATCTTGGTCCAGCCATGCTGGTTTATCCGAAAATCGCCCACGAAGTACGCTGTTTCGGGCTGTTTTCATCCTTTGTTGTGGCTGTGACGTTAAAAATCTGGTCCAGCCATGCTGGTTTATCAAGAAAAAAGAAGGTCTTACTGGGCGGAACCAGGGCTCTGATCATTCTGCGCTTGACCATTGCCGGATAATCCCCGAGCCATTTCTTCCGACTCCAGGCATCTTCAGGGACAACAGTCTCCTCTTCCGGGCCAGTGGAGTACGGTGCCTGCTCAAGGATTCGGGCGGAAGGATTCCCTACCAGGGGCCCACCCTCTGCAGCAATATTTTCAGTACCGCCTGACTCCCTGGTGTCAGCCGACGGGTACGTACCTCTGTCCCGACCGACCAGGGAGATCAGGAGAATAAACAAAACCAGGAGCATTGCTCCGATTTCAAGATACAATGTCAGCTTTTTCATCGGTTACCTTCCCTGACGATGAGAAAACGGGCATTGCATGATGGATTCATTTTGACCTCAAATCCTGCCAAAGATTACAGCCCGTACATGCCTGGAAAAAGAACGATGGAGGCAAGGACCATGACCTGAATACATATAAACGGGATAACTCCCTTGTAAATATCGATAGTGCTCACCTCCGGTGGACAGACGCCTTTGAGGTAAAACAATGAGAAACCAAAGGGAGGGGTAAGAAAGGAAGTCTGCAGGTTCATGGCAATGAGAATGGCAAACCACATGGGGTTTAACCCGATACTGTCGGCTATGGGCAGAAGAATAGGCACGACAATATAGGAAATCTCTATGAAATCAATGAAGAATCCAAGCAGCATGATGGAGAGCATGGACAGGAGAAGAAAGCCCCATTTCTCGCCGGGAAGCGATGTCATGAGGTGTTCGACCAGACCATCGGCCCCGGTGTAGACAAAGACCATGGAAAAGGCGGTCGCCCCTATCAAAATGGCAAAAACCATGGCGGTAATTTTAACGGTTTCCAGGGTGGCTTCATGGATTATCCGCCAGCTGAGTCTTTTATACAGAGCGGCAAGAACAAGTGAACCCAGGGCACCAACCGAAGCGGACTCGGTCGGGGTTGCCACTCCGGCAAAAATCGACCCGAGGACCATGACAATAAGGGTCAGCGGAGGCAGAATCGCGAACATCGCCCTTTTTACCGCCCCTTTCCGATGTTCATCGGAGATCGTTATTGCCGGGGCAAGTTCTGGTTTTAAAAAGGCAATAATAAGAATGTAGGCAATATAACAGCCGACCAGAACAAGGCCCGGTGCCAGTGCGGCCTGAAATAGATCACCTACCGGGAGCTGAAAAACATCTCCCAGGATAATCAGGACAATGGAGGGCGGAATGATCTGGCCCAGGGTTCCGGAGGCACAGATGGTTCCGGTGGCCAGCTTTTTTGAATAGCCGTATTTCAACATGACCGGCAGGGAAATAACGCCCATGGCAACAACGGATGCACCAACGACTCCGGTGGAGGCGGCGAGCAGAGACCCGACCAGCACCGTACTGATGGCGACGCCTCCGCGAACTTTGCCGAAAAGAATGCCCATGGACTCAAGCAGGCGCTCGGCAAGTTCCGACTTCTGCAGGACAATCCCCATGAGGATAAACAGAGGAATTGCCATGAGGATGGTATTGGTCATGATCGCATAGATGCGAAAGGGCATCATGGAAAACATGAGAAAAAACTCTTCGGCAACCCCGCTAACCGTAGGATCGGGCAGCATTTCTATAAAGGCGGCAATGGCGCCGAAAAACATGGCCACGGCGCCGAAGGTAAAGGCAACCGGATAGCCGACAACCAGCAGGACAAGGGCGGCAAAAAACATTATAATTCCTGTCATTTCAACGCCTTGTACAGCCTGATATTCTGAAGGATATACCCGATTGCACTGAGAAGGAGAAAGCCGAACGACAGGGGAATCATGCCTTTGATCAACCAGCGATAGTGCAACCCGCCAGGATCTTCGGAAATCTCGTTTATTTCCCAGGCATCTCTGACAAATTCAAATGAACCAAAAAATATCAGCAGAGCCACCGGCATAAGAAAAAAAAGCGTGCCGCAGATATTGATAATCGCTTTTTTTTTCGGGCTGAACCGCTCATAGAGAAAATCTACCCGCACATGCCCTTCATCTTTTAAGGCCACCGAGATCCCGAATAAAATGATCACCGCAAACAGATGCCATTCCATTTCCTGCATGCCAACGGAACTGTTATGAAATACGTAGCGCATCAATACGTCAAAGGATACATTGAGCACCATCAACAGCAGGAGGATACTTGTAAGCCATCCGACGACATCAACGGCTCTTGCTATACTCTTCTCCAGCACACTCAGCATACGATCTTCAGTTCCAAGCCAAAAAAAACAGAAATGAGCAAAAAAGCCCTGTCAAAAACAGGTTCATCTTTTTTTGACAGGGCCGGAACAAAGAGCAGGTGGGACATGGTTATTTCACCACTTCCTCACTGGTCTTAATATAATTATACTCTGAGATAATGGTCCACGCGCGGGCCTTTTTCATAAAAGCTCGCTGGGAATCCAGAATGGTCTTGAACTGGGCATCTTTTGCCGCATAGCCATCAAGAATTTCATCGGTGGCCTTTTTCATGGCCTTCAATACCGGGGTTGGAAAAGTTTTGACCTTGATGTTGGGATATTCGGTTTTCATCTTGGCCCAGGCATTGGCGGAATCGGCAAAATTTTCAGAGCACATATCGGCGGCCGTGGCCTTCATGGCAACCAGCAGCATTTCCTTATATTCAGGCGGTAGTTTTTCGTAAGCCCGCTTGTTGATAAGAAACTGCATCTCGGAGGCAGGTTCATGCCAGCCGGTATAATAATAGGGTGCGATTTTATGAAAACCCATTTTAATATCCATTCCCGGCCCGACCCATTCCAGCGCATCAATGGTTCCACGGTCCAGAGAGGTATACAACTCACCAGCCGGAATATTCGTCACATTGACCCCGAGTTTGGCGAAAACCTCACCGGCAAGGCCGGGGATGCGCATTTTCAGACCTTTCAGATCATCAAGCGAGTTGATCTCTTTTTTGAACCATCCTCCCATCTGGACCCCGGTATTTCCGCCCGGATAACTGTACACCTTGAATTTATCGTAGGCCTTTTCCATCAGTTTCATGCCGTCGTCATAGTAAAACCAGGCATACTGCTCGGTTGCGGTCATGCCAAATGGAACGGTGGTGAAAAACACCATGCTCATATCCTTTCCCTTCCAATAATAGGAGGCGCTGTGGCCCATCTGGTACTGCCCCCCTTTGACCATATCAAGAATTCCAAGGGCGGCCTTGTGCTTTTCCTTGCCCTCAACTTTGATTATAAACTTTCCCCCGCTCATCTCCTCAACCATCTTGGCCAGTTTGATCGGTGGCGAAGCAAGTGGAGTCAGGGTTGAGGGCCAGGTCATGGCCAGTTTCCATTTAATGGTTTTTTCGGCCATCGAAGGCATGGCCGTAAAAACGACCAGCAAAAAAGCAACAAGGAACTTTGAAACAAGCTTCATGACTTTGACTTCCTCCATTGTTTAAAAAAATATGAATAGAACAGATCTTCCTCTGGTCCGGAACTACACTGATATATTCCAGCCCGGACATTTCACAAGCGGCCTGCTGCAACGGCCGAAAGCACCGAATCTACGTCGATTTTCTTGAAAATTGTTTTCGACATATTGACCAATATGCCTGCAAACAATTTTCTGCGCAAATCAACGCATCTCCGGCACTTTCAGTCGTTTCGCGACGACCTTTGTGAAATATCCGGGCTAGGGCATATTTCCGGTAAAAAATTGTTCCGCCAGATCGACGTCCTCTTTGGACCCGATAATCAACGGCACACGCTGATGCAGATCAGTGGGCTCAATGTCCAGAATCCTGCGCCCATCATCGGTAATGGCGCGCCCACCCGCCTGTTCGACAACCATGGCCAGCGGTGAGGCTTCATAGAGCAGGCGCAATTTACCTTCCGGCTTATCCGTGCTTTTCTTGTCCCGGGCATAGAGAAAGATACCGCCCTTGATCAGGTTACGATGAAAATCAGCAACCAATGAACCGATATAGCGCAGGCTGTATGGTCTGCCGCTGGCCGGATCGATTTCTTTGACATAATCGATATAGTTGCGGGTGGCATCAAACCAGTAGTTGGTATAGGCCTCATTCACACTGTAATACTGTGATTCCTGAGGAATTTTGATATCAGGGTGAGAAAGGAAAAACTCACCGACACTGGGATCCAGCGTAAAACCGTGGACACCGTCACCGGTGGTATACACCATCACAGTGGAAGATCCGTATATTATATACCCGGCAGCCACCTGATGACTTCCTTTCTGCAGTAAATCCTCAGCTGTGCCCTGTTTTCCGGAACTGATCCGCCTGTGGACGGAAAAAATCGTGCCTATACTGACGTTTACATCAATATTGGAGGAACCGTCAAGCGGATCAAAGGCAACCGTATATTTTCCCTCGTACCCGTCAAGAACCGGTATAATATCATCCTCTTCTTCCGAGGCCATGACACAGATATACCCGCACTGCTCCATTCGCCGTTTAATGGTCTGGTTGGCAAAGACATCAAGTTTCTGCACGTCCTCGCCCTGGATATTGGTCTTACCCGACTGACCGAGAATATCGGCCAGTCCAGCCATATTGACCTCTGCGCTGATGATTTTACCGGCAACGATCAATTCGTTGAGCAGACCGGTCAGTTCACCGGTTGCCTCAGGGTACAGCAACTGGCTGTCCATGATCTGTCGGCTGACCGTTATCCCCTTTCTCTTTGCCATAGACTACTCCCTGTTCTTCTCTTCTTTGGTTGAGCGATTAGCTGTTAGGATTTAGCTGTTAGCTTAAAATTGAGGCAGATGATCAGGAACATCTGACCGCTTAAACTTTTTTATAATTACCACTGAAGTTCAGCTCAGTGTATAGATTCTGGAAACACTCCAACGTCATGCCCGAGTGTTGTTGTCGGGCATCCAGAAACGTTGGCCTGGCCACAGGATATATTCTGGATCGAAGTCTGCGCTTATCTCCCGCCCAACAGCCTACGGGAGTGACAGAAAGTCGATAGCCGGTACAATAACGAAACAAAGCTGAGCTTTAATGGTAATCAAAAATTTTTTTTATTATTGTTCCTGTTTTATTTCTTCAGAGGTTTCCAGTTGCGGATAAGTGTAACCAGGGTCCGGGTGGCGATTCCGGACGGCCCCTTGGGCACATACGATTTTTCAGTAAAGCCCCAGGCAGTGCCGGCAATATCGCAGTGTGCCCACGGGGTTTTGCCGACAAATTCCTGCAGATAGGCGGCGGCGGTTATGGTACCGGCCGGTCGGCCGCCGGTATTTTTGATATCTGCGACCTTGGATTCAAGCTGTTTTGAATATTCCGGCCCCAGCGGCAGACGCCAGAGCGGCTCACCAGCTGACTCGCCTGCTGACAAGAGCCGTGCGGCCAGGGTATCGTCGTTAGCCAGCAACCCGGTTTTATGATGACCAAGACCGATAATCACGGCCCCGGTCAGGGTGGCCAGATCAACAACCGCATCCGGTTTATATTTTTTTATTCCATAGGCAAGGGCATCGGCAAGGATGAGGCGCCCTTCTGCATCAGTATTGATGATCTCAGAGGTCTTGCCGCCGAAATGGGTGATAATATCGCCGGGTTTCACGGCTGCGCCGCCGGACATATTGTCCGTGGCCGGAATCAGAGCAATTACATTGACATTGTTCGGCTGTTCCTGGCCGACGGCCTGCATCGCGGTTATGACCGCAGCCCCGCCGCACATGTCATATTTCATGTCCTCCATACCGGCAGCAGGTTTCAGACTGACACCGCCGGAATCAAAGGTCAGCCCCTTACCAACAAGCATGAGAGTCGGATTCTTTGTATTGCTGATATATTCAAGGATGACCAGTTTCGGCGGACTTGCCGAGCCCTGATTGACCGCCAGAATACCGCCCATGCCCAGTTTTTTCATGGCGGCCTTTTCGATCACCCTGCATTTGATCGCATACTTTTTACCGAGATCTTTTCCAAATTCGGCAAACTTTTCCGGGGTCCAGAAGTTGCCGGGCTCGTTGGCCATATCACGGGCCCTGCAGGCGGCAAGAGCGGTTGTCCGCCCTCTTTTTACTCCCAGCCGCAGGGAAGTTGCGGAATCAGAACCGGTCAAATAAAAATTCCGTACAGGTGATGGTCTGTCCTTATCCTCTTTTTTATAACAGTCAAAGGAATAATTCCCAAGGACCAGGCCTTCGCTCATTGCTTCAGCCTTATCAGCCACAAGGATTTCTTTCATCTGCGGCAGAACAACCAGCACTTTTCTTGCCCTGCACTTACGAGCCGCACCTGCAACTGTCCCACCGGCCAGACGCAGCTGTTCACGAACCTCATCAATGTTCTCTTTACGCTCTCCCAGGCCGACGATCAGAATTCGCGGACAAGCGGGCTTTGCGGCATGGCCAAGAAGATCCGAATACAAAAAAATGGTCTCTCCTGGTTTTGCCTTAAAATCACCGGATTTCCAGGCCGGTTTAACGAGTTTTTTTATTCCCTCTTCACAGAGCGGCATCTTGTCCTTATGCTGGATGGCACAATATACCAGAAGATCGCCCTTAAAATTTTCCGGTCTTTTACCGGTAACTGAAATCATATGCTGGTTCCTATGGTCAAGCGGTCACTGCCTGCAGGTTTTTTAAAAAAAAATTGCATGTCCAGCATCAATACACCATCATGGGCACAAGCTCAATTGGCAAGTCATCATTTTTACGGTAAGCTATACAAAAAAAAAGCTCTTGTAAAGGAGGTCACTTTGCTCACCGTACTCATTGTTGCAATCAGCAGCGCCATTCTCATTTCCGCCATGTGCAGCGTTTTTGAGGCCGTACTGTACTCACTCTCAGCCAGCCAGGTTGAATTGATGCAGGACAAACACCCGCATCAGGCCGACCTGATGCGGTCCATGAAGGAAAATATCGACCAGCCCATAACGGCAATTCTTACCCTGAACACAATTGCCAACACCATTGGCGCCGCTGTTGCCGGTGCAGCCGCTGTTGCAGTCTTCGGGCAAAACAGCCTGCTCTGGTTTTCCCTCTGTTTTACCCTGGCAATCCTTCTCTTTTCAGAAATTCTGCCCAAAACAGTCGGCGTTGTCTATGCAAAACAACTGGGCCCCGTCATCACCCTGCCCCTTCATGTCATGATCCTGTTTTTAAAACCAATTATTCTTTTCTGCCAGGCAATTACCCAGCTTATCCCCCAGCAGAAGAACGGAGACCAGATTTCCGCCGAAGAGCTGCAGACCATTGCCCGCCTCTCCCTGAAATCCGGGGCTATTGAGCAGGAGGAGGAAACCGTGATAGCCAATATTCTTAAACTCAAAAACAAAACCGTGCGCCAGGTCATGACCCCGAGAACAGTTACCTTCATGCTGAACAAGCAGCTCAATATCGGTGAAGCGGCCCAGCTTGAAGAAAAATGGCGAATGCACAGCCGGGTGCCGGTCTATGACAAAGAACAGAACAATATCGAAGGGATTGTGCTCAGTCGGGATGTGTTCATGGAAGCGGCGGAAAACAGATATGATGTGCTGCTGGCAGACATCATGCGGCCGGTCTATTTCATCCCGGAAACCGCGCCGCTCAATGCGGTATTTATTGATTTTCTTGAACGGCACCAGCATCTGTTTGTGGTTGTCGATGAGTATGGAAGCATTACCGGCGTAATAAGTATGGAGGACATTATAGAGGAGATTGTCGGCCGGGAAATTGTCGATGAATCGGACAAGGCGCGCAATATGCGAGAGCTCGCCAGACAGACCAGCAGGCTCTGGCAAAAGAAGATCAAACATGGTATACAGCGGTAATTTTATAACTGATCACTGAGGAAATCTGCGATATCATAGACCTCGAATGTATACGTTATCCTTTTCAACTAATCAATCAAACCGGCCCAGGGATCTCTTCATGAAGCTCCGCTCAACCTTTCTGTACTGCACTCTTCTCCTACTGTTCTGTCTCTTCAGCTCAACGGTGTATGCCGCCCAGTGGTATGTAAAACCCAGTGCCGAAGTTCCAGTCAGGCGAGGCCAGGGAACCGAGTATAGAATAGTTGCGGTGGTCGAAAGCGGGACCATGGTCACTCTTCTTGAAGAAAACGAGGGTTGGGCTAAGGTTCAACTCAAAAACGGCAAAGAGGGCTGGATTCTCAAACGGTATCTGAGCAATAACAAGCCCCTGCAGGAGCAGGTGGCTGCTCTTACCCGGACTAAAATCCGCCTGGAAGAAAAACTGGCCGAGACCGATGGCCGCCTGACCGAACTGCTCCAGGTCCATAACCAGACCGAACAGGAGCTCACCGCCTGCATGGCCCAGCGGGACACGATTAAAGCCGATTACCAGCGCCTGCAGCAGGACACCGCGGACGTTGTCCTGACCAAGAAAAAGCTGGCGGAAACCCAGCAGCAGCTCAGCGAACTCACCAACCGGATGACTGACCTCCAGCTTGAGAATACCGGACTGAAAAAAAGCTCGGCCCTGATCTGGTTCCTCATCGGCGCCGGAGTACTGCTCACCGGCTGGTTCATTGGGCTGCTGACCGGAAAAAGAACAAAAAAACGACGCAGCTCATTGCTGTAATCCGCTGTCACGCAGAGTTCTCCCCATACAAACCCGAACACTCTGCTGCCGGTCAACGTTGACAGCAGTTTTCCTCTAAACCTGTTATGGAGAAAAAACAGGCGTGTGCCCCGCTTTTTTAGTATTATGTCCCCGGAATACTCGGAATACTCCTTCCAGGTGCTCTCGTCGGTACGATTTCCATTTTTACTCCGTCCCTGTTTTTGCTGCTTCTTATCGTTCCCTATTTTGATCGTTTGCAGCACAGTCCCTTCCTGCAACGGGCCCTGCGTGGGGTACTGATTTCCTTTGTCGGTCTATTACTGGCAGTGACCATCCGTTTTGGACTGGCCGTCCATTGGACACCGCTTTCCATGCTCATTAGTGGTTGTGCTTTTGTGGCCCTATGGGAAAAAGTCAACATTCTCTGGGTCGTTCTCATCGGAGCCGTCGTTTCAGCCCTGTTGCTCTAAAATTACTCTGTAATAAACATAAATTGAATGGATCGTTCAGACTGTCGGCCATTGGGGATATCCAGGCATCATCGTTATGATGTTTCTGGAGTCCTCTTTCTTCCCCTTTCCGAGCGAAGTTGTGGTTCCCCCTGCCGGGTATCTGGCTGCCAGGGGAGAAATGTCCTTGACCCTGGTGATTCTGGCCGGAATTTTCGGCAGCCTGCTTGGGGCGCTCTTTAACTATTGGCTGGCTGTTCTCTGGGGGCGTCCTTTTTTCGAGAAGTATGGTCGTTATGTGTTGGTGAGTGAAAAGAGCCTGGATAAGGCGGATCATTTTTTTGCCCGCCATGGTCATATTTCTACCTTTGTCGGTAGGCTGCTGCCTGGCATCCGGCAATATATCAGCCTGCCCGCCGGGATTGCCCGCATGAATCTGCCCCTGTTTGCCGCTTTTACCAGCCTGGGTGCCGGTCTCTGGGTAATAGTTCTTGCCCTGGTCGGCTATTACATCGGTAATAATCAGGAACTGGTCAACCAGTATTTGCACCAGATAGCACTTGGTATTGGTGGATTTTTGGTTTTCCTGATTATCGGCTATGTCCTTATTAAAAAAAGGCAAGGTGTCCGTAATGATTAATATCCGGTCGGCAGGCCTGGCCCTTGGCGGAGGGGGTGCCCGCGGCTGGGCTCATATCGGGGTGATCCTTGCCCTGGCTGATAAAAATATCCAAATTACCCATATTGCCGGTACCAGTATAGGAGCCTTTGTCGGTGCTTTTTATGCAACAAACGCTCTCGACATGCTCCTGAAAAATGTGATGCATCTCGATTGGAAGCATGGGTTGGGTTACTTCGCTTCGGTACCATCCAAAACCGGAATGATCAACGGGCGAAAGATTACAGAATTTCTTAAAAACCATTTGAATGCAACCACATTGGCAGAAACATCAATTCCTCTGTGTACAGTTGCAACCGATCTTCGAACAGGAGCAGAGGTCACCTTGAGCCGGGGAAGTATCGTGGATGCGGTTCGTGCCAGCATTGCAATCCCCGGTATTTTTACTCCTGTACGCAAGGAAAATTTTCTGCTTGTTGACGGCGGCCTCGTCAATCCCGTGCCCGTGAGCACCCTGCGAAGGATGGGTGCCGAAAAAATTATAGCCGTTGATTTGAATGTTATCCCGACTGACTCGGATGTTCCTTTGCTGGAGACAAAGCGCCCCAATATATGGGAAATAATAGGAGTGTCTGCAAACATAATAGAAGCCGGATTGACACAAAAGAGACTTGCTGAAGATCCACCGGATATCCTGATACGACCGGATCTTGCTCACATCAGTTATCTGGACTTCAGCAAAGGAGAAGAACTTATACGGTTGGGATATGAGGCTGGAATACAGAGTATTGAAAAAGGTGGTCTCAAGGTGAAAAACTGATGCAGCATCGTATTCTCTTTGCCGTCAGTGCACTGGGCCTTGGTCACGCCACCAGAACCCTGCCGGTTATTCGACATTTTTTGGGAAAAACCTGGCAAGTCAGTGTGCTGGCTCATGGTAATGCCCTGCACTTCCTCGAGCAGGAACTCGCGGATGACGACGTTACCTTTATTGAATATGAGGATTATCCCAAGCTGGAACGGGGTACCGGTATTGCCTTCTTTTTCTACCTGCTCATCGACCTGGTACGAACGACACTGCTGATCCGGAAAGAAAGGAAATATATTCACAGCCACCAGGACCAATACGATTGTATTGTTGCCGATGGCCGCTACGGTATCTGTTCCAGGACAATTCCCTCCTTTTTGATCTCACATCAGATCTCTTTTATCATGCCAAAAGGGTTGGGGCTGTTGGGATCACTTGTTGATCGTGTGAACCTTTTTTACTTCCGACAGTTCGATTCAATATTTATTCCTGATTTTCCAGAGATTGAAAAAAGTCTTTCCGGTCGCCTCTCCCATAACCGGATAACGAATTGCCTCAAGCACCAGTGGGTTGGTTTGCTTTCGTCCTATACAATGCAGGAGGTTCCAAAGGCTGAAAAAATCGACATTCTTTTTATCATCAGCGGCTACCTGCAGGAGCAGAAAGAATCTTTTGTTCATGAGCTCATTGAACAGGCCAAGAAAATACCCGGCCATAAGGTCTTTGTCCTTGGAGACACCAGTGGCAGTGATGTTATCCGGATGGAGGAGGAAGATATTACCATCTATCCGGTGGCCACCGGAATCCTGCGCAACACGCTCTTCAACAAGGCGGACCTGGTTGTCTCCCGTTCCGGTTATACAACTGTTCTGGATCTTGCCGAAATGGACAAACCGGCAGTTCTTTTTGCAACTCCACGGCAGACCGAGCAGGAATATCTTGCCGATTTCTTAAGAGATAATGGCTGGTATACAACGAGCCACCAACAGACAGCCATCAAGTTACAATCTCTGCTGACCCGGGCAGGACAATGTACTCTCTTTATTCCTCCCTGGAAGACCAGCCAAAGCCTGCGGATCATAGAGACGACGGTGGCGTCCTATCTGCCGCAATATCGATTCTCAATTATTGTTCCAGCCCATAATGAAGAGCAATACCTTGAAGATACACTGAACCATCTGGTCGGGCAGGAGTATCCAAACGATCTCTACGAGATCCTTGTTGTGGAAAATGGATCCGTTGATGCCACCCCGGAGATCTGTAGCGAGTTTGCAAAACGCTATAAAAATATCTCCTGCTTGACCTGTGAGCAAGGGGTATCAAGAGCCAGAAATATTGGTTTTGCAGCCACCGATCCAGCCAGAGACTGGGTTATTTTTCTTGATGCGGACACGTTGTTGGATACAACATTTTTATTCGAGCTGAACCGATATCTGGGGAAGCACCACGAAGAACACCTTGCCATAGGAACCACAGCTGTTCAGCCGGCAGATGATCCTTCATCCTGTTCCAGGTTTTGGTTTACACTCTATAACCTCGGTCATCGGCTGACCAAAACCTCTTTTTCTCTGCAGATTGTCAAACGGCAGGTGGCGGAAAAAATTCAATACGATGAGCAGTTGAACTATGCGGAAGATCTGCAGTATCTAAAGAAAGCCCAAAGGCACGGCAGCTTCTTTTTTCTCCGAACCAGAGCAGTGTCCAGCTTAACCAGGCGTTTTTGCCGGCATGGGTATGTGAAGCAGACCATTCTCTGGATGTATCAGGCCCTGCAGCCCGATCGAATGAAAAAAAAGCAAAGTTATGAGGTGTTCAGGTAAGCCATGGAACACCTCCTTCTTTTCCTCCAGGAACACCAACAACTGGCCTATGGGGTCCTGCTGTTCGGCACCTACATTGAAACTGTTTTTCCATTTTCACTCTTTATTTACGGCGAGGTGTTTTTGCTGGCAGGCCCGATCCTGGCGGGTCTCGGAATATTGGACATCTGGACGGTCACACTGGTTTTTTACATCGGGGGCATAGCAGGTGACACAACCAGCTATTGCATTGGTCGTCGTTATGGGGCTTCATTTTTTACCCATTTTCAACATAATCGCTGGGTAGGCAAGCTGTTTTCCGAGAAAAATTATGGCAGGGGATTAGATTTTTTTAAAAAACAAGGTACCTGGTCTATTTTTTTCGCAAGGCTCAGTGGGCCATTCTCCTGGATTACACCGGCCCTGGCCGGGATCTTTAAGGTACCGTATCGACAGTTTGCCCTGTACAACATTCCCGGTGTCCTGCTTGGTATTGGTGAATATATCATTATCGGATATTTCTTTGCCGACAACTATAAGCAAATTCTCGCTTTTATCCAAAAGTATACGGCGGGAGCGCTGACACTTCTACTCCTGCTTTTTTTGGTTTGGCATCGAATTCGCTCTTTTTATGGACAGCGAACAATAAAGGGAATGTAATGAAAAAAATCACCCGTTTTACCGGCATATATTTTCGCAGGAGAACCTGGTTTCGTCTTGGGCTGATAGCCCTTATTCTTGGTTTCTGGGCCTATATTGAGATTGGTGATTTGTATCCAATCCCTGAACATGATCTCAACTACCAGGCCCTGACTACAATCATCGATCGCTACCAGAATCACGATGGCCCTCTAACTTTTGTATTCCTTGCCGACAGTAAAAATTCACCGGTGTTTCAGCAGGTCGTACGGGCTTTGAACAGTGATAAATCTTTACAGTTTGCCATAATTGGTGGAGATCTGGTGCTCTACCCGGAAGGAGATACCTTTAAGTCATTCCTGCGTCAGCGCCAGGATCTAGAGATTCCAAGTATTGCTCTGCCCGGCAATCATGACGTAGCTTTTGGCACCATGGATCTCTATTATCATATCTTTGGCCGCATGTATTATTCCTTTGGCCTGGGTGATACGAAATTTATTCTTCTTGACAATTCAAATGAAAAAAATCTGGGTCTTGAACAGGAGGCTTGGCTGGAAAAAGAATTGAAGGACGGACTGCAGTACAAACAGCGGTTTGTTTTTATGCATGTTCCGCTCTGGGATCCCCGGGATAAACCTGGAGTCATGGTGCGCTATGCCCACAGTATGAAGGATCCGGATGCGGCCAGACGACTGGAGGATCTCTTTCTGAAGTACAAGGTAACGACCTTATTCGCCTCCCACATCCATGCCTACTATAAAGACCATCCCAGGGGATTGCCGACTATCATCAGTGGTGGGGCCGGTGCAGAACTTGTAGGCAAGGATCCGGAACATACCTTTTACCACTATGTACGGGTTACGGTGAATCAGGACAAAGTCCGTACGGAGGTTGTGAAAATTGATAAGGATGTCAAATATAGTGGTATAAAAAGATATGCTTCCATTGCCGGTTTATATGTACGAACCATGGGCAGAATCTACGTCAAATATGTCCTTATCGGTTTTTTTCTCCTTGTCCTGATTACAGACGGTCTGCTGGAATATTTGTATCAAAAAAAACAGCGGATAGCTGAAAGTTAAACACATTTATCAGGATAACCTGATGCACGAATTCCTCATTAACCTGACCACCTGGATTACTAATCATCCCAACCTGGCCGGGTTTGCAATTTTTTTTACCTCCTTTGCAGAGTCACTGGCCTTTGTCGGTCTCCTCATGCCCGGTGCCGCCCTGATGCTGACAGCGGGCGCACTGATTACTACTGGTGCCCTTTCTTTCTGGCCAACCATGGCATGGGCGGTCTGTGGGGCGGTTTTTGCCGATGGAATCAGTTTCTGGCTGGGGCATCGTTTTAAAGAACAAATTCGCTCTTTCAGCCTGTTTGCCCGCTATCCGGAGGTACTTGCCCAGGGAGAGAAGTTTTTTCATCGTCATGGAGGCAAGTCGGTTTTTCTTGGTCGTTTTGTTGGCCCTGTCCGCCCGGTTATCCCCATTGTCGCCGGTATGCTTGGTATGGGGCAGGCTCGTTTTACCGTGTATAATATCCTC
Organism: Deltaproteobacteria bacterium; assembly: GCA_024280455.1. Taxonomy (GTDB): domain Bacteria; phylum Desulfobacterota; class Desulfobulbia; order Desulfobulbales; family Desulfobulbaceae; genus DRLX01. Next base: position 2,695 of record JAJRQC010000170.1, on the reverse strand, counting down.
TCCGCCCTTGGCTGGGCCCCGGCCTACCTGTTGCCGGGCATGGCCTTTGGTGCCTCCCTGTCCCTGGCCGGAGAGGTGGCCGGTCATCTGGCCATCCTGCTGGCTACATTGATGCTGTCAATCTGGCTGATATTCAGTGTTTTTCGAAGGTGTTTTCTGTTTTTTCTTGCCCATTGGCCAGCGTTGGAAAAAAAGCTTATCATCCGGATCAATCATTCTCTCATGTTACAACGATGGTTGGGTGGTTTTTTTCATAAAGACAACTCGCTGCTCAGGCCGCTTATTCTGTTGGCACTCATTTTTATTGCTGCCAGCTGGCTCTTTCTCGGTATCACGGAAGATGTAATGACCGGTGATCCCCTGGTCCAAGCGGGTAAATCTCTCTACCACCTGTTGCAGGGATTTCGTACCCCATGGGGGGATACAATAATGGTCGGCATGACCATGTTGGGAGATGCTGCGGTAACCGTACCTCTTGTTCTGGCTGCCCTGTTCTGGTTGCTACTGAAAAAAAATCGCTATAGTGCGCTCTTTCTGAGTGCTACTACAATTTTTGGTTTTCTGCTGGTAACCGTTGTCAAGCAAATCACAAAAATTCCTCGACCGGTTGACATGTATGGCGGCGCGGTCCACTGGGCCTTTCCTTCCAGTCATGCCACCATGTCCATGGTGATCTTCGGTTCTCTTGCCATGCTCTGCAGCCGGGAACTGCCAACAAAAAAACGTTGGCTTCCTTTTGCTCTCGCCCTGTTCCTGATCCTTGGTATCGGCTATTCCCGGCTGTATCTTGGTGCTCACTGGCTATCTGATGTTGTCGGCGGTTTCAGCCTGGGGCTGGCCTGGCTGATTATGATGACTGTTGCCTACCTGCATGGTAAACGTCCGTGCAGAAGTCAGGGACTGTTTCGTTTTTCACTTCTCATATTTATCCTGGTGACCGCAGTCCACTGGTCAACCGAATTTACCAAGAATCAGATTCGCTACCAACAGCAGCATTCAACCACAGAGATGTCAACCGCTGACTGGCTTGAACAGGGCTGGAAGCAGTTGCCCCATTACAGGATCGATCTCGGCGGAGAAAAAGAGCAAGTCCTTAACCTGCAGTATGCAGGAAAATTGGCAAACCTGCAGGCTGTACTGGAAAAATCAGGATGGCAGCAGCCAATCCCCTTGACCCCAGCGACAAGTCTGCGCTGGCTGATGGCCAACCCGGTTGTGCAGAAATTACCGATTCTGCCCCAGGTCAATGATGGGCGTAATGAGGTACTGCTGTTGACTCACCCCCTGGCCGGATCAAGTACGAATTTCATGGCCCTGCGATTCTGGCCGGCTGATATTATCCTGGATAATTCTACGCCACTTTGGATAGGAACTCTCTCGACAATGCAGCTTTGTAACTACCTCTCTATAATTCATCTGCCCAGAACTGTGGCTACGCTTACACCCACGTACCTACTGCCCTCCCTTTCCGAGATGTATACATCCCTGCATCCGGACGGTCCGAATCCATTATTGCTGATTGAGAACAACAGGAACCGGCAGCCATGAAAACACCCTTTCTCCCCCGCACTGTTATCATCCTTGGATTGGTCTCCTTTCTTAATGATACGGCCAGTGAGATGATCACGCCGCTGTTGCCGATTTTTCTTACCGCCACCCTCGGAGCAGGCCCTGCAGTTGGCGGTCTGGTCGAAGGTGTGGCCGAGGCAACGGCCAGCCTGCTCAAACTTGTTTCCGGACGGATGGCAGATAAAGGAGTAAATCATAAGGGGTTGGTTTTGGGTGGGTATTCGATTTCAAATCTGGCCCGTCCCTTGATCGGGCTGGCTTTAAGCTGGAATCTGGTGCTGCTTTTTCGTTTTCTTGATCGAGTGGGCAAAGGGTTGCGAACCTCACCTAGGGATGCACTCATTGCTGCTTCCACTGATTCGACCAGTGCTGGGCAGGGCCTTTGGCTTTCATCGGGCTCTGGATAATGGTGGGGCCATGCTGGGACCGCTTTGTGCCTGGTACCTGTTTAGTGAAGATATACCGATGGGCCATGTCTTTCTCGGGTCGCTGGTGCCGGGTATCTTAGTAACCACCTATGGAATAGAACTGGATCACCAGAGAGCAAACGAGGCCAAGTTTCTCATATTACCCTGGGTGCAGGTAAAATGCCTGGCCTCCCACCTGTTGTCTCTCAGCCTGAGACAGGCTTAATCAGGACTGGGAAAACCGGTATGGAATTGCTGATGTTTATTGTTTACAGCACGGCAGCCTGGTACTACGAAGGTAAAACGGCCTGAGATCAGAAAATACAGGGGCAGATTCGAAAGAATATTTAAATAAACCAGCATGGCTGGACCAAAATTTTTTAACGTCACAGCCACAACGAACGATGAAAATAGCCTGGAACGACACAGCTTCGCGGGCTATTTTCGGATAAACCAGCATGGCTGGACCATATTATACAGGTCACAGCCACAACCAAGGATGAAAATAGCCTGATACGACATCACTTCGTGGGCTATTTTCGGATAAACCAGCAGGGCTGGATCAGGACTTTTTAACGTCACAGCCACAACCAACCATGAAAACAGCCCGGAACGGCATCACTTCGTGGGCGATTTTCGGATAAACCATCATTCCCGGCACGCCGGGCACAACAAACGATGAAAATACTCTGTACAAACAGATGAGTCATGACAATCTT
>JAJRQC010000169.1 GCA_024280455.1 Deltaproteobacteria bacterium | reverse complement strand
CTGAGAAAAGGAGAGGAAACATGACAGACATACTACTCGCCCGCGATGCGGTCGAGTATCCATTATTGGCTGCTGCCGCAGCCAATAATGGATACCTGCGCCAACTTTGCCAAATAACTACCCATATTTTCGGATAAAAAGATTAGCCACGCCTCCAAGACAATCTGACCGGCATAATCCGCCCCCTCTTATTCCTCATCTACAGCAATCTTTTTCGGCAGAATCAGGTTTAAAAGTACTCCGGCAACGGCGGCCAGACCGATCCCCCGGACCATGAACCCGGAATACCCCAGGGCCATGTCACCGATCCCGAAGACCAGGATCAACGAAACAATCACCAAGATCACGAAATTCCCTGGTGGATATATTCTTCTCTCGCAATAGGCCCGGTTTATGTCGAACAAGGGGGTGGATAACCTCATGAACGGCCATAGTTTTTCCCTGAACTTGAACTCGTTATTTAATTGCACCGCAGAACTAACCTTTTATTACCTATCATATTTTATTTCAGCGAACCAGCCATAAAAGAGATCTGAAAAAAAGAGCCGGACCGGATTCTGCAACCAACTCTCAACAATTTCCCCTTCCGGTAAAATTCAGCTTGCATTCTCCTCCTAATCCGGTGAAAATCTCCGTATACGTTTCAGCCTGTTCATATCTACTTTCGCAAATCATATGGCAACCAAGACCTGGCAAAAACAATCCGACGACATCCCGGTCTGCCAGCGTTCTCTTTTTTACTGGATCCTCCGAAAACACCGTGGCATCCAGCTGCTGCTGCTGGTCATCATTCTGACCAGTCTCTTTTTTCGGGTCTTTCCTCTGGAGATGCAGCGACGCATTATCAACGAAGCCATCCATCTGCGTGACGAACAACTGCTCTTTCTCTACTGCGGGCTCTATATCGGTGCGGTTCTGCTTGCCGGTATTACCAAGTATCTGATCAACGTGATCCAGACCGTACTGGGCCAGAAGATTCTGATGGAAATGCGGACGGAACTCTACCATCATATCCTTCAGCTGCCCCTGCAGTTTTATCGAAAGATGCAGCCGGGCACGGTGATCTCGGCCATGACCGCGGAGCTGAACTCCATCGGCTTTTTCCTCGGCGGCGCACTGGCCATACCCGTAACATCGATCCTCAGTTTTCTGGTCTTTGTCGGTTTTATGTTTACTCTCAGTCCGCTTCTGACCCTGCTCTCGATCTCCATCTATCCCCTTGAGCTGATTGTTATTCCCCTGCTCCAGAAACGCTATAACAGGCTCAATAAAAAACGCATCAAAACAACCAGAGCCATGGCCAATGTCGTCAACGAGGCCATCAGCGGAATCCATGAAATCCATGCTAATGCCGCCTACGACCTGGAAGAAAAACGGATGGCCGGCTTCATTGACCGGTTATACTCACTGCTCAAAAGACTGCTTTTCGTCAAATACGGCATCAAGTTCGCCAACAACCTGTTTCAGTCCGTCGGTCCTTTTATCCTCTTTCTCATCGGTGGCTATCTGGCCATCAACGGGCAGTTCACCCTGGGTGCCCTGGTGGCCTTCCTCTCAGCCTATGAAAAAGTGTACGACCCCTGGAAAGAGATGCTGGAATACTACCAGGCCCTGCAGGATGCCCAGGTCCGCTACAAACAGATCATGCAGATCTTTGACGTGGAGATCGAACACCTCATCCTGCCCGGAGGTCGCGGCATTATCGAACTTCAGGGAGCAATTGAACTGAAAAATGTGGGTTTCACGGTGGAAAGCGGAGTTAAGCTGCTCAGTAATATCACCATGCAGATTCGACCCAATGAACAGGTGGCCCTGGTCGGCTTTTCCGGTTCCGGCAAATCCACTCTCGCCCTGCTCATGGCCCAACTCTACAAATTGAGTTCCGGTTCTCTCCAGCTGGACGGGTATGATATCAATACCATGAGCAAGGCGGATATCAGCCGCAACATCACCATGATTGCCCAACATCCCTTCATCTTCACCGGCACCATCCGCGACAATCTGCTCTATTCGGTTCGAGCGGCAGCCGATGGAGAACAAGAAGTTCCGGCTCGACGCCGAATCATGATGACGATCAGGGACGTGGGACTGGAAGAGGACATCCTCCGATTCGGCTTGAACTCAGTTATACCTTATGAACGGGTTGCCCCCTTGAAGAGGAAATTCCTCCGCATGCGCCATATCATCATCCATGAGCTGCACGAGGATTACACAAAAAGCGTTGAGATTTACGACGCCCGTAAATTCCTCCACTACTCCACTCTGCGCGACAACCTGATCTTCGGCGATTCCCTGAGGGGTAGATATACCGTTGAAAGCATGGCCGATGACCATGATATCATGGAGCTACTGACCAGTACCGGTCTGGAGAATGAACTGGTGCGTCTTGGCCTGGCTATTGCCAGAGTAACGATTGAGCTCCTCGGCGAGTTCGGGGATGACGAATTCTTCTTCCGCGGCAACCCCATGGAATCCGGTGAATTTGAACGATATAACAGCCTGGTTCAGGAACTCGGCGATGAGGCACCGCAGAAAAAACAGGACAGGACCATGTTCCTGAAACTGGCCCTTCGCTTTATTCCGGGCCGGCACAACATTGTCACCATGGACCCGGCTCTTGAGTCGGCCATCACTGAGGCCAGAGAGACCTTCCTCAATGACATCGTCAAGGTCGACCTGGAAACCTGCTGCCACGGCATCGAAGACTTTCAGATGGAACAGAACCTTCTTGATCTGCCGCGATTTGAACAGGAAAGGGATTTTATAGCGTACTGTCCTTCCGAGTATCTCTACAGCCACACCCTGCTGGACAATCTCCTCTTCGGCGCCCTCAAAGAAGAGCTGAGAGAAAACCAGCACCTCATCGAAAACGCCATGGACGCGTTCCGCCGGGAACGGCTGGTGGATGAAATCATCGATGTCGGCCTTGATTTCAACGTCGGCTCCCAGGGAGACCGGCTTTCCGGCGGCCAGAAACAGAAAGTGGCTATTGCCCGGGCCTTCTTAAAACAAGGCCGGATCCTGATCATGGATGAAGCCACCGCCAGCCTGGACAACACTTCACAGGGTAAAATTCAGCAGGTGGTGGATAAAAAATTTCGTGGAAAGAAAACGATCATTGCGGTTATCCATCGCCTTGACCTGACGCCCTCCTATGACCGGATTTTTGTTCTCAAGGCCGGTTCTATTATTGAGCAGGGCAGCTATGATGAACTCATGGCCCAAAAAGGAGCATTTTATGAACTCGCAAAATCAACCTGATACCGATACCGGGGCCCATCTTAAAGAAATCAGCTCCTTCCTCCGCCATTTTTCGGTCTTTCAGGAAACACCGGTTGAAGTGCTGAAGCTCTATGCTTATCTTAGTCAAAAAGTAGAGTACAGCGCCGGAGAAACCATTATCCAGCAGGGCAGACCTTCCGATCGGATGTATCTGATCATGCAGGGCAAGGTCTCCATATGCGAAGAACGCAATGAGCAGCATTTTTTCCTCCAGGACCTGACGGAAACGGAACTGAACTGTTTTGGAGAACTAGCCCTGCTCGCCAAGTTCGACTGGTTTTTCTCGGCCCGGGCCATCACCGACGTGACCCTGCTCAGTATCAGCCGCGAGGCCTTTATAAAAATCCACGAACGTTTTCCGGAACAATATCCGCTGGCGGTGGAGCGTATTGTCAAGTTGCGGGTCGCCCGGTTTGTCAACCAGATCGATTATCTGCTTGACCACCTGCCCAAGGAGGCCTGGAAAGAATGCAAGATACTCACCGACGACACAACAGATACAACCTGAAGGGTGTTTTTATAAATCAGGCTCTCTGATACAGGTCTGCGAAAAGTTGTACCGCAGGCCCAATATTCCGAGAATACAATCCTGAACATACGTCAGCGAGCGCAAAACGACCTGAGAGCCGGGACTTGGAGTCGTCCAGCCGGGCAGAAATACAACTTCTCAGAGTGTCTGAAACCTTATAGAGACCACTATGAATAGAAAAATAAAAACGCTCCTCTTCCTCTGCAGCCTCTTTTCCTTCATCCCTGTATGCTCAACTGCAGCGGATAAAGCGCCCCTGGAAATCGGCGGATTCAAGTTGGGATCCTCGATTGATGACTATGACTTCATCAGCTATCGCAATTTCCTCAAACAGGTGGTCGTCCAGGATATAGTGGGTTTTCGCAAGGGGATCATCTATTACGGCATATGCGAACGACCAGGTGAAATTGTCAAAATCAAACTGAAATACCGGGATTCCAGCGAGGCCTTCTACAAAAAACTGCTCAAGAGATACAAGAAAAAGTTCGGCAAACCAGATGCCTATATCGGTGACTCTTTCGGCATTGTCAAGGCCTGGCGATGGACCTTTATCGACGACAATAACAACAAAGTCCTGCTGCGCCTGCAAAATAACCTGAAACACCCGGACGAGAGCATCGGCAACACGGTCAAACTGGAACTGCCGGACCGGATCGAGGCTGAGCGATCCTGCTTTAACAAGCAATGCGCAATGAACCGGAAGGGGAAGAGAAAAGATATGCCCTCTTCCTGGAGTAACGAGAGCTGGCAGCTTATGATTCCTCAATAACAGATGGGCGAGGAGAGAGCATGGCGCAGGATTGGCTGGGACGGGATTCTGCTGCAGGTTCCGGCAGACTGGCATCCGGCAGCAGTGTATACGGATTACCTGCTTTTTGAAGAGCACTACCAACCGGTGTTTGCCCTCAAATGGCAACAGATCAAGGGACGGTTCGAGGCTGAAGGCATTCTTAAAAAGCTGCAGAAATCCCTGGGCCGGGCCGAGCTTACCCCCTGGCAGCCACCAACAGGCTGGCGTCTCCATCTCAAATCTTTTATCCACCAGGGTTTTCACTGGCAGGGCGCCGGCGGCAAGGGAACCGGCCTGCTCCTGTACTGCCGGGAGAGCAGGCGGGCTCTGCTGCTCCAGTTTTACAGGGCGGATGAGAGCCTCTTATCGATCTTTGAGCGGTTACTGGCAAACTTACAAGCCCGGCAACAGGGAGAGAAACGACTGTGGAGCGTATTTGATATAGCCATTAACCTCCCAAAAGAGGCTCAGCTGACAGAACATGAATTTCTTCCGGGTTCCTTTCGCCTGCTCTTCAAGCTGCCGGAAGGTAAACTCACATTTTATCGATTTAAACCCGCAGCCGAACTCCTCCGCAGACAGTCTTTGAGTGCATTCGGCAGTAAGATAGCAGACGGGGCAGCGCTGGTACGGACAGAGAACCCTTTACAGGCCCAATGGCAAAAGAATCCCAGATCCGGCCACTATCTGCTGGCACGCCTGCGGGGAAAACCGGCCTGTTCGACAGTCCGCCTCTGGGTGCTCCCTGAAAAAAATGTTATTCTCGGGCTCAAGGCGCAGGGCAACAGGCTGATAGCAGCCCACAATTTCGAAGCCCTCTGCAACAACTGTACAGCGTGCTGAGACAATGATTTCCAAAAAGAAAACAACAGCTCCGGGTCCCGATCGACAACATGCCCTGGCCTGTATTCCAATGCGCAATCCTGAATGCAGGGAAGAACACAAGGAAGAGGGAATCCTGCTCAGGTACACGGTTCAAGCAAAGCCCTGGCTGCGTAAAATTTTCAAGTCGGCAGCTGGACGGGAGCCGGAAATTATCCGCAAAAAACTGCAGCTTGATGCCATGGGCAGCAGTGTCTGGCAGGCGATTGACGGCAGTAAAAGCGTACTTACAATCAGCCGGGATTTCCAGAAAGAGCATCAACTGGGCCCGCGTGAGGCGGAAATATCAGTCAGTGAATTTATTCAACAGCTGGGCAAAAGAGGGCTGATTGCCCTGAAAGAACCTGAAAAATAGGCTGTTAGGCTTTTAGGCTGCAGGCTGTTAGGCTGTTAGCAAGGGATTTAAGAAAGAGAACAGGCTTCAGTCTAAACAAAACCTCAAATCAGAGCTGCCGCTGGATCATCTGCAGATCCATCCAGACCATCTTCTTCATCTCGGGATTTGCCAGCAGAAAGCGGGGATGAAAGGTGGCCATGACCTTTGCCGAAACACTGTCGGGATAACGATAGGTATGAAACCGGCCGCGCAAACGAACAAGCGGGGCCGAGCTTGCCAGAAGCCGACTCGCAGCCATCTCTCCCATGGCCAGGATAAGACGCGGCTTGAGCGCCGCGATCTCGCGGCTCAGATGCGCAAAACACCTGCCGGCGCAGGTCATATCCGGCGAAGTATCAAGCGGGCAGCACTTGATCACATTGGTTACATAGATATCCTCTACGGCCAGGCCGATAGCCTCCATCATTTTCCAGAGCATGACATCCTCGTCACGCCCAAAGAGAAGTTCATCGGAAAAACCATCCTGCCCGGACCAGTCGCCCACCACCACCAGTTTCGGCCGTTTCCCGCCCCGGCCAAGGATCTGGCCTGAACGTTGATCTGCAAGCCTGCACTGTCTGCACTCAACAATTTCTTTATTGACTGCGTCAAGAGACGGTACGGCAGCTTGACGGCCCAGCGGTGCAGGGACGGCTGATTGTTTCAGTGGCCGTTTAAAGGCGGAGGGTGTGTCCCGCCGCTTCAGAAAACTCTGCAAACCGGCAGTCGACGGGTAGTTTTTGATGCCCATCTGTTGATGAAACCGGAGCAGGTTCCGAACCTGCCGGCTCAGCAACACAAGTGCAGCCGGGTCGACCGGTTTCCCGGTGCCGGATTTTCGGGTCTGTTGATTTTTTTTTGCTGACAACGGAGTTCTCAATGCTTACTTTACAGTAACTATTCAGGAGCACCTCACGGAGTCTATGCTTACCTCTTCGTCCATTTAGGCCTGCTCGAGTAGCACAAGTACGCTTTGCAGTCCTAAATGAACAGGTAGCGTAGACTCCGAATCTAAGGCACTCCAGAACAGTTACAGGTCAGAGATTAGGGCGATTTGTTGCCCACATGAACAGTTACACTTTACATTAATCTCAAGCGGCAAGTGATCGGTTTTTATTTATATTACAATAAATTATAACAAATCAGGAGCAAAACCATGCCCATCCACGAGTATGTCTGCCGGGACTGCAAGAAACATTTTGAGGTGTTGACCACCTCAGCCCAGTCCTCGGAAACGATTAAATGCCCGAAATGCAAGAGCCTTGACGTCACAAAAACAATCTCCGCGTCCAACTTTCGCATAGGTTCGGGCAGGCCGACTATTCCCAGCGGTGCGCTGTCCGGATGCTCATCAAAGTCCGGCTTTTCCTGAGCATGAGCGTTGACCGGCCCGTGCGGCCGGTATTGTATTTAAAAAAATATCAATCCTTCTTTTTTCGCCTGGATTTGAATTCATATACGGTCTCGTTGTCTTTCAACAGACCATATTTTTTCCGAGCGAGCTCTTCTAAGTAGGCTTCATCGCTCTGCAGCCGTTTGATCTCTACAGTCAGCTCCCGGTTACGTTGTTCCAGGCGTTCATTCTCTCTGGAAAGCATTGAGACATGCTGTTGCATGTTGCGGTAACTCATAAAGCTGCGGCCGGGAATAAAAAGAAGCAACAGGGTTGCGATCAGCAGGACCAGAAGTATAATCCGGCGCAGCCTTTTTTTCTCCGAACTGCTGAGTGTCTGTTTTTTCCGCCCGGTCATAATCTAGGGATTAGTCTCTTACTATTTATTTTCGTGTTTTTTATGGCGGAAAATTAATTATTGATCGTCAAAGCAATAGGTTGCTTAGGCTGAAGACAGTTAGGGCAGCCATTTAGAATAACCTGCTAAAGGGCAGCCCTAACTGCCTACAGTCTATTCACCTGTATTCCGGTTTATTACTATCTGTCAGATATTTATGTCGAAATTGCCACAAAAAAATGCCTGGTCAGTGCCTGCCTTGCGGGGTTGTGTACCCGTTACGACGGCAAATGTAAAGCCGACAACCGCTGCCTGCAGAAGCTTGCCGGGATGCACTGGATTCCGCTCTGTCCTGAACAGCTTGGCGGACTGTCTACCCCGAGAACCGCCGCTGATCTCAGGGGCGGAAATGGTCATGATGTGCTGGCCCATCGGGCATCGGTTGTTGATAAAAACGGCCGGGATGTCAGCAAGGAGTTTATCCACGGTGCCCGACAGGTGCTGGCCATTGCCCGGGCCCAGCAGATAGAACACGCCCTGCTCAAGGCCCGCAGCCCATCCTGCGGCCTGCAGGATCCGATCGGGGTCACGGCCGCTCTGCTCCGGGCAAACGGTATCCATTGCCTGGAGTTTGGCTGATTGGTCTTCATAAACGTTGGCCAGTGAACGGTTACTACTCTTCTTCCCCCTGGTCAACAGGAACCGAGGGTGTACCATCCAGCCCCAACAGCCGAATTACCAGAATACCGGCCTCGTAGAGCATATACAGCGGGACGCCCATCAGGGCCATATTAACCACATCCGGGGTCGGCGTCAGCAGTGCGGCCAGGATAGCGATGCCGAGGACGGCAAAACGCCGGTTCTTTTCAAATACCTCCCGGGAAATCAGTCCCACCTGGGCACTGAAAATCATGAAGATCGGGAGCTCGAAAATAACCCCGAAGGCGAGGATAAAAATGGTGACAAAGTTGACAAACCGGCCGATGGAGATGACGGCCTTGAGGTTTTCAGACTGAAAGCCGAGCAAAAATTTAACCCCGAAAGGCAGGGTTACAAGGTAGCAGAAAATCGTCCCGGCATAGAAGAGCAGGCAGGTGGCAAAAACATACCAGAACAGTCGTTTGCCGCTGACCCCAAATGGCTTCCCCATGGCCTTCCACAGGACATAGGTAAGCAGCGGCATCAACAGATACAAGGCCCCGAAAAACGCGACCTTGACATGGGCAAGGAATGGTCCGGCCACGGAAAAAAAATACAGCTTTTCCTGGAGGTGGTTCTGGAAAGTGGCAATCAGACCGCTGGAAAGCAGAAAAATCAATACCGTTAACACGATCAGGCTGATCAACAGCGCACGGATTGATTTTTGCAGCTCTATGATAAATATGACAAGTTTATTCTTCACGATTTCGAGTTCCGGGTTCTGAGTTCAGAGTTTGGGCTTCTGAGTTCAGAGTTTGGGGTTCTGAGTTGGAAAAGGGTAGCAAACCAAGCCTTGAAAAGCAATTGAATCCTCATTGCTCATTGACAATGAAAGAGTGATCATTAATAATAGTCCAACGGTTGCTCTTCAGGTAGATGTAAGTTTTTGTTTCCTCCTGAATCCTGTTTTTTCTACCGTACACCGCCGAGGTGGGTAACTAAAAGCTAATCCCTGAATCCCTAACCCCTTTCAACCTGCCATGCTTGAACTTCGTTTTATCCGTGAAAATATCGATCTTGTCCGGGAAAAATGTCTCCACAGGGGCATGAAACCAGAGATTGTGGACCGCTTTACAGAAATCGACGGCCGACGCCTTGCGGTGCTGGCGGAAGTGGAACAGCTCAAGAACAGGCGCAACACGGTATCAAAAGAAATCGCCCCCTTGAAACAGGCAGGAGAACACGACAAAGCCGAGCCTCTGATAACCCTGATGCGGGAGGTTTCCACAAAAATCAAGGATCTTGACGGTGAACTGGCAGAGATCCAGGACCAGCTGAACGACATTGTCCTCTCCATCCCGAATCTCTGTCATGACTCGGTTCCCAGGGGAAACGATGACGCCGATAATATCGAGCTCAAAAAATGGGGGGAAATTCCACAGTTCACCTTTAGCCCGAAAACACACTGGGAGATAGGCGAGGCCCTGGGTATTCTCGACTTTGAGACCTCGGCCAAGCTGTCGGGTGCCCGTTTTGCCCTGCTCAAAGGATTTGCCTCCCGGCTTGAACGGGCCCTGATCAATTTCTTTCTTGATCTCCACACCCAGAAACACGGCTACACCGAAGTTCTGCCCCCGTTCATGGTCAACTCGCAGGCCATGAAGGGCACCGGTCAGTTGCCGAAATTCAAAGAAGACCTTTTCAAAATTGAGGGCTGGGATCTGTGGCTGATTCCGACTGCAGAGGTGCCGGTGACCAACATTCACAGTGGTGAGACCCTGGCCGAGGCCGATCTACCGGTCAAATATACTGCCTACACCCCCTGTTTCCGTTCCGAAGCCGGCTCCTACGGCAAGGATACCCGGGGCCTGATCAGGCAGCACCAGTTTGACAAGGTGGAAATGGTCAAGTTCACGACTCCGGAGACCTCAAGCCAAGAACTGGAGAGCCTGCTGGCCGATGCCGAAGAGGTTCTCCAGCTTCTGAACCTGCCCTACCGGGTGGTGACCCTCTGTTCGGGCGACCTGGGTTTTTCTTCCACCAAGACCTATGATATCGAAGTCTGGCTGCCGGGACAGGATACGTACCGGGAAATCTCTTCGTGCTCAAACTTTCTGGATTTTCAGGCCAGGCGGGCCGGTATCCGTTACCGGCCGCGGGATCAGAAAAAAAGCCGTTTGGTTCATACCTTAAACGGCTCGGGGCTGGCTGTCGGCCGTACCCTGCTGGCCATCCTGGAAAATTACCAGCAGGAAGACGGCACCGTTGCCCTGCCTTCGGTTCTGCAGCCCTATTTTGAAAAACGATTTTAAAGCAACGGTCAGGAATTAAAAAACAGTAAAAATGGGGTACTCCTGAACAGTTACTATCAGAAAAAACATTGCCTCACGCAGAGGCGCAAAGGTGGTTCTTCTCCTGACCTGCAGGGATGGCATCCTGCCGTGAACCCGGAACTCAAAACTCGGAACTCGGAACCCGTTTCTCCAGGGCCAGTTCAATGAGCCGGTCCAGCAGGGCGGAAAAATCCAAGCCATGGGCGGCTGCGGCCTGGGGCAGCAGGCTGGTCGGCGTCATACCTGGAATGGTATTGGTTTCAAGCAGGATAAGATCTTCGCCGCTGACCATCATATCGGTCCGGCTGTAGCCCCGAAGCTGCAGGGCCCTGTGAGCCGTGACTCCATAGCGTTGGGCCTTTTCCCGCACCGCATCACTGACCTCGGCCGGACAGATTTCACGGCTGGCTCCCGGCTTGTACTTGGCCTCATAGTCAAAAAAGTCAAACCGTTTATCGGGGATAATCTCCACCAGGGGCAAAGGCTCCGGCTCTTCGTTGCCCAGAACCCCCACGGTTATCTCCCGCCCCTGCACAAACTCTTCAACCATGACCTCATGATCAAAGACAAAGGCCTTTTCCAGTGCCACCGCAAGCTCTTCCCCCTGCCGGACAATGGACATCCCCAGGGATGAGCCCTGGCGAACCGGCTTAATGACCAGAGGGAGATTGAGCAGATCAAGGAGTCGGCTGCAATCCTTGATGTCGGCAGATCCGGCCATCTCCCAGGCCGCCACCGGCAGGCCATGGAGCTTGTACAGGGTCTTGGCCAGGTTTTTATCCATGGCCAGGGCACTCCCCAGCACCCCGGCCCCCTGGTAGGGAATTCCCAACAGATCGAGAAATCCCTGCATGGTTCCATCTTCTCCATGCAGCCCGTGCAAAAGGATAAAGGCCACGTCGAGGGATGAGGCCTCGGCAGCCAGCCGGGCAAGGTCCGTAGCCGGATCATAGCGGACAACCTGGTACTTATCCGGATCAAGAGCCGGTTCCACTCCGGCAGCTCCCTGCAGGGAGACCTCACGCTCACCGGATGTTCCACCGGCAATCAACGCCAGTCGTATTCGTTCCATATCGCCGCCACCCTGAAGAGAAAATTTATACTGATTCATCACCAACATAAAAAAAATAATTACTGCAGAATACCATGCCACCAGATGGCCTGCACTTCGTATATATATTTTTTTCTAATTTCCTGCAAAATTCATTTCACACATACCCCATAAAGGTGATAGAATTCATACATAACTAAATGAGAATTTTTATCTTAACATTCAGAACACTCTCAAGCTTCCGTGCGGAGATCAATCATGGCTCAATCATTCCTGCGTAATAACCTTCGTCTCCAACTTATTGCCCCGGTCGCCGTTGCTTTGGTGGCAGGCCTTGTCACCATGGTCGCGGTCATCCTCTTTTTTCAAGCCAAGGGCAACAGAATGCTGGATGAAAAGATAACCGCCGGGTTCAACTCCAATACTGAAATGGTCGGCACCATGCTGCAAAAACTGGCCGATGACCTGCAGACCAACCTCAAAAACATGACGGTGACCACCCAGGACGCCCTGACCGAATCCAGTGAGGACATCCTGCAGGATACGGCGGACTCCATTCAACTCGACTTAAGGAATATGCGGCGACAAAACGGCAAGACCCAGGCCCTGCTACTTGCCCAGGTTGCCGAAAACGCGATTATTTCAAAAAATCTCAGCGCACTGAACGGCTTTGTCCGCAGTGCCCATAAAAATCCATATATGGTATTCGTCTTTTATATGGACGAAAAACAGGTTCCCCTGACCAGATATATGAACAGAAAAAATGCGAAGCTCAAGTCGTATCTGCCGGAAAAGGGGAGGCCCGACATCAATAAAATCATCCAGGCCGGTCAGGACGATCCAGACGTACTGGTGGTTAACCAGCCTGTTACCAGCGATGGGGAACAGATAGGTCAGGTCTATATCGGCCTGGACATGACCAGAGCAAGGACCCAGGCCCAGGAGATGAACGATGCCTTTACCGACCTCATTGACAGCAACGAAGAGAAGATTGAAACTATTCTCACCACGCAGTCGGCCGTCATTTTGGGAATTCTGGATAAAACCGTTTCCGAAATAAAAGAGCACATCACCCGAACCGCCAAAACGACCAAAGCGGAGATCACGGACAGCCAGCTTCAGGTGGCGGCAACCACACGAAACATCCTCCTGGCCTCAAGTATCATAGGGCTGGCGGCCATCCTCATCATCCTGTTGCTCAATGCCCGTTCCATCCTCCGCCTGCTCGGAGGTGAACCCACGGCCATGGTGGACATGGCCCAGCAAATTGCCGACGGCAAACTGGATATCCCCATGAACAGCAATCCTGTAGCCGGCAGCCTTCAGGCCGCGCTTCAGGACATGGTTCTCGGCCTGCAGCAGCTTATCGGCAAACTGATGTCTGAGGCCAAACGGATGGCCGACACCTCACACGACCTTGGTCAGGCTGCCGGTGAAATGTCCAGAGATGCCGAACAGTCGGCTGAACGTGCAACCACTGTTGCAGCGGCCACCGAAGAGATGAGTGTCAACATGAACACGGTTTCCATGGCCAGCGAACAGGCAGCGAGCAATGTCAACATTGTCGCCACGGCGGTGGAGGAGATGACTGCGGCCGTACAGGAAATTGCCGCCTCCACCGACAAGGCCAACCGGATAACAACCGAAGCGGTCGGCTATGCCCGAAGTTCTTCAGAAAAGGTCAACACCCTGGGGTTGGCTGCCCGTGAAATTTCCAAGGTCACCGAAGTCATCACCGAAATTTCCGAGCAGACCAATCTGCTGGCACTCAACGCCACCATTGAGGCGGCACGGGCCGGAGAGGCAGGCAAGGGTTTTGCCGTTGTCGCCAATGAAATTAAAGAGCTCGCCAAGCAGACATCCGAGGCAACCGGTGAAATCAAGGCCAAGATCGAATCGATCCAGAACTCCACCGATGACACAGTCACCGAGATCAATCAAATCACCGAGGTCATCAATGATGTCAATGAAATAGTTTCCACCATTGCAAGTGCCGTTGAAGAGCAGACCGCAACCACTGCCGACATTGCCGCCAATGTAAACGAGGCGGCCCAGGGCATTGCCGAGGTTAACGAAAACGTTGCCCAGAGCTCAGCGGTTTCCGGTGAAGTGGCCCGTGATATTGCCGAGGTCAGTCAACTGGCCAACAACTCCCGCCAGTGCAGTGTTCGGGTCGAGGTCAGCGCTCAATTGCTCTCCACCGTCGTGGAAGAGCTCCAACAGGAAACATCCCGTTTTGACCTGGGCAACACCGAGGCCGCCCGCCGGGTGGAGGCGTCAAGTAATCGGGCCGGAGATGATGCTATCCTGCACTGGAATGATTCTCTGCTCGTGGGCATCCGCCAGGTGGACGAACAACATAAGCGGCTGGTCAACTATATTAACCAGCTCTACCGGGCAATGAGAGGTGGGGAGCCTAAACAGACCACAGGCAAAATCCTTGCCGACCTCATCGAGTACACAACCAGTCATTTCAAAATGGAAGAGGATCTCTTTGACCAGTATGGGTATCCCGAAACCGATCAGCACAAGACAATCCATAAGGAACTGGTTGCAAAAGTCATTGATTTTCAAAAGCAATTCGATGCTGGTGCTTCCGAACTGGAGATGCCCCTGATGGAATTCCTCAAAGACTGGCTGGTCAACCATATCATGCAGACCGACAAGCGCTACGTCTCGTTTTTACACAAACAGGGCGTCTCCTGATACAACCGCTGCTGCATTCCTCTTCCAGAAAAGCGATCATCCGGCCATGACCTGATGATCGCTTTTCCTTATTCTGCTGGCAGCCTCCCCGGTTACAGACTATACTCTCAATCATGAAACAAGAGGTTCTGCGAACATTACGCGCCATTCTTGGCCGGGAACATCTCCTGACCGCAGAGGAGGATCTTGCCTGCTACAGCTTTGACGGCAGCGGCGGCGACATCCTGCCGCAGGCCGTGGCATTCCCCGACAGCACTGAGCAGATCGCCGCCATCCTCAGACTCGCCGACAAACACCGGTTTCCTGTTATTCCACGCGGAGCCGGGAGCGGTATGACCGGAGGCGCCCAGCCGATCCACGGTGGGCTGGTCCTGGTCTGCAGCCGCATGAACCGGATTCTTGAAATCGATACCGACAATCTGATAGCTGTGACCGAGCCCGGGGTCATCACCGGCGAGCTCCAGTCGGCTTTGCAAAAAAAGGGGCTCATGTATCCCCCTGATCCGGCCAGCCTTAAATTCTGCACCCTTGGCGGTAATGCAGCTGAATGCTCCGGGGGGCCCAGTGCGGTAAAATACGGTGTTACCCGAGACTACATAATCGGCTGCGAGGCCGTCCTCCCCAGCGGTGAAATTATCACAACCGGCGTGCGGACGGAGAAAGGGGTCACCGGCTATGACCTGACCCACCTCTTGATAGGTTCCGAGGGGACTCTTGCAGTCTTCACCAAACTCACCCTCCGCCTCCTGCCTCTGCCTGAGGCCAAACAAACCTTTCTGCTGCTCTTCTCCGCGATTGAACAGGCGACCGAACTGGTTGCCGAAATACTGCAAAGCGGAATCATGCCCTGCACGTTGGAATATATGGACCATACGGCCATATCCGTAGTTCGGAAAATGCTGAGCGTCCCATTGCCCGACTCCACCAGGGCCCTGCTCCTGCTTGAAATTGACGGCAGCAGAGAAAAGGTGGAACAGCAAGCCGGGACATTGCGAAAATTTCTCGCCCCCAGGCCGGTAACGCTGCAGGAGTCAACCACCGAAGAAGAACGCCGGCAGCTCTGGCAGGCCAGACGCTCCATATCGCCAGCCACCTTTTCCATCAAGCCCCATAAGATCAGCGAAGACGTGGTGGTGCCCAGGTCAAAAATCCCTGATCTGGTCCATTATACCAGCCGGCTTGCGCTGGAACTTGAGCTCACTATCCTCACATTCGGCCATGCCGGTGACGGCAATATCCATGTCAACATCATGATCGACAAAACTGATCGGCAGGAATATGCCCGCGGCCTGGAGGCAAAAAAAAACCTCTTTGAGCAGGTCCTTGCGCTTGGCGGCACCCTGTCAGGAGAACACGGTATCGGTACGACCAAAGCCGCCTTTCTGCCCCTGGAAATTAACCCGGCGACCATGTCGATCATGCAGAGAATCAAACATCTTTTTGATCCGAACAATATTCTCAACCCGGGCAAGATCTTTCCGGAGGAGTCCGAACAATTTGCTGATCACTTAGGGGATCAACGATAAAGGACGTATGCAAAGCTGAACATTTTGAGTCTCCGTCTCGGAAAACCACCCGGCTCCATCCGCACCAGCGACAATTTTGCATTGACATTAATCCATTTTCGGAATATTTTGAAAAGTTCTACCTATTTCAGTAGCGGCCTGCGGTTTCTGAAAGGAAAAACAAAAAAAGATTGAACGTTTTAAAGAATTCTATCGCTGCAGGCTCGCGCAATCAACAAGCAGATGGGTCATGCCATCAACAAAGGATGTGATTAAATCATGATAGAAGTTGAAGTCAGAGGCGACCTCGAGTACGCCATTCGCCAGCTCAAGAAAAAGCTGCAGATCGACGGTATCAAGCGTGAGCTGAAACGGCGTGAGTACTACGAGAAGCCCAGCGTCAAGAAACGGCGCAAGGCAGCAGAAGCTTTACGTAAGCTCCGCAAGTTCAACCGAATGCGACGTCGCCAGTTCTAATATTTTTATCCGAAAATCGCCCACGAAGTGATACCGCATCAGGCTATTTTCATCCTTGGTTGTGGCTGTGACGTTAAAAATCCTGGTCCAGCCATGCTGGTTTATCCGAAAATAACCCACGAAGTGATGTCGTATCAGGCTATTTTCATCCTTGGTTGTGGCTGTGACGTTAAAAAATCTTGGTCCAGCCATGCTGGTTTATCCGAAAATAACCCACGAAGTGATGTCGTATCAGGCTAT
>JAJRQC010000168.1 GCA_024280455.1 Deltaproteobacteria bacterium | reverse complement strand
GAGCTTTTTGGTACCGAGCCTGCCGTGGGTCGGGTCGTCAGAATCGGTGAATACCGTTGCCGGGTCATCGGGGTACTGGCCTCGGAGGGCCGTTCCCTGGGGCTTGATACCCAGGAGCTGGGGGTGGTGCCGGTTGCCCTTGCGCAAAAGCTGTTTGACACGGAAAAGTTGTTTCGTATTCTTGTTGAAGGGCGGGCCGGGCCGAGATCGACAGGCTTAAACAACAAATACTTACCCTGCTCAGCCGTCGTCACCATGGTGAACGGGATGTAACCATCATTACCCAGGACTCCGTTCTGGCCACCTTTGACCGGATTTTCACCATGCTCACCCTGACCGTTGCCGGAATTGCCGGTATCTCTCTTGGGGTGGCCGGTATCCTGATCATGAATGTCATGCTGGTTTCCATCTCCAGGCGGACTTCGGAGATCGGTCTGCTCAAGGCCGTGGGGGCAACGAATGGTGAAGTCATCCGCTTGATTGTGACCGAGGCCATGCTGCTTGCCGGGATCGGCGGCCTGCTCGGTCTCGGCCTTGGTTTTGCCGGCGGGCTGCTGGTGGAGCAGTTCTATCCGGATCTGTCGGCAGCACCGCCGTTGTGGGCGGTAGGAGCGGCACTGGGAACGGCCCTTCTGACCGGGCTCATCTTCAGTCTGCTGCCCGCCGGTCGTGCGGCCAGGCTTGATCCGGTCCAATCGCTGGCCAAACGTTAACAGACAGCAGCCATGTTGATTCGTGATCTCGTCCGTCTCACCGTCGGTACCTTAAGAGCAAAACGGCTTCATTCCGTGCTCACCGGTCTTGGTATCGGGGTCGGCATTGCCGCGGTTATCCTGCTGACCTCGCTTGGACAGGGCTTGCAGCGCTATATGCTGGCCGAGTTTACCCAGTTCGGGACCAACCTGATCGGCATTAATCCCGGTCGGGTGACCACCATGGGTACGCCGCTGGGAATTCTCGGCTCGGAAAGGCTGCTGACCCTGGAAGATGCCGAAGCGCTTAAACAACTGCCCCAGGTTCTGGCCGTTGTGCCCATGGTCTATGGCAACGGCGAGGTGGAAGCCGGGGGACGCAGGCGCCGCATTACCCTGTACGGGGTGGGGCCGGAGATGGATCAGGCCTTTCGCATGCATGTACAGATCGGTCGCTTTCTGCCGCCTGATGATCCCCGGGCCGCGCGTCCGCTGGTCGTTCTCGGCCACACCACCTGGATGGAACTCTTTGAAGGGGCCAATCCGCTGGGCAGCAGAATCAGGGTCGGCAATATTCCCTGCCGGGTGATCGGGGTCATGGAACCTAAGGGACAGCTGCTCGGTTTTGATATGGACGACACCGTGTATCTGCCGGCAGTCAGGGCCCTGGACCTGTTCAACCGTGAAGGATTGATGGAAATTGATGTCCTCTATCGGCAGGGCATTGATGCCGATGAGGCTGCCTCGGCCATCAGGCGGCTCCTGATTGCCCGGCACGGGCAGGAGGATTTTACCATCACCACCCAGGCCCAGATGCTTGAGGTTCTCGGCTCCGTGCTTGGCATGTTGACCGCAGCCGTGGCCACTCTGGGCGGAATTTCCCTGCTGGTCGGCTGTGTCGGTATTCTCACCATAATGACCATCGGCGTGCGGGAACGAATCGGTGAGATTGGTCTTCTCCGCGCCCTGGGGGCGACCCGGGCCGATATCCTGCGAATTTTTCTGGTTGAGGCCACCCTGCTGGCCGCCCTTGGCGGGCTTGCCGGACTGCTGATTGATATCGGCGGGGCCGCTCTGCTCCATTTCTTTATCCCGGCACTGCCGGTGCACACTCCGATCCGCTATGTATTGCTGGCTGAGGTGCTGGCGGCATTGATCGGCCTGCTTTCCGGAGTTCTCCCGGCCCGTCGGGCCGCTCTGCTTGATCCGGTTCAGGCCCTGCGCTCCGAATAAAGGTCCGAGGCTTTTCCTGTAAAGAAGTTTGCAATGTATATCCGGAGATGGCACAATAAACGAGGAGACTTTTTTTATCGATGATGTTTCTGTCATAACGGACCACATCTCCGGTACATATCCGAAAATCACTGAGCAATCTGTTGTTCAATGCGGTGGAGGCCATGGATGGTGACGGAACCGTCACGGTGACCACGGCTAATCGCTACATCGAGCAGTCTGTTGCTGAAAACAATTATCTGAAACGGGGTGAATATGTCCTCCTGTCCGTTTCCGAATCTCTGGGGTATAGCGTCCGCATCGCTGCTTCCGGGGAAGAGGCCGTTGATTTGATAGCTGAAAAATCTTTTGATCTGGTCCTGTTGGACATGCTGATGGATCCCGGCATGAACGGTCGCCGCTGCTATGAGCTGATGCTTGACCACAGGCCGGGAATCAAGGCGATTATTGCCAGCGGATTTTCGGAAAGCGAGGAGGTGAAAAAAGCACTTTCTCTTGGCGCGGCTTCCTTTATTCGCAAACCGTATACCATGGTGCAACCGGGGAGGGAGCTTCGCCAGGCACTCGGTGGCCGGTCTGCCGGCTGATCTTTTTTGTATTCCTCAACCATTGTTGAAGGCTGGCTGTCGGCGCTAATTTCAGACACATTCTCAGTTACTTTTCTTTCCAGGGAGAAAAATGGGACACGGACACGATCATCATCACCATCACGATATTGAAGGTATGGGCGATCGCCGCCTGATCTGGGCCATTGCAATCAACATGGTCTTGACCCTGGTACAGGTGGTCGGTGGTATTATCTCCGGCAGTCTGGCCCTGATTGCCGATGCCCTGCATAATTTCAGCGATGCAGCCGCTCTGCTGATTGCCTGGGTGGCACGCAGGATCGGCAGAAAACCGGCCGATTCCTTTAAAACATTCGGCTATAAGCGGGCCGAAGTCATTGCCGCCCTGATCAATCTTGTCACCCTGGTGATTGTGGGGTTGTACCTGATCTATGAGGCGCTGTGGCGAATCTATGAACCGAAAAGTATTGATGGCTGGACGGTGATCGTTGTCGCGGGCGTTGCCCTGGTGATCGATGTGGCCACGGCAATGCTGACATTCAGCATGTCAAAACACAGTATGAACATTCGCGCCGCCTTCCTGCACAATGTCTCCGATGCCCTGGCCTCGGCCGGGGTGATCGTTGCCGGCAGTCTTATCCTGCTCTATGGCTGGTACTGGACGGATACGGCACTGACTCTTCTCATCGCCGGTTATGTGCTCTATCAGGCTGCTACGCTTTTGCCGAAAACCATCCATATCCTTATGGAAGGGACGCCGGAGGATATCTCTATTGGAGAGGTGATCAAGGCCATGGAAGGGATCCGGAGTGTTTCAAATGTCCATCATGTCCACCTCTGGCAACTGGATGAACATAGAAACGGCTTGGAGGCGCATGTGGTCATAGAAGATTTTATGGAATCGGAAGCCATAAAAACGGCGCTGAAAGGTGAACTCAAACAGAGATTCTCCATCGTCCATTCAACTCTGGAATTCGAGGTCGATCACTGCGGCCGGACGTGCAGTTGATATATCGGCTGGGCCCGTCCCCTTGTGTTCATCATGACCTCCACGCCGCATAGCCGTCAACCATAATATCTAAGGAGAAATTGTCATTGGCAGATACAAAAAAGTAGGGTGGGCACCGCCCACCAAAAAAGCTGCCGAATCCAGCTGCACTCTATATATAGCAACGACCTTCCGGCGAAGCAGCGATTATTGTAACCCACTTCCTGCTGGTGGGCGGTGCCCACCCTGCAAAAAACTGGTTATCGCCAGGGTGGGCTACGGGAAAAAATTCTAATGTATGCACAGTAGTTGGCCTTAGATTGATGGCTATGCTCCACGCCGCAGAACGCAATGAAAAATAGAGCCGCTGTCGAGATCCATTCTCTCTCAGCAGATGAAGTAACTTCTCTGCTGGAAAGTGACCTGAAAAGGGGATTGAGCCCGGAAGACGCAGCAAGGCGTCTACGGCAATTCGGCCCCAATACCTTGACCGCAAAACCGGGAAAACCATCCTGGTTGCGATTTCTGCTGCAGTTCCATCAACCGTTGATTTATATTCTGATCGCGGCGGGTGTGGTAACTGCGGTTTTGCAGGAATGGGTGGATTCGGGGGTGATCTTCGGAGTAGTGCTGGTTAATGGAATCATCGGTTTTATCCAGGAATCCAAGGCCGAAGGCGCTCTGCTTGCGCTGGCAGACACCATGGTCGCCGAGGCCACTGTTGTCCGGCAGGGCCGGGAAAAACGAATTCCGTCAACAGGTCTGGTTCCCGGAGACCTTGTCCTGCTTCGTGCCGGTGATAAAGTCCCCGCCGATATACGCCTGCTGCAGGTTCGAGACCTGCAGGTCGACGAGTCCGCGCTTACCGGTGAATCCGTACCGGTGGAGAAAATTTCGGATCCCATTGCCCGGGACACAGTGCTTGCCGAGCGAAAAAATATGACCTATGCCTCCTCCATGGTTACCTATGGCCGGGGAACCGGTCTTGTCGTCGCAACCGGTGATCAGACCGAAGTCGGCCGGATTTCCAGGCTCATCTCTTCGGCCCGGGATCTGTCGACACCGCTTACCCGAAAAATTACTCAGTTCAGTACGGTTCTTCTCTATGTCATTCTACTGCTGGCCGCAGTCACGGTCGCTGTGGGGATCTTGCGCGGGCAGGCACCCTTTGATATGTTTATGGCTGCGGTTGCCCTGGCGGTGGGGGCGATTCCTGAAGGGCTGCCTGCGGCGGTGACCATCACCCTGGCTATCGGGGTGTCGAGAATGGCAAAACGCAGGGCGATTATCCGTAAGCTGCCGGCAGTGGAGACCCTGGGCAGCACCACGGTGATCTGTTCCGATAAGACCGGGACGTTGACGGAAAATCAGATGACCGTGCAGGCCATTGTTGCCGGTGGAGTTCATTATGAGCTCAGCGGAACCGGGTATGCGCCTCTTGGCCGGATTGTCAGGCGGGACGGCGGTGATGACGGAGAGGCGACTGCCTTGCACGAGTGCCTGCTGGCAGGCGTGTTGTGCAATGACAGCCTGCTGCTCGAAAAGGACGGCAACTGGCTGGTTCAGGGTGATCCCACCGAGGGCGCCTTGCTGGCGGCCGCGGCCAAGGGCGGTTTTGATGAGCAGGAGACAAAAAAACGATATCCCCGTCTTGATGCCGTTCCCTTTGAATCCCTCCATCAGTACATGGCCACGCTTCATGATACCGGTATCGGCCGTCCACGTATCGTCTATATAAAAGGCGCAGTAGAGCAGGTGCTTGCAAAATGCTCGGCAATGCTTGACGACAAGGGCGATTCCGTGCCATTGGATAGTGAAGCGATCCAGCAGGAGGTCACCAATATGGCGGCCAGGGGCCTGCGTGTACTTGGGTTTGCCCGCAAGGAGCTCGACCCGGAAACCACGGAAATACAGCACCGGGATATAGCCGATGCCATGGTTTTTATCGGTCTGCAGGGCATGATTGATCCACCCAGGCCCGAAGCGGTGGCAGCGATCAGGAAATGTCGGGCAGCCGGAGTCAAGGTCAAGATGATTACCGGTGATCATCCGGAAACTGCAGCTGCCATCGCCGGGCAGATCGGTATTTTTGCAGATAGTCGGGATGGCCCGGAGCGGGAAGCGGTGTTCACCGGCCGGGAGCTGGAAACAATCACCGATGAGCAGTTGATTGAAGTTGTAGAAAAAACAGCTGTTTTTGCCAGGGCAACCCCGGAGCATAGATTCGTCTGGTCAGGGCTCTGCAGGCCAGAGGCCATGTGGTTGCCATGACCGGTGACGGAGTCAATGATGCCCCGGCGTTGAAACAGGCCGATATCGGGGTGGCTATGGGTATAACCGGTACCGATGTTTCCAGGGAAGCTGCCGACATGGTCCTCACCGATGACAACTTCAGTTCCATTGAAGCCGCAGTCGAGGAGGGACGCGGCGTGTTTGATAACCTGACCAAGTTTATCGTCTGGACTCTGCCCACCAACCTTGGAGAAGGACTGGTCATCATGGCGGCGATTTTGTTTGGCCTTACTTTGCCCATCCTGCCGGTACAGATCCTCTGGATCAACATGACAACGGCCGGGTTTCTCGGTCTGATGCTGGCCTTTGAACCAAAGGCACCCGGCATCATGCAGCGAATGCCGCGGAACCCGAAAACGCCGATCCTCAGCGGAGAGCTGATTATCAGGATTTTTTTGGTGGGTACTCTGCTGCTTGTCGGATCCTTTGGCCTCTTTGAGTGGGAACTGAGAGCAGGCGCCCCTCTTGAGCAGGCACGGACGGTGGCGGTCAACACCTTTATCGTCATTGAGCTGTTCTACCTGTTCAACTGCCGATCATTGAGTAAGTCGGTCTTTGAGCTCGGTTTATTTTCCAATATATGGGTCTTTGCCGGGGTGAGTGGAATGCTGTTTTTGCAGATCATCTATACCTATCTGCCCTTCATGAACAGGTTGTTTCAGAGTACGGCCATAGGTGTCGACTCCTGGATACGAATTACGCTGGCAGGAGTGGTGGCCTATCTCATTGTCGAGCTGGAAAAAAAGATGCGGGCTAAAACCAGGTCCTGATACCCACCAGAAACTGAACCGTATCCATATCATTTCCCTCTTCTGCTGCATAATCGGCGGTATCACCGAAGAGGTGTAACCAGTTGACACCGATATAGGGGGCGAATTCCCGGCGAATTTCATAGCGCAGCCGCAATCCGGCCTCCATGTCGGAAAATCCGGAACCGATACCAACAGCCGGGTCATCTTTGCCGTACAGGTTGACTTCAAATTCCGGTACCAGGATGAGCTTCTGGGTGAAGAGAAATTCATATTCCAGCTTGAGGCGGGCAGCCGTGCGCCCGTTCTCGCCCAGGAAAACAGATGCCTCAACATCAAAGAAATAGGGGGCCAGCCCTTCCAGTTCAAGGGCCAGCCAGTTTCGGGTTGGGTTTGGCTCCAGATCACCACGCCAGCCGATCTGGGCGTCCCAGAACGGGGCAATGGCCCTGCTGTAGAGCAGTTGCAGCTCAGTTTCATCAATTCGGTCGTGCAGATATTCGCCTTCGCTTCTGATCCACAGTTTATTCAGGTCCTTTCCTATCCAGCCCTGGGCATCCCAGACAAGAGGATTGTCGCCGTCACCAAACCGGTATTCAAGCTGGTCAACCATCAGTTTGGCAAGCAGCGGGTCATCTTCCATGCCCCCATATACAGGTACGGCTAACAGAACCAACAGCAGTGTAAAGCAGTATTTTTTCATCATTGTTCCTCAGCTCACGGTCACTTTGCGAAACATTGCCAGCATGTGATAGAGCAGGTGGCAGTGAAAGGCCCAGCTGCCCATGGCGTCGGCGGTTACGAGATAACTGATTTTTGAACCGGGTTGAACCGTCACCGTATGTTTGCGCGGGATATGGCTGCCGTCGCCTGTTTCCAGATCACTCCACATTCCGTGCAGGTGCATGGGATGGTTCATCATGGTGTCGTTGACAAAGGTGATACGCAGTCGTTCTCCGTAGTTAAACAGCAGCGGATCGGCATCAGCATACCTGATGCCGTTGATGGACCACATATACCGTGCCATGTTGCCGGTCAAGTGGAGCTGGATTTCCCGTTCCGGATCACGCGGGTCCGGGGTGGGGTAGAGGTTGCGCAGGTCGGCATAGGTCAACACCCTGCGCCCGTTGTTGCGCAGTCCCACACCCGTGTCATCAAGTCGGTATTGCGGGTCCATTGTCCGCATGTCCACCTGGGGGCCGAACTCGGTTTTTGCATGCACTACAGGTGCATCACTGCCGGTACCGGCCGGGCCTCGTTTATTTTTAGTGTCGATTTTCATGGCACCATGGTCCATGGAACCCATTGTTTCCGTGCCGGCAATGGACATGCCCATGTCGGTCATTGTCAGGATCGGGTAAGGATCAAGGTTCGGTGCTTCGGCCCTCAGGGCTGGATCAGGGGTCAGTGTGCCGCAGGCATACCCGGTCCGGTCGATGGCCTGGGCAAAGATGCAGTACGCCTGATCATTGCGAGGCTCGACGATAACGTCATAGGTCTCGGCCACGCCGATGCGGAATTCGTCCACGGTGACCGGCTCGATGTTCTGGCCGTCAGCCGCTACCACCTGCATCTTAAGACCGGGGATGCGGAGATCAAAAAACGTCATGGCCGAGCCGTTGATAATGCGCAGCCGTATCCGTTCCCCCCGTTTGAACAGGCCGGTCCAGTCAGCCGCTGGAGGTTGTCCGTTCATCAGGAAGGTATAGGTGTAGCCGGTTACATCGGAGATGTCCCGGTCGCTCATCCGCATCCGGTTCCACATGGACCGGGCTGACCAGGTCTTTGCCAGACCTTTGCGATCTATTTCGCGAAATAGATCGCCCAGAGTACGCTCGGAAAAATTGTAATAATCGCTCATCTTCTTGAGCTTGTGATAGATGGTTTTCGGCTGTTCGTCGGACCAGTCCGAGAGCATGACAACGTATTCCCTGTCATAGGTGAAAGGTTCGGGCTCCCGGGGGTCGATGATGATTGGGCCGTACAGTCCACTCTGTTCCTGGAAACCGGAATGGCTGTGATACCAGTAGGTGCCGCTCTGCCTGACGTCAAATTTGTAATGATAGGTGCCGCCCGGGGCAATGCCGTCAAAACTTATATCCGGTACCCCGTCCATGGCGGTCGGCAGGATGATACCGTGCCAGTGAATGGAGGAGGACTCGGCCAGCATGTTGGTGACATCCAGACGTACCCGGTCACCTTCCCGCCAGCGCAGGGTAGGGCCCGGAACTGTTCCGTTGACCGCAGTGGCAAAGCGTTCTTTTCCTGTGATGTTGACCTTTTGCGGAGCAATGGTCAGCTTGAATGTTGTACCGCGCAGGGAGGGTTGGCCCGGTGACGGTTCTGTCAGGGCCAGCAGGCGTTGCGGTGACAGGCCTAGTCCCAGCATAGCACTCCCGGCAGCAATGCCTTTGACAAAGCGACGGCGATCCAGATAGAGCTGATCTGCTTTTGACAGGAGTTTTTCTAAATCCATAGCGTGTTCCTCTGGTTCCGGATGTTTTTCATATGTTTATCCGAAAATCGCCCACGAAGTGATGTCGATCCAGGGCTATTTTCATGCTTGGTTGTGGCTGTGACGTTAAAAATCCTGGTCCAGCCATGCTGGTTTATCCTTATCCCGCCCGGGCCTGTCGTCTGCGCTCGGTTTCAGGAAAGAGCGTGGTGTCGGTGTGGGGCAGAAACAGGGAGGCCACATACTGGTCCCGGTAAGCGGGAACCTCTGAGAGTTCAAAGCCGGTCATCCGCTGGATAGCGGCGACCACATCCCGGCGGATATGGTTGCTGAGTTCACTCATCCGGCAGCCCATGAGTGAGCCGTTGCCGACATACATCATCTTACCGATATCCATTTCCGGCAGCAGACCGACGGTTACCGCACTGTCCAGATCAATATAGGAACCAAATCCGCCGGCCAGAATGACCTGCTCAAGATCACCAACCGTCAGCCCTACCTCGGTCAGCAGGGTCTGGATACCGGCATAAATGGCGCCCTTGGCCCGGATAAAGTTGTCTATATCCACTTCGGTCAGGACAAGATCCTGTTCAATACCCGATTCTTCCTCCCAGACAACTACGTATTCCATACCGCTGCGTCCTTCACGCAGGCGCGGGTGTTCCCGATCGCGGATAAAACGGCCCCGCTGGTCAAGGACCCCGGCCTCAAAGAGATCGGCGATCATGACCAGCAGGCCGGATCCGCAGATACCCCGGGCCGGTTTGGAGTCAATGGTCATGCTCATGGGCTCCAGGGTTTCGGAGTCGATGGAAAAGTCTTCAATGGCCCCGGCTGCGGCGCGCATGCCGTGCAGGATGCCTCCCCCCTCAAAGGCCGGGCCGGCAGAACAGGCGGCACTGGCCAGCCATTCCCGGTTACCGATGACGATTTCCGCGTTGGTGCCGATATCAATGAACAGAGTGATTTTTTCCGTACGGTACATGCCCGAGCCCATGACCCCGGCAACGATATCACCACCAACATAGCTGGAAACCGCAGGGTATATGAGGGCGGTTGCATGGTCGGCGAGGTTTAGCCCGATATCGACAGCTCGGATCGGGGGATAGAAATTAGAGACCGGCACATAGGGCGCCCGGCGGATATTATGGGGTTCAAGCTCCAGCAGCAGATGGGTCATGGCCGTGTTGCCGGCCAAGGTGATGGAGGATATTTCATCGCGGGCAACCCGTTGTTTTTTGAGCAGGCGGGTAATAATTTCGTTGATGCTCTCGGTGACCAGATCATGCATATGGGTCAGGCCGTCGTCTTTTTCGGCATAGATCATCCTGGAGATAACATCTTCACCGTAGCTGATCTGGTTATTGTATCCGCCTCCTTCTGCAAGAATTTTTCCTGAATTTTTGTCAAGAAGCTGGCCGTACACGGTTGTGGTGCCGACATCAACAGCAAGGCCGTAATTCCGTTTTGACCAGTTCCCGGATTGAATATGGGTCAGGCGGGAACGGGAGTCATTGTTCACCGGGCGGGCCAGGGTGGTAGTGATGCGAAAATCATCTTCCCGGATGGTTCTTCGAAGACGGCGCAGGACACTGAGACCAATCTGGATATGACGCTCTTCATACTGCTCCCGCATGGCCAGGATAACGCGGGAGGCATCGGATCTGTGGTCGATTGCGTCAGGCCGGGGCAGTTCAAGAAAGAATTTTTCCACCGGCGGGGTGAAGATGCCGGCTTCGCGGAACTCATTAATATCAAAGGTATGCTTTCCGGCCTGGTGTCGTTCCGGTACCTCGGTGCCGAGCTGTCCTTTTTTCAGGCCGCTTGCATCAATGATCCGGACCACGACATTTTCGGTGACCTTTGCCGTGCAGGCCTGACGGATACCTTTGGCTATATCTTCAGGAGAGAATTTTTCACTGATCCCTTCCGCAACCGTACCGGATTCAAGCAGTATCCGGCATTTACCGCAGACCCCGGTGCCGCCGCAAGAGGCATTGATGTACAGCCCGGCCCGGCGGGCGGCCCGGATAATAGGGGTGCCGTCTTCAACTTCAACGGTTTTTCCTGCTGGTTGAAACTCTATATGATGGGTCATGGGGTGTAATCGGTCACTGGATTTATATCCTTTCTTGCTTGAAGTTTACGGGTTGTCCGGGTCCGGGAGTTCAGCCGCTGTAAAAACCGGCCCGTCAATACAGACCAGTTTCTCTTCCATGTGACAGTGACCGCAGATGCCCACCCCGCACTTCATGTGTCTTTCAAGGGTGGTGATGATGTTTTCGGCCTTCATGCCCATGGCCTGCAGTTGCTTAAAAACAAAACGAATCATAATTCCCGGGCCGCAGACCAGGGCCATGGTCTCATCATCAATCGTATATCCATCCAGCAGGCTGGTGACCAGGCCGACGGAACCGTCCCATTCTTCTGCAGTCTGGTCAACGGTGAGGCGAAGGTTCAGGCCGTTTTGTTCCCAGCGTGAAAAATCCCGGTTAAAACAAAATTCTTCCGGAGTTCTGCTGCCGTAGAACATCGTTAAGTTGCCGGCCTCGTCCGGCCGAGACAGCCAGTATTCGATCAGCGGCCGTAACGGGGCAAGACCGATACCGCCGGCAACAAAGAGCAGGTTTTTCCCTTCCAGACGATCTGCCGGGAAAGGTCGGCCATAGGGGCCGCGAACACCTATAATGTCGCCGGCCCGCAGTTGCTGCACTGCAGCCGTCAGGCGACCGGAGTTGCGGATGGTCAGGGAAAATCCATCTTCACCGTCCGGACTTGAGGAAAAGGAGATCGGCGCTTCGCCAAGATGGGGCATGGAAATCATCATGAACTGGCCCGGCTGAAAGGAGAAACGGTGGTTGGCCAGCTCATCGACCAGGGTCAGCTCATAGGTGTTGACCAGACTGTTTTCCCTGATGATGTTACGGATGATTGCCTGGTCGGGCAGGTAAATGTTGTCTCGACCGGCCTGGGCCTGTCTGCGGGCATCCAGGCTGCAGGACGGATAGGTGTCATACTCCACGTTTTTTTCCCCGGCCCAGGTCGCCGGCCTCGGTTATTGCATTTATAAAACGGATAATATCAACTCCGCCGAAACACATGTCTACGCAGCGGCCACAACCTACACAGCTGGGACGTCCATGCTTCTGAACATCATGCTTGAGCTTGTGGAAAAAACGTTTGCGAATGCGATGACGCCGCATGTCGATCGGGTTATGGCCTCCGGCCATGCGGGTAAATCCGGCAAAGGTGCACCCGTCCCAGGAACGGATGCGCTCTCCACTGCCCTGATCCCGAGCCTGATCGGTAATGGAAAAACAGGTGCAGGTCGGGCATATAAAGGCACAGCCGCCGCAGTCCTGGCAGCGCTGTGAGAAATCCGTAAGGACATCCTCCGGTTCGCATCCTTTTTCGAGCTCCTGACAGGCAAGATCCACATGGACAAGTTGTTTGAACAGGCCCCGGGCCTCCAGGGCGGCCTGATATTGAAACCGACGATCTTCTTTTGTGGAGACCGTAAAAAAGCGGGCCCATTTTCTTACAATTTTGACCCCGTTGGCCTTGCCGGCTTCGACAAAATAGCTGTTCCTGGCCGGGCCGAGATCGGTGAGCTGCAGGTCAAAACCGAATTCGAGGAACGGCCCGTTTCTGGTGGCGTTACAGAAACAGTTGGCAAAGGGTTCATTACAGCCCAGGGTAATAAAAACTGCGCCCCGGCGCCGTTGTTCATAATAGATGTCCCTGTGTTTGCCGCCGAGAAAAATCATATCCATGTAGAGGACGGCAAACAGGTCGCAGGAACGAACTCCGAAGTAGAGCGTTGGTCGATTTTCCGGCAGCAGTGGATGAAAACTGTACAGTTGTGTCGGCGACAAGGGTTCCGTATCGACAATATAGCTGGCCAGCGGCTCGGTCTGCGGAAAGAAAAAGGACTTAAGTGAATTCTGAGGCTGATGCTTGAGGTCGATATCGACCCGGTCAAGGTCGGTAATCTCAATATACAGAGTGTCACCGAATCGGTTGCGTACTGGGCCGACCAATCTGTATTGTTTGCCGAGTTTGCGCAAAAGAGGCCGGAGGTAATCCTTATGCAGGGTTTGGGTTTCAATCATGATCCACCTCCACGGCGACGGCGCAGCATTTATATTCCGGGCACTTGGCCTCGGGGTCACTGTCGGCCAGGGTCAGAATATTGGTAGGAGATTCATGGAAGTGAAAGTCGCTGAACAGCTCGCCACGGTCCATCTGTGTGCTGAGATGGAGGGTAAAGGGCACGCTGCCCCGACGGGAACGGACCCGGATTCGACAACCATCCGCCAGGCCGAGTTCTTTTGCGTCTTCCGGGTGCATATCCAGCAACGAGGTGTCGCGTTCACGCGTGAGGGTTACACTGCGCCTGGTCATTGTGCCGGTGTGATACTGATGGTACCTGCGGCCGGTGATGAGGACAAAGGGAAATTCGTTATCTGCAGGTTCAACCGGTGGTACATGCTGTTCCGGTTCGAATCGGCCGAATCCTCGGGTGAAGTTGTATTTATGGAGAAAGGGTGTGCCGGGATGGTTACGGTCCAGGCAGGGCCACTGCAACCCCCAGGAGGCATGGAGGCGGTCATGGTAGATGCCACCGTAGATCGGGGTCAGCAGACATATCTCCTCCATGATTTCCCGTGGGGATTCATACTGCATGGGGTACCCCATCCGGGTGGAGATCTCCTGGATGATCCAGCCGTCGGCTCTGGCCTCTCCGGGTGGGTCAACCGCCTTATGGCTGAGTTGTACCCTTCGTTCGGAATTGGTCACGGTGCCCGTCTTTTCAGCAAAACAGGCGGCCGGCAGCACTACGTCGGCAAGCTCAGCGGTTTCGGTGAGAAAGATGTCCGAGACCACCAGAAAATCCAGCCCCTGCAGGCTGGTTCGTACCCGGTCGAGAACCGGATCGGACAGCATGGGGTTTTCGCCCATGATAAACATGGCCTGCAGGCGTTTTTCATCCGGTCCGCCATGGGTCATTTCGATCACGGTCAGGCCGGGATTCTCCGGAAGTGTACAGCCCCAGGCCTCCTCGAATTTTTTTCTGTTCTCAGGGTCGGCAACAGCCTGATACCCAGGAAAACCTCCGGGCAGGGCCCCCATGTCGCAGGCGCCCTGGACGTTATACTGGCCGCGCAGGGGATCGACTCCGGTGAACTCCTGCTCCACATGGCCGGTAAGCATGGCCAGGTTGGCATAGCTCTTAACGTTTGCCGTGCCGCAGGTGTGCTGGGTTACGCCCAGGCAGTAACAGATGGTCGAGCGTTGGGCCCTGGCATACATTCGAGCTGCCTGGGCAATGTCGTCTGCGGCAACTCCGGTAATCTCAGCAGCCTGGTTCAGGTCGACCCGGAGCAGCAGATCGCACATAGCCAGATAATTTTCCGTCCGCATTTCAATGAACAGGTCGTCGATCAGATTTTCATCAAGAATGCAGCGCATTATTGCATTTAAAAGTGGAATGTCGGTACCAGGCCTGATCTGCAAGTGAATGTGGGCATGGCGGGCAATTTTTGTCTTACGGGGGTCAATAACGATCAGCTTGGCACCCCGGTCAACGGCATCAAAGATACGCCGTGCCACCTGGGGATGGGTTACGGTAGTGTTGGATCCGGACACCAGGATGACCTGTGCCTCTTCCAGCTCATTGATGGTATTGGTCATGGCGCCGGAACCGAAAGTGGTGGCAAGACCTGCCACCGTCGAGGCGTGTCAGAGCCGGGCGCAGTGATCGATGTTGTTGGTGCCCAAGGAGATCCGGGTAAATTTCTGCAGCAGATAATTTTCTTCGTTGCTGCATTTTGCCGACGACAGCACGCCGATTCGATCGGATCCGTACTGCTCTTTTACCGCAGTCAGTTTTTCAGCAATCAGATCCAGGGCGTCATCCCACGAGGCCGGCCGCAACCTGTCATGCTGCCGAATCAACGGCCTTGTCAGCCGATCGGAATGGTGGATATATTCGTGAACATGCCAGCCCTTGACACAGAGATTGTTTCTGGAGACTGGATGGCTTCGACTCGGGCTCACACCGGTAACCCGGCCATGTTCCACGTGCAGGTACAGGCCGCATCCACAGCCGCAGTAACAGCAGATACTTGGTATATCAGGCATATAAGAATTCCTTGAGTTTAAATGTACTCCCGGAGCACGGAGTTTTTTTTGCCCTAACTTCCAACCCATAACCTCTAATTATTAATTCTTAATTCCTGACCCGGGCCTTGACTTCAATCATCATGGCCCGACGGTTGCTCTGTCCATTTGCCGTTATAATTGCAGCGGACACCAGATCCGTTCCGGCGTCGGAAGCGGCTACCGACACCCAGGTGTCAACGGGAATCGTGATTCGGGTGGCTGCCTTGGTAAAGCGGATTTCCCGACTGTCGTCAAAGGATAGCTGGGGTACCAGGGTTAAATCCACCCTGGAGCCCAGAGCAACGGCATGTACTTCAAATCCGCTTTCAACCCGTTTGTACCGGGTCAGCCAGCCAAACTGGTAGCCGTAACGGTCACAGAGATCCAGCAGGTAGCCGGTGAAGGGGATGTCGCGGCCGACCATAAGGTAGCCGCTGCTACCTGAGCTGAGAGTGAGTTGAAGGGTCTGGCTTTGATTGAATGTGTCGGTATGCATTCGCAGTCCGCTGTCACCGCCACTGATGCCGCCGGCTGTGGACAGGGAACGGGTTTTCGTGCCTGCCTGTCGGTACCGCAGGCGAAGAGTGACCTGGGGAACAGGCCTGTCGAGGCGTGCTATCAGTCGCTGAATATTTGCCACCGCCTCCGGGGTATCGGAGACGATGATTGCATTAGAGATTGTGTCGACCGAGGATCGACCGGTAGGTGAGAGAACGGTTTGTACCTGGGGAAGAAGCTCTTTGGCCAGTCGTTTTCTGACCTTGATGATTGTAAAGGCGTCGGGTGAAGTATTTGCCGCAAGAATCGGCTGCAGATCTATACACAGGAAACAGAACAGCAGGCCGGCAAAAAAAAGTACGGAGCCGGTAAAGTATCTCTGGTGTACTTTCATGATGAAATACTAGCATCGCTTTTTGATGATAACAAGAA
Source organism: Deltaproteobacteria bacterium (assembly GCA_024280455.1). Taxonomy (GTDB): domain Bacteria; phylum Desulfobacterota; class Desulfobulbia; order Desulfobulbales; family Desulfobulbaceae; genus DRLX01. The sequence goes on along the minus strand of JAJRQC010000168.1, from coordinate 1,389 downwards.
AAATACTTGAAAGAAAAGGCTTCCCCTTGTCGAGCAGGAGTCAATTGGGTATAAGTTGTACTACAGAAGGGTATCTTTGAGCCGTTAGTCGTAACCTATTTTAGAGGAGAAAAGATGGGCGAATACGAGGCAGTGTTTCAGGAGAGTATTGAAGATCCGGAAGGATTTTGGGCCGAGGCTGCAGAGGGGATTGACTGGTACACAAAGTGGGATACGGTCCTTGATCGATCCAATCCACCCCAGTACCGATGGTTTCGGGGCGGCGAGCTGAACACCTGTTATAACGCCGTTGACCGGCACGTGGAAAACGGACGTGGTGATCAGGCGGCCATAATCTACGATTCTCCGGTGACCGATACCATTCGCAAGATTTCCTATCGTCAACTGCAAGAGCAGGTGTCCGTCTTTGCCGGCGGTCTTCGCAATCAGGGTGTGCAGAAAGGCGATACCGTTATTATTTATATGCCGATGATACCCGAAGCCCTGGTCTCCATGCTGGCCTGTGCCCGTCTCGGTGCCGTTCACTCGGTGGTCTTCGGTGGTTTTGCCGCCAACGAGCTGGCCATCCGAATCGACCATGCCCAACCGAAAGCAATTGTCATTGCCTCGGGTGCGATTGAAGGTAAAAAGACCCTGGCCTATAAACCGCTGGTGGATTCAGCCATTGAGCAGTCCAGTCATAAACCGGAAAAATGTATCGTCTTTCAGCGCGATTTTGTCCCGGCTGACCTGACAAAAGAGCGGGATATCTCCTGGCAGGACGTTGTGGACGCTGCGGCACCTGTGGATTGTGTTCCGGTTCAGGCCACTGACCCGCTGTATATTCTGTATACATCAGGTACCACCGGAATGCCCAAGGGGGTCATGCGGGATAACGGTGGTCATGCCGTGGCCCTTAACTGGTCGATGAAAAATATCTATAACGTCGAGCCCGGCGATGTCTACTGGGCGGCCTCGGATGTGGGTTGGGTGGTCGGGCATTCCTATATCGTCTACGGGCCGTTGCTGTACGGCTGCACGACTATTGTCTATGAGGGCAAGCCTATCGGCACGCCCGATGCCGGAGCCTTCTGGCGGGTGATTAATCAGCATAAGGTCAAGGTGATGTTCACGGCCCCCACCGCCTTTCGGGCAATCAGAAAGGAAGATCCCGAGGGCGTATTGCTCAAACAATATGACCTTTCCGGTTTCCAGGCCCTGTTGCTGGCCGGAGAACGGCTGGATCCTGACACCTACCACTGGGCAAGGAAATGCTGGATATACCGGTCATCGACCACTGGTGGCAGACCGAAACCGCCTGGGCCATTGTCGGTAATCCGATGGGGATTGAACAGTTTCCGGTCAAGCCGGGCTCACCCACCAAGCCCATGCCCGGCTACGACGTGCGGG
>JAJRQC010000167.1 GCA_024280455.1 Deltaproteobacteria bacterium | reverse complement strand
TGAACATTTAGAAAAGCGATCTTCAATTATACAATCCTCGACGTAGCCCTGCTACGCCTGCGGTTGCATGCAATCAGATCACTTCTCTAAATGTCCACATTACACCTCATCTCTACGAAGTTATTTCTGAGCGAACCCTTAATGTGACAAAGAGAACTAGAGATTTTTAAAGTATCGCAAGGGGCAGAGGGGCATCTTCGGGCAATGTAAACAACAACTCAATCCATCGCTTTTCATTCTCATCGTTGACAAAGAGACCGATGTCGCTTACTTGTTGTCAGCAAATTATTGAGAAAACAACAGAAAAAAAGGTGCTTACTTGAAGAGCTTTTAGAGAAGGGAAAATCATTAAATGACTGATATTGTGTCAAAAAATATAACAGTGATATTCTGCTTGGAGCTATTGCAGGAGCCAAGCGGGTCATCATTGAAGGTACGCCCCATCCCTGTTATCTCGATCAGCCTGAAACCTTTCACGGGGCAGTCCGGAACTTTGTATCCTCTCTGTCCTGATTTTTTATAACCAGTCTTTTTATCTTTTTTATTTGGATTTTTTTTCATGGGAAAAACACTGATCATCGCTGAAAAACCCAGCGTTGCCGCTGATATTGTCAAGGCTCTGCCCGGCAAGTTTACAAAAACAAAGACTCATTTCGAGGGCGGTGACTATATAGTCTCCTACGCCATCGGCCACCTGGTCTCCATCGCCTATCCAGAGGAAATCAATCCCGAGTTCAAAAAGTGGACTTTGGATAATCTGCCCATTCTTCCTTCTCCTTTCCCCTTAGCCGTTTTGCCCGGGACTAAATCCCAATTTAACGCCCTGTCCAAGTTGATTCGCCGCCGGGATGTTGATGTGATTGTCAACGGCTGTGATGCCGGTCGCGAGGGTGAATTGATTTTTAAGTATATCCTCAAACAGGCCTCAACCCGCTCTGTTGAAGGGAAGACCATCCGTCGCCTGTGGCTGCAGTCCATGACCCAGAATGCCATCAGTAAAGGACTTGCCCATCTGCGTGACAATGAGGAAATGCTTACTCTGGAGGATACGGCCCTTTGTCGCTCCGAGGCGGACTGGCTGATCGGCATCAACGCCACCCGAGCCCTGACCTGTTATAATTCACGGTTCGGCGGTTTCCGAAAGACGCCCTGCGGCAGAGTGCAGACTCCGACCCTGTCCCTGATGGTCAAGCGGGAGGCGGAACGGCGGGCCTTTAAGCCAACGGATTATTTTGAACTACACGCCGAGTTTCGCAGCCTTGATGTCAGCTACGAGGGGGTCTGGATTGATCCCGAGTTTACAAAGGATCCGGAACATCCTCACGGCCGCCAGAACCGGCTCTGGGATAAGGAGCAGGCCCAGTCGATTGTTGACAAATGTCAGGGCAAAGAGGCTGTGGTCGAGGAAACGGCAAAAAAAACGACCCAGAGTTCGCCGCCGCTCTATGATCTCACCTTGCTGCAGCGGGAAGCCAACAGCCGGTTCGGGTTCTCGGCCAAGAACACCCTGGCCCTGACCCAGGCCCTGTATGAACGGCATAAACTGGTTACCTATCCGAGAACCGACAGCCGATGCCTGCCCGAGGATTATCTGCCTGAAGTGAAAAAAGTGGTCACCAGCCAGCAGGGATGGCAGTTCGGCCGTTTTGCCGCCGAGGCTCTGCAGAAAAAATATGTCAAGAAGAGCAAACGGATCTTTAATGATAAAAAGATCAGCGATCATTTTGCCATTATCCCCACCTCACAGCTGCCCAAAAGTCTGTCCGAGCCGGAACAGAAAATATACCAGATGATTGTTCAGCGTTTTCTGGCGGTCTTTTTTCCCTCGGCAGTCTTTCATAACACCCGGCGGCTGTCCGTGGTTGAGAAGGAAACTTTTCTCACCGAGGGTAAGATCCTGGTCGAGGCCGGTTGGAAGGCTGTATACGGGGCTCAAACCGGCAGCGGTGATGAAAAGGAAAAAACCCTGCAGCCGTTGCCGGAGGGGAAACCCGTTTCCTGCCATGAAATCGATCTGCAGGAATATCAGACCAAGCCACCGCCACGGTTTTCAGAGGCAACGCTGCTCTCTGCCATGGAACACTCCGGCAAACTGATTGATGACGATGAACTGGCCGAGGCCATGAAGGATCGGGGACTGGGTACTCCGGCCACCCGGGCCGCCATCATTGAAAAACTGATCAATGAAAAATATGTCAGCCGGGAGGCGCGGGAACTGATCCCCACCGGTAAGGCCTTTGAGCTGCTGTCTCTACTCACGGACAAGCATATAGACGTACTGGCCTCGCCGGAGATGACCGGTGAATGGGAGTATAAACTCAACCAGATCCTGAAAGGCGCCATGACCCGTGAACAGTTCATGGCCGAGATCCGGGAGATGACAAGTTCCATTGTCGCCAAAGTCAAAAACGGTGATGAGACCAAACCCAAAGAGGCGCCGTTTTCGCCGGTGGATGGAGTGAAATTTTTTGAGACCGCCACTGCCTATGCGTCTGAGGATAAAAAAATTCTTATCCGCAAAGTGCTGGGCGGCAGGATAATGGACGAGGATGAAGTGGTTCGTCTGGTCAAGGGGGAGACTATTGGCCCGTTTGCGGATTTCCGTTCCAAAAAGGGCAAACCGTTCACCGCTTCGGTCAGGCTCAACAACTCCAAGATAGAGTTTCTTTTTGCCGATTCCACCGATCAGCTCGATGTGGATGAGATCAAACAGCAGGAACCGCTTGGCCTCTCACCGATTGATCAGACCAAGGTCTATGAGACTCCGGCCGCCTTTATGTCGGAATCGGCCTTGACCGGAGATGCCAAGAAAGGGTTGCGGATCTCAAAAATGATTCTTGGGCGTCGCATTGACCCGGATCATATTGAACAGCTGTTGAACAAGGGCAAGACGGATTTGATTAACGGATTTATCTCCAAGAAAAAAAGACCCTTTGATGCCTATCTGGTTCTTGACGATAAGGGGAAACTGGGCTTTGAGTTTCCACCCAGAAAAAGAAAAGGCGGCAAAAAGGCGGCCAACGGCTAAGATCAGGTGTCAGGTGTCAGGTGTCAGGTGTCAGGTGTCAGGTGTCAGGTGCAAAATTTTACAACTTGAAATAAAACACGGAACTCAAAACTCAAAACTCCAAACTCGAAAATATGAGAAAACTGAAAAAAGAATATACTGAAAAAAGTGGTCAAGAGCTTGCCGCCACCTGTGTCCGGGTTGCGGATGAGACCAAAGCGGAAGGATTGACTGTGCTTGATGTACGGGGGTTGTCCTCGTTTACTGATTACTTTATCCTGATGAGCGGTCATTCCACCCGCCATGTCCAGGGCCTGGCTGAGGCCATCGAAAGCGAGCTCCGTTCCAAACGGGTTTCCAGCAAACATAGCGAAGGGCTGCGGGAAGGCCTTTGGGTGCTGCTTGATTTCGGCGATGTGGTGGTGCATATTTTCTATAAGGATAAACGTGAGTTTTATGATCTGGAAGGGTTGTGGCACGATGCGCCCAGGATTGAACTCAGTGAATTGCTTTCAATTGACGAGAGTTGAACATGGGTAAGAACACCCCTTTACTGCTGGCTATTCTGGATGGCTGGGGTATTGCCGACAACAGCCCGACCAATGCGGTTGCCGTTGCCGATACCCCGAACATGGACCGGTGGACCGCTGGGTACCCGAGTACGACTCTTGTCGCCCATAATGGACTTGTCGGTCTGCCGGAAGGGCAGATGGGAAATTCCGAGGTCGGCCATCTCAATATCGGGGCCGGTCGCATCGTGTACCAGGATTATACCCGGATAAACCGTGATATTGATTCCGGTGCCGTTGTCGACAATCAAGTATTGGGCAAGATCATGGACCGGGTGAAAACCGCCGGCAGCACGCTCCACCTCATGGGCCTGCTCTCCGACGGCGGCGTGCATTCTCATATCAACCATCTCTTTGCCCTGCTCGGTATGTGTAAGAAAAAAGGGCTGGATCGTGTCTTCGTCCACTGCTTCATGGATGGCCGTGATACCCCGCCCTCATCCGGTCTTGACTACATGCAGCAGTTGGTGGCCGAGATGGAGAACATCGGCTGCGGCAAGGTGGCGACCGTCAGCGGACGGTACTGGGCCATGGACCGGGATAAGCGCTGGGATCGGGTGGGAAAGGCCTGGCAGGCGCTGGTGGCGGGGCAGGGGATGACCGCCGTCGATCCGGTTCAGGCGGTGCAGGATGCCTACGATAGGCAGGAAACCGATGAGTTTATTGCCCCGACCGTGATCGTTGATGCGGGCGGTGCCGCTGCAGGAACAGTGGGTGACGGCGACGGGGTGATCTTTTTTAATTTTCGGGCCGATCGGGCCCGTGAACTCTGCCATGCCTTTACCGATAGCGATTTCCAGGCCTTTGATGCTGGGAGTCGACCTGAACTCCTGGAAATGGTCACCATGACCGAATACGAGGCGGATTTTACTTTTCCCATTGCCTTCCCGCCCCAGACCCTGACCCATATCCTGGGCCAGGAACTCAGCCGTCACAAGCTTCATCAGCTGCGGATTGCCGAAACCGAGAAGTACGCCCATGTGACTTATTTCTTTAACGGCGGCGAGGAAGAGCCCTTTCCCGGTGAGGAACGCATCTTGATTGAATCGCCCCGGGACGTAGCCACCTATGATCTCAAACCGGAGATGAGTGCCGAGGCGGTAACCGATGCCCTGCTTGATGCCCTGCAGGAAAATGAGGAAGTCGGTACCCCCTTTGACGTGGTTATTCTCAATTTTGCCAACGGCGACATGGTCGGGCATACCGGCGTTCTTGAGGCCGCAATCCGTGCCTGTGCAACTGTGGACCGGTGCCTGGGACGAATCCGATCATATATGCAGGAGAGGCAGGGGGTCATGCTGATCACCGCTGATCACGGCAATGCCGAGATTATGGTTAATCCGGAGACCGGTGAACCGTATACCGCCCACAGTCTGAATCCGGTACCGCTTATTCTGGTGGCCGATCAGTTTAAAGGCTGCCGACTTGAGAACGGCGGGGCGCTCAAGGACATTGCCCCGACCATGCTCTCCATCCTGGATCTGCCCGTACCTGCGGAGATGGAAGGGGATAATCTGCTCAAGTGTTGAACTCAAAACCCGGAACTCAAAACCCGGAACTCGAAACTCGAAACTCGGAACCCGCATTATGAAATACATAAGTACCCGGGGCGGAATTGAGCCCATCAGTTTTCAGGATGCCGTGATGATGGGCCTGGCCCGTGACGGCGGTCTGCTGCTGCCTGAAACCCTGCCCTCTGTTTCAAAGGAAACCCTCAACTCCTGGCGAAATCTGCCCTATCAGTATCTGGCCCTGGAAATCCTCAGTCTGTTTGTTGATGATATACCAAGGCTTGATCTTGATGAGCTCGTGGAGCGTTCTTATGCGAGTTTTTCTCATCCCCAGGTCACGCCGGTGCGCAAGGTCGGCGACCTGTACATCATGGAGCTGTTCCACGGTCCGACCCTGGCCTTTAAGGACGTGGCCCTGCAGCTGCTCGGTAACCTGTTTGAATATATTCTCAAGCGAAGCGGCAGCTTTATGAATATTGTCGGCGCCACCTCGGGTGATACCGGCAGTGCGGCCATTTACGGGGTGCGGGGTAAGAAGGGGATCAATATTTTTATTTTGCATCCCGACGGCCGGACCAGCCCGATTCAGGCCCTGCAGATGACAACGGTTGTTGACCCCAACGTCTTTAATATTGCTGTACGCGGAACCTTTGACGACGCTCAGGCCATTGTCAAAGAAATCTTTGGTGATCTTGAATTCAAGGATGCCTACCATCTCGGGGCAATCAACTCCATCAACTGGGCCCGGGTTCTGGCCCAGGTGGTCTATTATGTGTACGGGTACTGCAAGCTGTGGAAGACCGGGGCCGAGTCGATTGACTTTTCCGTGCCCACCGGTAACTTTGGTGATATCTTTGCCGGTTTTGTCGCCAAACAGCTGCTGCCCGAGGGATGTATCAACCGTCTCATTCTTGCCACCAATGAAAATGATATCCTGACCCGCTTTGTTCATGAGGGCGATTATTCAATCGCAGGCTCTGTAACCCCGACTTCGAGCCCATCCATGGATATTCAGATAGCCTCTAACTTTGAGCGATATTTATATTATCTGCGCGATAAAGACAGTGCTCAGGTGAAAGCGGACATGGAGGCCTTTGCTCAGACCGGTCGGATTGACCTGTCCGACGTGAAGGGGAGGGTTGCCGAGGATTTTATCTCCCGCAGCGTCAGCGAGGACGAAACTATTGCCACCATTGCCGATTTTTTCAAGGAGCATGACTATCTGCTTGATCCCCATACCGCTGTCGGGGTAAAGGCAGCCCAGGAGTTAGGTGACGGTGAGCGTCCGGTGATCTGCCTGTCCACGGCCCATCCGGCCAAGTTCGGCGATGCGGTGCAGAAGGCCATCGGCAGGGACGTGGATCTGCCCCCGGCCCTGGCAAATCTGCAGGGTAAAGAGAGTCGGTGTGAGATCATGGATGCGGATGTGGGCCAGATCAAGGAATATGTCCGTACGCACGCCTTGACATAAATGAGGCATTCCCACGCAGAGCGTGGGAACGAGAGGCCTGACAACGATGAACCCTCAGGGGCCTGTCAACTGTGAACCCTCGTTCCCACGCTCTGCGTGGGAATGCAGAACTCAGAACTCAGAACTCAGAACTCAGAACTCAGAACTCAGAACTTTGAACCGTAAACCGTACAGACAACAGGTCGAGGAAGCGGTCGACTTTCTCCGCTCCCGGCTCCCGGTTCAGCCGGAGATTCTGATTCAACTGGGCACCGGTCTCGGCGGACTGGCCGATTCCATGGCGGACGCCTGCATCATCCCGTACCGGGAAATTCCTCATTTCCCACAATCGACCGTCACCAGCCATGCCGGAAATCTTATTCTGGGCCGGCTTGGTGGCAAGTCTGTCGCCCTGCTCCAGGGACGTCTGCATTATTACGAAGGTTATTCAACCCCGGAAGTGGCCTTTCCTGTCCGGGTTCTTACCCTGCTCGGTGCGCACACCGCCATCATTACCAATGCCTCGGGCGGCTTAAACCCGGGATACGCTCCGGGCACCATCATGGTCATGAACGATCATCTGTACCTGCTGCCGGAAAATCCCCTGCGCGGTCCCAATGTCGATGAATGGGGCCCCCGCTTTCCCGATCTCTCCCAGCCCTATGATGAAGCATTGCTGAACCTGGCTCTGGACACGGCTGCTGAGCTGGGACTGGATGAGGTCACCGGCGGCACCTATGTCTGTATTCCCGGGCCCAGTCTGGAGACCCCGGCTGAAACCCGGTACCTGCGGATGATCGGGGCCGATGCGGTCGGTATGTCGTCGCTGCCCGAAATCCTGGTCGCCATCCACGGGGGCCTGCGGGTGCTCGGTCTGTCCGTGGTCGCCAATGTCAACGATCCGGATAACTTTGAGCCTATTCTGCTGGAAGATATTGTCGCTGCCGCAGAGCGTGCCGAACCCCGGTTGCAGCAGTTGCTTCAAGCACTCTTGCGTAAAATCTGATCATGGAGAAAACCAAAAAAATAGTGAGGGGCAAATACCTGCTGACCATGGATGAGGACAATTCCATCCTGGAAAACGGTGGCCTGGTTATTGCGGGCGACCGGATTGTCGAGGTCGGATATGGTGCGGAACTGAGTACAAAATATCCCGATGCCGATGTACTGACTGAGGAGCACGGCCTGATCTTGCCCGGACTTGTCAACACCCATACCCATGCCGCCATGAGCTGCTTTCGCGGTCTGGCCGATGATCTGCCGCTCATGCAGTGGCTGCAGGACTATATCTTTCCCCGCGAGGCACAGCTCAGCGGCGAGATGGTCTACCACTCCACCCTGTTGTCCATCTGTGAGATGATCAAATCCGGCACGACAAGTTTCTGTGATATGTATCTGTTTGCCTCCGATGTAGCCAGGGCGGTGGCAGAATCCGGCATGCGCGCCTGGCTCGGTGAGGTGCTGTATGATTTTCCATCCCCCAATTATGGTGAACCCGCAAACGGTTTCACCTACATGGAAAACCTGTTTGCAGACTATGACAACCATGACCTGCTGACCATTACCGTCAATCCTCATGCGGTCTACACCTGTTCACCCGAACTGCTGACCCGGCTGGCTCAGGTTGCCCGCGAGCGGAATGTAATCTATCATATCCACCTTTCGGAAAATCGGGAGGAAGTGGAGACCTGCAGAGAACGTTACAACTGCAGTCCGGTGCAGCATCTTGAACAGCTGGGGCTGTTGAATGACCGGGTGCTGGCCGCCCACTGCGTCATGGTTGAAGACGACGAAATAGCGCTAATGGCTGAACGTGGAGTTAAGGTCACCCATTGCCAGGAATCCAACATGAAACTGGCCTCGGGTATCGCGCCGGTGGTGAAGATGCTTAATGCCGGAGTCTGTGTGAGTATCGGTACCGACGGTGCTGCCTCCAACAATGATGTCGACATGTTTGGTGAGATGAACAGTGTTGCTAAAATTCACAAGGTGGCGCGGATGGATCCTACCGCCATGGACGCTGCAACTACCCTGCGGGCGGCAACCATGGGCGGGGCCCGGGCCCTGGGAGCGGAATCGCTGATCGGCAGTCTGGAGCCCGGCAAGAAGGCCGATGTGATTGTCCTTGATCTGAATAAACCGCACCTGACCCCGGTCTACAACCCGGTTTCTCACTTGGTCTATGCCGCCCGGGGCGGGGATGTCGTTCATTCGATAATCAATGGTCAGCTGGTCATGCGCAACCGGAAAATCGAAACCCTCGATGAACAGGCCGTGCTTACCGAGATGGAGAAGATCGGTCGGGTAATTCAGGATATGAAATAATGGTCTGTTGACAGTCTTGGTTTCTTGGTGCTATGTTACCTGATTGAAGGTTTTGTCAGTGTCGTAAGGAGTTCCCTGTTCCGTCATTCCCGCGAAGGCGGGAATATAGAAAAATGTAGTTTTTACGAGTTCATCAGTTCGAACTATTAATAAAATTTATATAGAAAAATGAGGTGACACCATGTTCGGTCTTGGAATGCCTGAACTGATCATCATTCTGGTCATTATTGTTATTATTTTTGGGGCCGGTAAATTGCCGGAAATTGGTGGTGGAATCGGCAAGGGCATTCGAAATTTTAAGGATGCGACCAAAAATGATGACAACGCAAAATCCATTGAAGATGAAAAAGAAAATAAGGATGCTTAAGGACTGTCACCACGTAGATTAATTTTTTTGGCGAGGAAAAGATCATGTTTGGACTTGGTACCCCGGAGCTTGTAGTCATACTTGGAATTGCCTTTCTGTTTTTTGGCGGTAAAAAACTCCCTGAGATCGGTGCCGGCCTCGGCAAGGCGATCGGCTCGTTTAAACGGGGGCTTGATGACGTGGAGGATGCCGGTCTGGATCTGAAAAAGAGTCTGCCTGGAGTTAAAGAGGTAACAGCGGTCAAGGACAAAATTGATAAAGCCCGCGATATTACCGAGGTAATCACAAAGTAGACCGACCCGTCTCAATACATAGATCCGGACGCAGGTTTTTCTGCCGTCCGGATTTTTTTTTACACGTTTCAGACCTTCCCATCCCGCCTGAGAATCCGGCGTTCCTTTCTCCTTGACACAAGGGAACTTTTTTTGTATTCGTCCCGTCTGCAGTCTTGGCATTCCAGACCACATTTTTCATAAAGATCGTTGCGGGCAGATTGGTGAACGTCTTCGCTTCTCCGTGATAAATGTGTTCGAGTATGTGCTGTTTTCCAATGTTTCGAGCCGGTTCAGGCCTGTGTTTGACCTGAACACTCGGGTTCAGCAATGATTTTCAGGAGTAATCCATGTGTCGTTTAGCGTTAAAAACTTCAAGTACGCCCTTCTCTCCGTATGAGGTTCTTGAGGCCATGGAGGCCATGCAGGAAGGGTATGACGGCAGCGGGCTCGGCCTTTTGCTGCGAGGAGTCCAGTTTGCGGATTTCAACTACGAGAAGGACAATCAGGTTATCCTTTCCGGAATAGCCCATACCGAAGAGGCCTTGTCCAGGCTTAACGGGTACATGGAGACCCGTGGCTTTGTCCAGAAATATGATCATGAGTTCAAGGTCAAGGCCGAGCTCATTGAGGCCAAAGACCGCCATAAATATATTGTCCGGGTCTATAAGAAACCGGCCGACATGGATGAGGCTGAGCTGGAAGAGTACCTAATGCAGACCCGGCTTTATCTGCGCCGGGACGGTGAGGAGCATGGCGGCGATTTGACGGTTTTTTCTTTCTGGTCCGATGTGGTGATGATCAAGGAGGTCGGCTGGCCCCTTGAGATCGGTGACGCCCTGTCACTGAGCGACAACCGGATCATGGCCCGGGTGGTCATGGCCCAGGGGCGGCAGAACACCAATTACGGTATTAATCTCTATGCCTGCCATCCGTTCTTTATCCAGGGCATCTCCACCATGACCAACGGTGAGAATACCGCCTTCATTCCGATCAAGGAGTGGCTGGAGGGGAAAAATATTCCGGGTTACACCGGCTATCAGAGTGACTCCGAGGTCTTTACCCATATTCTCCATTATGTAACCAAAAAGTTAAAACTGCCTCTGCAGGCCTATAAGCATGTCATTACCCCGTTGAAAAACGAAGAACTGGATGTCCATCCCCAGGGCGAGTTTCTCAAGGGGTTGCGCACTGCCTGCCGCAGACTTATTATCGACGGCCCCAACGCCGTAATCGGCACCCTGCCTGATGAAACCAGTATGCTGGTTATGGATGCCAAAAAGTTGCGCCCTGCCACTGTCGGCGGTAAGCCCGGGACCTGGGCGATTGCCTCTGAAATGTGCGGGGTACAGGCCCTGGTACCGGATCGTGATCCGGTCCTGGACTTCCAGCCCATGCGTGAACATACAATTATTATTCCTCCAGATCGTAAGGAACTTTTGATATGGACTCAGTTCGATCCGTTTACACTACCCCAAGCAGCCTAACCTATAGCGATCTGCCCTGGATTATCCAGCACCGTGAGGATCGTTGTACCCTCTGTGGCCAGTGCACCGCCGTCTGCCCGGTTAATTCGATTTATCTGACCTACCGTCGGCAGCGGGTACCCAAGCTTGATGTGCTCCGCAAAAAACGGGGCAATGAGTATCGTCATTTTGTCGGTATTCGTCAGCATACCGCCATGGATAAGAAATGTATCGGCTGCGGAATGTGTTCTTCGGTCTGCCCCAATGAGGCCATCGGACCGGTGCCCAATCCCAATGAGCACCGCACCGTCTTTCAGCAGAACCAGAAAGGTGAGGCCGCAAAGCGTGGTGGCCGTAGAAATAAGACCGGGGCAACCATTCTTGATCGGATTTCGTTTGGTCGTATTTCCATGCTCACCGATCCGGCCCTTGATGCCGGTCGGCATGAGTTCAGCACCAATACTATTCTTGGCCGGGTTCTGCCGCCGGAGGAATATCTTCGCCGTAAAGCCACCGGTGAATGGATCCCGCCCACCCGCGAGATTTTTCCGTTTGTGATCGGCTCCATGTCCTTTGGCGCCCTGTCGCCCAACATGTGGCTGGGGCTGCTCCAGGGCGTGGCCTACTGCAACGAGGTCCTTGGTATTCCCGTGGTCATGGCTACCGGTGAGGGCGGCTGTCCGCCCTGGGTCCTCAAAAGTCCGTTTCTCAAATATATTATTCTTCAGATAGCGTCGGGTTACTTCGGTTGGGACGAAATCATCCGGGCCATTCCTGAGATGCAGTGCGATCCGGCCGCAATCGAGATCAAATACGGTCAGGGTGCCAAGCCCGGTGACGGCGGCCTGCTCATGTGGTTTAAGGTCTCCAAGCTGATTGCGCGCCTGCGCGGGGTGCCCGAAGGGGTTGACCTGCCGTCGCCGCCGGTCCACCAGACACTCTATTCCATTGAAGAGAGTGTCATGAAGATGATCCAGACCCTGTCGATGGCGTTCGGTTTCCGGGTTCCGGTCTATCCCAAGATTTCCGGTTCCACTTCAGCCAAATCCGTGCTCAATAATCTGGTTCGTAACCCCTATGCCGGGGCCCTGCTTATTGATGGTATCGATGGTGGAACCGGTGCAGCCTATAACGTATCCCTGGAAGCGACCGGCCATCCGATTGCCTCCAATCTGCGCGAGTGTTATCTGGATCTGGTTGCCCAGGGGCGCCAGAACGAGATCCCGCTTTTTGCCGCCGGTGGTGTCGGCAAGAACGGCAATGTGACTCAGAATGGATTGGCGTTGATTATGCTTGGTGCCTCCGGGGTCCACATCGGTAAGTACATCATGCAGTCCTGTGCCGGATGTCTGGGCAACGAGAAGGGACGCTGCAATGTCTGTAACGTCGGGATCTGTCCCAAGGGTATAACCTCACAGAATCCGAAACTGTTCAGGCGGCTTGATCCCGATGATGTCGCCCAGCGGGTGGCCGAAACCTTTATGGTAATCCGGACGGAGATGAAGAAGATCATGGCCCCGTTGGGACGTTCACAGAGTCTGCCCATCGGCATGTCCGATGCCCTCGGCATTGATGATGCCGATGCTGCCGAGCGGCTGAAAATTAAATATATCTGCTGATCACCAACTGACCGGCAGGGACGGATTTTCCAGCCACGCAGGCGTAACTCCTGAATGGAAGAGCGTGGTTAACTTATACACGATTGATAGCTGACATGAGTACACAAGAGAGGAAGATTGTAACAGTTCGCGGTAAAGATGAAAACGGACGGCGGCTGACCTCCAAGATTTTTGAGGAAGAGGTCCGCGGCGCAGCAGCTGCAGCGGATGAACTGATCCTCGAGTCGTTCGGCCAACATAATATCGGCCTCCGCCTCGGTACGGAAACCCATCCGCTGACTATCCGGGTTAAAGGACCGGCCGGCCAGCGTCTCGGTTGTATGGGCCAGATCGGCGCGACTATCATCTGCGAAGGTGCGGCATCCGATGATGTCGGCTATTTGAATATCGGTGCTGATATTATTGTCCGCGGCAACGCCACTAACGGGGTCTGTAATGCCATGGCCGGCGGCCGGGTAATGATCGGCGGCTCCATCGGTTCCCGTGGTCTGACCATGACCAAGTGGAACCCGGAGTATGAGAAACCGGAGATGTGGGTTCTGGGTTCGGTGGGTGATACCTTTGCCGAGTTCAACTGCGGCGGTATCGGTATTGTCTGCGGTGTGGAGGCCAAGAATCCCGATAATGTTCTTGGCTATCGGCCCTGTGTCGGCATGGTTGGCGGTCAGGTTTATTACCGCGGTACAACCGATGACACCTATTCCCGCACCAATGCAAAATTATCAAAACCCGACGATGAAGAGTGGCAGTGGCTTATTGATAAGCTCCCCGGCTATCTCGAGGCTATTCAACGGCCGGAGCTGCTTGAAACCTTATCCGTCCGTGACGATTGGAATCTGCTGACCGCCATCACCCCCCAGGAACGGGCTCTGATGTTCTCAGGCCCTATGCCCATGGCCGAGTTTTCCCGCCGGGTCTGGAGCCAGGGCTTCGGCGGTGGCGATCCCCTGCGTGATCTTGCGCCCGGACTTGAGCGCTCGGTTATCGGGGTGATTGAATCAGGTGAGTTTCGGCGCCGTAAACCGTTCTGGGCCAACCGTGATTCTGCCGCCCCGTGCACCTATTACTGCCCCATGCATATTCCCACTATTGACCGTCTGCGGTTGATCCGGGAGGGCAAAACCGAAGAAGCTTACGAGATGCTGCTTCGCTATACTCCTTTTCCAGCCTCGGTCTGTGGAACCATCTGTCCGAATCTCTGTATCCAGAACTGTTCGCGAAAAAAGGTCGATTACTCCATTGATGTTCAGGTGCTCGGCAAGGCCGTCCGTACGGCCGAACCGCCAAAGCCTCTGCCGTCCATAGGCAAGAAGGTTGCAATCATCGGCGGAGGACCGGCCGGTATGGCCACTGCCTGGCATCTGGCCCTCAACGGTATTGAGGCCCATATATTTGAAAAGGATAACCAGCTGGGCGGCAAGCTTGCCCAGACCATTCCCTGGGAGCGTTTGTCAAAAGCGGTCTGGGAGGTGGAGATTGACCGATTCCTGAAAGAGGAGAATATCACCGTTCATTTCGGGGTGTCCATGAGCAAGGACAAGGTTGAAGAGCTTAAAAAAGAATATGATTTCGTCGTGATCGGTGTGGGAACCCATCAGCCTAAGACTATTCCTTTCCCGGGCCATGAGCGTGTTATCCCTGCCCTTGACTATCTCAAGGCAGCTAAAAGTGACAGTCCCATTAAAACCGGCAAGCAGGTGGTGATCATCGGTGCCGGTAACGTGGGCTGCGATGTGGCTGCCGAATGTTATCGCCTCGGTGCCGACCAGGTGACCATGGTTGATATCCAGAAACCGCTGGCATTCGGCAAAGAGCGTGATGCTGCCGAGGCTCTGGGAGCGACCTTTAAGTGGCCGGTGATGACCGAGCGGGTGACCGAAGAAGGACTGGTGACTGATTCCGGCGAGCTGATTCCGGCCCAGACGGTGATCATCTCCATCGGTGATGTGCCCAAGGTCTCTTTTTTGCCCGATTCGGTCGAGGTTATCAATGTGGCCGGCGGCTCATGGATTAAGACCGACGATACCGGAAGAACCAGCGATCCCAAGATCCTTGCGGTCGGTGATGTTGAGCGGCCAGGGCTTGCAACCAATGCCCTCGGCGCCGGCAAGAGAACCGGCGAGTATCTCGCGGCGACTTTAAAAGGTGAGGAGTGGAAACCCTTTGCCAAAGAGTTGATCAAGTACGAGGCCCTGACCTTTGCCCATTACGATCCTGCTGAGGAAAAGGGAGATACCGAGAATCATCAGGCGGCCCGCTGCCTGAGCTGCGGTTCCTGTCGTGACTGCCATCTCTGTGAGACCATCTGCCCGACCCATGCGATTTCCAGGCGTGAGCTTGTTGCTGATGAAGTGGACGGAGTGAATTACGAGTACGTCTCTGATGATAATAAATGTATTGCCTGCGGTTTCTGTGCCGATACCTGTCCCTGTGGTATCTGGACCATGCAACCCTTTTAGGGGTTTAGGGGCTGCCCCGTTCCTGCGCTCTGTGTGGGAATACAGTTCTCCCTCTTGCACAGGAAATAAAAAATCAGGGAACCGACGGCTTGCCTGAACGGTTCCCTATCTTTTTATGAACCGAAGCAGTACTTTATACTTCCGACGGTCAAGATTTTTAGGCAGGATGGTGCCGTTTGGCACCAGGACCGTCAGTACCCGACCATTGACAGGATCCTGTCGGAACTGTTTTCTTCGTTCTTTTCCCGTTGGTCCGGAAATATTCTGTCTGGGCTCCCTGATATTCAGGATTTCCGCCTCTATCGCCCCGGCAGTGGTGTCCGGTTTGTTCACCGGAGGCCCGGTGGGCTGGATGGCTCCTATAACGATATCGACCATGGCTTTTTCCTCCCTGAATTTTTTGTATTCATTCGTCCCTGAATAAGCTCTTTCCCTGAATTCGTACGCTTCTCTATCCTGTATGTCGGTTATCCAGCTGATTTTCATTAGTTTTTCAGCTCTATGCCGGGAATTCTTCAAGTTTGAGCAGGTATTTCTTTGTCGAGAGTCCGCCCGCAAAACCGGTCAACGCACCGCCGGCACCGTTGAGCCTGTGACAGGGGATGATGATGGGCAGCGGATTGACATGGGCTGCCCCGCCCACCGCCCGTGCTTTATTTCTGCTGCCGAGTTTTTCGGCAAGTTCGCCATAGCTGCTGGTTTGCCCGTAAGGTATTTCACAGAGCAGATCCCAGACCGATCGTTGAAAGTCCGTTCCGTGGATGGAAAGGGGAAGGTCAAAAGTATGTCGTTTCTTCTGCAGATACTCATTGAGCTGTTGGCCGACCTGAGAAAAAAGACGGAGAGCGTTTGGTGGTATCTCGCGCAGTCCTCCGGGCAAATCCGGCCCGGAGCGGTCAGGAAATAGAAGTCTGCACAGACCCTGGTCATCGGCATAGGCGTGAAACTCGCCGATCTGAGTTGAGATTGTGGTCATCAACATAGCATTTTCCTGGTGGTACTCTGTAGTATATAATTTGTACATTTCTGGTAAGCGTTCACCAGCACCCCCTCTTCGTTCGATCAGGCCTCCTCACATAGGCAAGCTATCGAAGTCTCCGCTTCGCTGCGCTTATCTGGTAAACGCTTAC
Source organism: Deltaproteobacteria bacterium (assembly GCA_024280455.1). Lineage (GTDB taxonomy): Bacteria > Desulfobacterota > Desulfobulbia > Desulfobulbales > Desulfobulbaceae > DRLX01. Next base: position 52,315 of record JAJRQC010000167.1, on the reverse strand, counting down.
AAGTATGGGTTTATCAATCTTAGTTGCTATTTGGTGAACGGTTACCATTTCTGCTTACCCTTGATTTGCTGAACTGCCAACAAAAAACAGACTGTTTCAAGATGGGTCCCCAGAGCTATCGAGATTAAGGTCAGTATAATTTTTATGAAAAACTATGGAGTAGCTTGACAGGGCGGTTCTGCTTTGAGACAATGGTTTCAGGTAGAAAAGTTACTCAAGTGTGTTTTAGTCTTAAGGGAGGCGTTTATGTTGAGGAAGGTTGGTTGTATCGTTGCGGTGGGGTTATTTTTATTTGCCGGTCTTTGTCAGGCCGGTGATGCGGTAAAAATCGGTGTGCTGGCCAAAAACGGCCCGGCCAAGGCCCTGAAAAAATGGAAGGCCACCGGTGAATATCTGAGCGGTAAGGTTGAAGGCAAGACCTTTGAGATTGTTCCGCTTGATTTTGATAAGGTCTTTCCGGCAATTGAAGGCGGGGAGGTTGATTTTTTTCTGGTCAACTCTTCCATGTTTGTGACCGCCAAGGTTAAATATGGGGCAGTGCCGATCCTGACCATGATCAACTCCCGTCAGGGCAAGGCCCTGAAATCATTCGGCGGCGTGATCTTCACTACCTCCTATAACGACAAGGTCAATTCTCTGGCCGACGTGAAGGGGAAAAAGTTTATGGCCGTAAAAAAATCATCTTTCGGCGGCTGGCAGATGGCCTATAAAGAGTTCACCGATGCCGGTATCGATCCGTTCAAGGATTTTGCGGCGGTGGAGTTCGGCGGCAAGCACGATAACGTGGTCTTTGCGGTCCAGAATGAGCAGGTTGAGGTGGGAACCGTGCGCACCGACACCCTGGAGCGAATGGTTGCCTCAGGTGCCATTTCCATGGAAGACTTTAAGGTTATTGCAAAAAAAGACTACCCGGACTTCCCCTTTGTCTGCTCCACCAAGTTGTATCCGGAATGGCCGCTGGCAAAGGTTGCAGCTACCGATGACGGTCTCGCAGCTCAGGTTGTGGCCGCATTAAAGGCCCTGCCCAAGGATGATAAGGCAGCCAAGGCCGCCAAGATCGTGGGCTGGACCGATCCGCTGGACTACGGTCCGGTTGAAGAATTGCAGAAGACCCTGTCCGTAGGTGCGTACGCAAAGTAATTTGTTATATCTACAGGGTGCGATCCTCCACTCTCTGCTCCTTGAGAGTGGAGGATTTTTTTTGCAGTCGGTAATATTGGTGGGCGGTGGCCACCCGGTAATGTCATCGCTATCTAGAATTTGTAGGGTGGGCACCGCCCACCAAAGCCCAAAGCCCAAAGCCCAAAGCCCAAAGCCCAAAGCCCAAAGCCCAAAGCCCAAAGCCCAAAGCCCAAAGCCCAAAGCCCAAAGCCAGAACTACAACAGTTCCAGCAGCAGTGACTCAAGGGCGGTCTGTTCACCAAGGAGAACCGCCGCCTTTTTCTCCAGTGCCAGCATCTGCTGAGTTGTTGCGGCCTCGTTGATATGGCTGCAGTTATAGTTCAGGCAGAAGATAGGCTTGATCTTAGAGCTTTCCTGTGGCTGTCTGCATAAACTCCTTCCATACCGGTGCTGCGGCCCGTCCTCCTGTTTCTCCCCGGCCAAGGGTACGGCTGCGGTCATAGCCCAGCCAGACACCTGTGGTCAGATTCCGGGTATAACCGATGAACCAGGCATCACGGTTGTTATCCGAGGTCCCGGTTTTTCCGGCGGCCCCGGCAATTCCGCGCGCCTGTTTTCCCGTGCCCCGGTTAATGACCTGGGTCAGAATGGCGGTGATTGTTTCAGCCGTTCCGGGTGTGATTACTTTTTTTGCCCCCGGATGCGGCCAGGGCGTTACTCGGCCGAACCGGTCCCGGACTCGGGTGATGGCCCGTGGTTTGTGGTACAGACCCTGGTTGGCAAAGATGGTGTAGGCCCCGGTCATTTCAAGTAACGAGACCGGAGAAGCCCCAAGGGCCAGCGGGAGTTCAGGCCTGAGTTCAGCGGTAATTCCTGCACGCCTGGCAAGCCGGATAACGGTTCGCACTCCGATCTTCCGCAGCAGTTTGATGGTGACTATGTTTCTGGAGAAGACGAGCGCCTCACGCAGGCTGGTCGGACCGTAATATTTATGACTGTAGTTTTGCGGCTGCCAGACCGATCCGTCACGGTTTTTTATGGAAAACGGTTTGTCGACGAGTTCAGTCTCCGGGGATAGCCCTTTTTCAAAGGCGGCGGCATAGACAAACGGCTTGAAGACCGATCCCGGCTGCCGTTTGGCGATCACTGCCCGGTTGTACGAGCTTTTTCGGTAATCGGCCCCGCCGACCAGGGCCCGGATACTGCCGCTTGCGGTATCAAGCGCGATCAGCGCCCCCTGAGGAGCGCTCTTGCTCTGCTGCCGTTGCTGGACCCTGTGCAGGCCATGGTTGAGGCTCGTGATCGCCGCCTTCTGCAATCTGCTGTCTAAGGTGGTCCAGACGGTGAGTCCTTCTCGAAACAGGGCTTTTTTGCCATATTCTCTTTCAAGTTCAGTGCGGACATATCCGGTGAAGTAGCCGCTGGCGGCCTTGTGTTTTCCCGAAGGGTTGAGGTGCAGCTTCTGCTCATAGGCCCTGCGGGCGGAGGCCGTAGAAATAATTTTATCTTCAGCCATTCGGTTGAGAACGTAGCGCTGCCGGGCCCGGGCGGCACTCCAGTGTTTAATCGGTGAATAGCGGCTCGGTGACTGGGGCAGTCCGGCCAGCAGGGCGATTTCTGCAAGGTTCAGTTCTCCGGCCTTTTTGGAGAAGTAAATTCGTGCAGCTGCCTCAACTCCGTAGGCCCCTTCGCCAAGATAGATTTCATTGAGATAGATGGTGAGAATCTCCTCTTTGGAGAGCATACGGTCAAGTCGATAGGCGAGGATGGCCTCGGTCAATTTTCTGAAATAGGTTTTTTCCCGGGACAGCATCAGGGCGCGGGTGACCTGCTGGGTGATGGTGGAACCACCCTGGCTGCGTTTTCCCGAGCGCAGGTTGTTGATTGCGGCTCTGAAGATCGACCATATATCAAGACCGCCATGTTCAAAATAGCGGCTGTCCTCGGCGGCAACAAAAGCTCTGGGCAAAAGCGCCGGCATCTGACGCTCGGTGATAACGATCCGGTACTGCTTGTAAATGGCGTCAATGACCGTACCGTTCCTGTCGAGCACGGTAGTGGCCACCAGCGGTTCATAATCCCCGGCCGAACGGATGTCCGGGATGTCCAGGGCAAGAAACCAGGCAAGACCTGTTCCGATGCACAGGGTAACCAGACCACTGATAATGAGTAAGAACAGAATGATCGGCGTATGGCCCAGAGGTTTTCTTCGGGCAGGCCTTCTGCTCGGGGCTCTTTTTTTTCTGGCGGCTTTTGTGGACAAGATCGGGGAGACGCAGTAAATGTTGAAAAATGAGTATATCTTTTTAAGGAAAAACAGCTTAAACCGTAAGCCCTGAACTGTAAACCGCAAACTCAGAATCGGGAACCCGAAACCCGAAACCCGGAACTCAGAACTCAAAACTCGGAACCCGAAACCCGGAACCCGGAACCCGAAACTAAAAAAACATGTCTCGTATACGTATTCTCTCCGATCATCTGGCCAACCAGATCGCCGCCGGCGAAGTGGTTGAGCGTCCAGCCTCAGTGGTCAAGGAACTGCTTGAAAACAGCCTTGATGCCGGTGCCACCAGGATTGCGGTCCAGGTCGAGGGCGGCGGAACCCGTCTGCTCCGGGTCATGGACAACGGCATGGGCATGGATGAGGATGATGTTCTGCTCTGTCTTGAGCGCCATGCGACCTCCAAGCTCCAGGAGGAGATGCAGCTTGGGGCGATTGCCACTCTCGGATTTCGGGGTGAGGCCATTCCCAGTATTGCTTCGGTCTCCCGTCTGACCATCCTTTCCCGCCTTGCCGAGAGTCCAACCGGAACCCGAGTCGAGGTCCGCTACGGAACCCTGCACGCGGTCCATGAGGACGGGTGCGCCAAGGGGACCATTGTTGAGGTCAAAAATCTGTTTGGTAACATTCCGGCCCGCAAGAAATTTCTCAAGTCCGGGCGGACCGAATTTTTTCATATCGAAGAGGTGATCAAAAATCAGGCCCTGGCCAATCCTGAAGTTGCCTTCAGCCTGCAGGTCGATGGCCGTCAGAGCCTGAACTATCCCGCTGCTCCCGATCTTGAAGGCCGCATGCGGGCGGTATTTCGTTATCAGGGCCAACTCCTGGAGCTTGAGGGCACGGGCGGCGGAGACGATGGTGCAGGCTTAAGCGGCTTCCTGCTGCTGCCGGAATCGGTATCCGCCTCAAGCGCCCGCCTGCGTCTGCTGGTCAACGGCCGGGCGGTGCAGGACCGGATGATTCGCCACGGAGTGATTGAGGGGCTGCAGGGCTTTCTGATGAAGGGGTACAGCCCTTCCGGTGTACTCATACTTGAGCTTTCGCCGGCAGATATTGATGTCAACGTGCATCCGGCCAAGAGGGAGATTCGTTTCCGCAGGTCCAGGGATGTTCACCAGTTTGTATCCGGGACCGTACGCCGTGCCGTGCAGGCCTATCAGGAACTAAGGCGAACCGAGCTTTTTGCAGCTCCTGCTCCCGGCGGGCAACAGCGATCCGTTCCTCCTGCTGACACGCCTTCGTTTAGCCCGCGTCCCATGCCCTTCGGTTCGTCGGATTCCAGGCCGCAGGTGCAGCCTGTCGGGGCTGCCGTGGTTGAGAGCAGGGAGCCTGAAGCGCGGCCGGAACCGTTTGAAATTCCACCAGCCCCGATCGTAGCCGAGGAAGAACAACAGAAAAAGGACCTGACCGGACTTTCCCTGATCGGTCAGTTGCTGGATCTGTACCTGCTCTGTGAAAAAGACGGGCAACTGCTGGTTATTGATCAACATGCAGCCCATGAGCGTATTCTGTACGGGAAATTACTCCAGGCCTACCTGAGTAGAAATGTCCCGGCCCAGAACCTGTTGTTTCCGGTTACCGTCGAGCTCGGTCCCGATCATTGTGAACTGGTAGACAGGCAGGGGGAAACGCTCTCCATGCTTGGTCTGGAGGTCGCCCATTTTGGCGAATCCACCTATGTGATCAAGGCGGTACCGGCACTGGTCAGTTCTCTGGCTCCGGCGGATATTCTCTGTGAGACCCTGGATGGGCTGCGCGGTTCCGCCCTGCGTGAGGACGAGGGGATTCCGGCTGCGGTCGATGCCCTGTTTGCCTCTATGGCCTGCAAGGCGGCGATCAAGGCGGGCAACAGTCTGCAGCCCAGGGAGATGCTCGAACTCCTGCAGCAGATGGAGGAAAGCGAGGTCTTTTCCCATTGTCCGCACGGGCGGCCGGTGATCAAGACTTTTTCCCGGGTCGAGATTGAAAAATGGTTTCACCGTACGTAAATTAAAAGATACTTAAACGGTTGCGTGGGAAAACGGGCTGAAACCGTCCGTTTCTCCACGCAACCTGTTAATGTCTTATTTAATGTGTCGGAGGAATCAGTATGAACACCTACACCATCCATCCCATTGTTGTCGGCACCAAAAAAGGCAAGACCGCCATTACCGGGTTTTGCGTGATCCGGGAAAATTTTGAGCCCCCGATCCAGATCCGGGCCATGGAGATGGAGGTCATTCCGCCGGGAACCAACATCAACAGCTATGAGGCCTACAACATGATGTTGAAGGTCCGGGACATGGCGGATTATATCATTCCCCTGCACGAACCGGAATTTGCGGCCGTTGATGCAATCTGAACCCTAAGGGAAAATTTGTCATTGGCTGATACAAAAAAGTAGGGTGGGCACAGCCCACCAAAAAAGCTGCCGAATCCAGCTGCACTCTATATGTAGCAACGACCTTCCGGCGAAGCAGCGATTATTGTAACCCACTTCCTGCTGGTGGGCGGTGCCCACCCTACAAAAAACTGGTTATCGCCTGGGTGAAGGCTACGGAAAAATTTCTAATGTATGCGCAGTAGTTGGCCTTAGCCTGACGGCTATGGTCTGAACGTTGAAGTGAAAAGGAGGAGAACATGGAAGATTTTGCCGAAGTATATCAGGATGAAGGCTTTCTCTCGGAAATTATCAACGCCATCACCTCGGGCATCTTTGTGACCGATCTTGAACATAATATCCTGATGATCAACAAGGCCGGGGCCAAGATGGTGGGCAAGACCTGCGGCGAGTGTTTTGATCAGCAATGTTATGACATCTTTGACACCCCCATGTGCAAGACCGATTCCTGCACCTGTCTGCAGGCAACCTCCCGGAACGCGGAAAGTCATGGCGAGACGACTCTTCATTACGGAGATGTAGAGATCCCCATTGAGTATACCTCCAGACCCCTGCGAAACCACGCCGGCGAGATCATCGGCTGTGTCGAGCATTTTATCAACATCAGCGAGCGGCTGGAAACGGACCGGATCATCATGGAGCAGAAGGAGAAGCTGCTCAAAAAACGGGAAGAGGATATCCGCCATCTGCAGGATGAAATCCTGGAACTGTCCACTCCGGTTATCGAGGTCTGGGAAAGCGTCCTGACTCTGCCGCTTGTCGGCACCCTGGACTCGCACCGGGCCCATATCGCCATGGAACGGGTTCTGGAGGCGATTGAACAGAGCAGGGCCGCCTTTATTATTATCGATATTACCGGGGTGCCGATTGTCGATGCCGAGGTGGCCCGCCACATCCTGATGACCGCGGCCGCAGCCCGGCTGATGGGCAGTGAAACCCTGCTCACCGGGGTCGGCCCGCATATTGCCCGGGTGATCAGTGAATCCGGGGTCAGCCTGGAAAATATTATCCTCCGCGGCCGGATGACCGATGCCCTCCAGTATGCCATTGCCCGGCTTGAAGAACGGAAGAGCCGGCTCGGCAAGGTGTCCGGACTGATCGAGTCCGGGACCTCTGAAAAGCTTCCTGACTGATTTCATGCGGTCTTTTTCTCTCTTTTCTCTGGGTTCGGTGCTGCTGGTCTCCATTGAGGAGGACATTGAGGACAGTGCGATTCGTCTGCTCCAGGACCAGGTCAGTGAACGTGTCAGCAACGGCAGCATTGACGGCGTGATTCTCGATCTCCAGGATCTGGAGGTGATGGACTCCTATTTTGCCGAAAAGGTGGAGGAGCTGGCAGTCATGTTGAAACTCCTGCAGGCCGAGGTGGTGGTGGCCGGTCTCTCGGTGCCGGTGGTCATGACCCTGCTTGATTTCGATATTACCCTGCCGGGCCTGAACTTTGCCCTGGATGCGGAACAGGCCCTGCTTCATCTCCAGGGCCGGCGGCGGGAGGGTTGAGGTTGCGGGCCCTGTTTCGGGAAATTATGGTTTGCTCGCCGGCCGATGTTGCGGTGGTCAGGCAGATTGCCGGGCAGATGGCGGCTGAGCGCCTCTTTCCGGCCCAGCGCCAGGCGGAAATCCGTCTGATGGCAACCGAGCTGGCCCAGAACCATCTGGATCATCGAACTGAGCATGGGCTTATCCGGGTGTCCAGTCTGCGGATTCAGGAGGTGCCCTGTCTGATGCTTGCAAGTGTTGACCAGGGCCCGGGGCTTGGAGATGTCGATGGCTTGCTGGCCCAGAAAACCGGCTGCCCGTCGACCAGCGGTCTCGGGGGCGGTCTGGCCTCGGTCCGTCGCCTGGCCGATCGGTTTTCCGTCTGTTCGCAAAACGAAGAAAATATTCGCTACAGGTGTCCGGGCCGGGAAACGTGGCAGCCCGGAACAATAATAACTGCGGTCAGCTGGCCTGATTACCGGCCGCCGCAGATGCTTGCCGGCGACCAGGTTGATCTGGCCGGGATTGTCAGCGGACGTACGGAAAATATGCCCTGTGGCGATGGGCTCTTTATCGATGGTGATGACCGTTTTATCCGGGTTGCCCTGGTCGACAGTCCCGGGCTCGGCACTGGTTTCCAGATGACCCGTGATGTCGGGGTCAGACTCCGGGAAATGGATCTGGTCTGGCCCCCGGATCAGCTGCTTGAACGGTTGTCCTTTGCCCTTACAGCCGGTGCATCAATCAAGATCATCCGTTTTGACCGCATGCAGCGGGAAGTGCAGTGTGCAGGAGTGGGTAATATCGGAATCGGGCTTGTTGTCGACGGCAGACTCGTGCTTGAAGCCGGCTGGCAGCCCTTAGGTGATCCATATCATGGCAGTGTAGAACTGTTCCGGTATCCGGTGGAGCAGTATGTGTCCTGTCTGGTGCATTCGGACGGGCTGCAGCCGTTTGAGCGCAAAGAAATGGAACGGTTACTGCTCGTTGATACGAAAAATGGACAACTTCCGAAATGCAGCCTGGTGCTGCACTCGGCTTTTTCAATGAACCGTCAACATCAGGATGATGTTTCGATCTGTGTATGGCAATGGCAGAACACGTAAAAGAACTCCATCATATTCTGACCCTGGTTATCCAGAAACCTGCCGATATTCCCATGGTCAGGAAAAAGGTCAAGCTGCTGACCTGTTCCATCGGCTGTGGCCGCAGGCAGGTGGCCCGGTTTGCCACTGCAGCCTCCGAACTGGCCAGAATTCTTTTAACCTGTTGTCACGGCGGCAAGATAAGCCTTTCGTTTCTCCGCACAGCTGCCGGTGCAGAGCTGGCTGGTCTTATCCTGGAGTTTGCCTTTCACTCAAGCGGCCCCTGTGATGCCTGGACACAGGAGCGCAAAAAGGATTCCTGCGCCGGGGGTAAAGATCTGGTTTCAGGGCCGCCTTTTCCAGGGGTGCACCGGGTTTTTGAGGAGGTTGAAATCGAAGGCGGAGTCGGCACGGTTCCCCTGACCATCCGTTGCAGGAGCTCCCTGGAGGGTCTCCCCGGAACTGAGAACCTGCTTACGCGGATCAAGGCCATTCGCCGGGATCTTTTTGCCGATACCGAAGAATCCTACATGGAAAACCTGCGGGCCAAACACGACGAGGTCCTGCGGCTGCTCCAGGAAAAAACCGAGCAGAACCGGATGCTGGACCAGAGTAATAATGAACTCCTCCAGCTCAGCAACGACCTTGAGGCCCTGGCTCAGGAGCGGACAATCATTGAAATGTCGCTGAAAATTGCCGACCAGGTGCGAAATCCGGCTACGGTTATCGGCGGACTGGCCGGACAGCTGCTCAGAAAAGGGCTGCTGCCTGAAAAAGCTGCCCGGAAAATCCAGCAGATTGCCGATCAGGCGGAACGTATTGATCAAATCGTCCATCGGTTTCATGCCATGGCCGATGAACGTCGAGATCTCTTTGTCCAGGAGGATCTGATTCTGTTGGTCCAGGATGCCCTCCAGTCCTGCCCGACCATGGGCAAACGGGCGATTGAGCCGGTTCTTGAGCTGGGAGAACAACCGGTTTTCATCCATGCCAACCGCAGGGTGCTGAAAGTCGCCCTGATTCATGTGTTTCGTCATGCCGCAACTGTTACCCCGGCAGGGGGACGGATAATAATCCGGGTTGATTCCGATCAGAAGCATGCTACAGTAACAGTTGTTGACCAGGGAACCGGGTTTTCTAGAGAAGATCTGGATGAACTCAGGCATCCTCCGGAGAGCAGGCTGCAGGTCGGGCAGCCCGGACTGGCCCTGGTTCGGCATATTTTGGCGGAGCATCAGGGTGAACTTCAGGTGGAAAACAGCATGGAGTCCGGCGAGGGTGGTCGGCTTGTCATGCGGTTTCCCCTGATCTGGCGTGAACAGGGAACAACTCTATGAGGTGATTTTCATGCAGCAGACAGCCAGAAAACAACTTTATGACCTCATTATCAGCGGTTTGCCGGTGGCCCTGTTTGTGGTCAATAATGCCTACCGGATTGTTGAATTTAATCAGGCTGCGGAAGAACTGACCGGGTGGCTGAAAGCGGATGTCCTTGGCCACACCTGCAGCGATGTCCTGGACAGCAGTCTTTGCGGCGAGCACTGTCCTCTGCGGGAGAGTCTGCACACCGGAAAAACCTGCATGGGGCGGCAGGCGATGATTACGACCAGAGATCATGAACAGATACCTATCTTTTTTTCCAGCGCCGCCCTGACCGATGAAGAGGGCAACCTGATCAACGGGGTCGAGGTCTTTCGTGATGCCTCGGCGGAAAAAAAGCTCGAAGCCCAGAAAAAAAATATTATCTCCCTGTTGACCCATGATCTGAAAGCCCCTGTCGCCATAGCTGGTGGCTTTGTCGAACGGCTGCTCAAGGGCAAGGCCGGGCCTTTAACCGAAAAGCAGCAGAGTTATCTGGAAGCCATCCAGCGGGAAGTCGGTAGGCTGGAGAGCTATATTTTTTCGTTTCTGGAAATATCCAGGATTGAGGCCGGGCAGATAGAGTTGCAGATGGAGTCCCTTGATCTGGGCAGTCTGCTTGCCGACATCATGGAGGGCTTTCGCCTGCAGGCGGCAAAGAAGAATATAACCCTGCACCTGGATCTGCCCGAGAACCTGCCGGACCTGCACGGTGATGGTTTACAGGTAACCCGGGTGGTGACCAATCTGCTCGATAATGCGATCAAATATTCTGAACCCGGAAAACCCGTCCATGTCAGGGTGTCGGTGGAGGAGAATCAGCTTGTGGTCGAGGTCAGGGACGAGGGGATCGGCATTGCTCCGGAACAGCAGGATCATATCTTTGAATCCTTCTACCAGGTGCCGATCGAAGCGCAGAAGGCCAGGGGCACCGGTCTTGGTCTGGCAGCGGTCAAGGCCATTGTCGGAGCCCATGGCGGCACAACCCGGGTCTCAAGCGAGCCCGGTCAAGGCTCCAGTTTTTTTATCTCCTTTCCTCTGTGATTTCTTTCAAACCAGCGTGCCCGCAGAGCGGGAACAATACGGACACCGCTCCGCAGTTATAAAAATGAAGGGGCATGGTCGTGACGATAAAATGGCAAAAAAATCTCCGTCCATGCCTGGTTACTAGAGTAACAGTAAGTAAATGGGAGTTGGGGTTGTTTTCTTGGTTGCCTGGCCGTCGCGAAGAAAATTTCCCCGGGCCGTAGGCCAGAGCAGTTGATTCTCCGCCGATCCCGGCACAGTGTAGATGAAAAAACCGGCCCCGAAGGTCTGAGTCAAAATTTCCAGAGTGCCGTTGCCGTTGATATCCATAACGGTCGGTGCCGCAGGTGCGCCCTTGCCGTTGCCGTTGGTGCCCTGCTGGGGAAGCTGCAGGTCAAAGAGTAGGTTGCCGGAGTTGTCCAGAATCATCAGGTAGCCGTGCGCCTTGCCGGGGGTAATATTTTCTGGATCGCCGTAGGTGGTGAGGATCAGTTCCGGAACACTGTCCCGGTTCAGATCGGCAACCACGATTTCCGAGCCGTACATGATCGCCCTGCCATGACGGATATCCCGCCGCCACAACCGCTGGCCGGTGGCGGAAGTGCAGTAGATATAGCCGTCATGGGCCGCGTACAGGATCTCCGGCCGCTTGTCGCCGCTGATGTTGACGATGGTCGGGGCAGGTGGATTTCTGGGTGGATACCAGGATCTGTCGCCCCGGTTCAGGGGGGAGCCGGAGGAGGGCAGGTTCTGCCAGCCCGGCAGCCGCATGGCTGAGGTGCTTCCGTTGCCGTACGAGCCCTGCAAAACCATGATCGAGTGGTGCTTGGTGTCATAGGGCACGTCTTTTTCCACGTTGGCCACTGCAATAACCTCATTCTTTCCGTCGCCGTTGAGGTCGGCCACCGAAGGGGGGGAGGCGGTCCACTGCATCCATTTCTGGTACTTCGGGTGGGGCCAGGTTCCGGTATGGAGATGGTAATGGTTTTCTTCCACCTGCTGGTCAAACCAGCGAATGAACTGGCCCCAGTTGAGCCGGTTTCCGGAGTATTGCGATGATCTGTTGGTGAACCAGGGCGAGGCCGGCATGCTGACCCCGGTATGCTGAAAGACATTGATCTGGTGGTTGTCAAAGGTGACCACTATTTCCTTTTGCGGGTCGTCATCCAGGTTGCCGATCCCCACATTTAATCCGTAACAGCCGTAGCCATGGTTACCCGGGCCGTTGACGTCGGCGTCATTTCCGGACCCGGAAGCGGTGTTGTAGCGTGGCCAGGCCTGAAAGCCCAGCCCCGGCGGCTGGTAGAGGCTGCCGTCCGGATTGAAGGTAAAGACCTGGGCTCCGTCGGATTTGGTCTGGGTGGTGGTGACCACGATCTCTATGCTGCCGTTACCGTCCAGGTCTCCGGCGGCCATGCCGCGCACCTCCGGGCACTGTCCGGCCGAACAGGTGGAGGCGGGCCAGCCCTGTTTTAAGACCAGGGTGTTGTTGCGCCATTCATAGGCGGCAACATTGGAGCCGCTGCCGGCAATAATCTCATAAATCCCGTCGCCTTCAAGGTCGGTAACGACTGCGGGCGCATAGATCCGTCCCTGCAGGGGCAAGCCGGAGCCATGCGGAACCCGGGCCAGTTCGTTGCCCTGTCCGTCCCAGACAATGATGTCGTAAAAGGTGGCGATGATTTTCCGCTGCCCGGTGCCAAGATCATGAACAATGGGGGAGCCGAACCAGGAGGTGCCGGTCCACTTGATCTGCTTTGTGAACACCGGCTGCTGAACCGGGGCGGCAAAGAGGCGTGCGTGAACCGGCAACAGGGAAAATACAAAAAGCAGGGCAAAGGTTTTTTTCATGGTGACCCGTGGTCGTTAGTTTTTCAGCAGGAGAGCGGTTGCCGGGACGGAGATCGTCGCGTTCCGGGGCAGTGGCGTCCCGGAACTGCCCTGGGCGTCTTCCGTGCCGTCAAAAAAATCCTTTGCACTGTTAATGATAAAGCGGGCAAAGACCGGACCTACATCAGTGGCTGCAAGGGTGTTTGGGTGGCTGTCGCTGCCGGTATGGCTCTTTTCGTAATCATAGCGCAGCATGTTGTCGGAACCGGCGGTCAGGTCAAAGTAGTCGAAGACACGAATGTTGGGGTATGAGCCACCGGCCGGCATTTCATTTTTAACCCAGTTGGCAAATTGCCGGGCGCGGCCGGCCTTTTCCGGGGTCGTGGCCAGTCGGTGGCGTGGTGCTCCGGTCCAGAAGATAAACAGCGTTTTCGGATATTGCTGCAGCGTATCCCGGACCGCACTATACTGCAGTTTATAGTTCTCCAGAGATTTTCTGCTGCTGGTAATATCCGGGCTGCCGGTATCCGCCTCAATATCGCTGACCGGGTAACAGTTTTTGAAAATCACAATCTGGTAGTCGGCTGTCAGCTGATCCAGGCAGTGAATATCCGGATCATCGGTGCTGCAGGCACCGTTGATCCAGAGATTCCAGTAATCGTAGGGATAGTTTGCCCACGGATAGGGGGTGTTGGGATAGTAGCGATCCTCTACCACATAGGCGCTGTTATGGGTCGTGTTGTAATCGGTAATCCAGCCGGGCACATCACCATCGCTGTAGATGATATTCCCAGTGGAGTGATGGAGAAAGATAATCCGTTCATCGGCGGCCCCGACCCTGCCGGCCAGGACAAGAGAGAGAAAGAGAAGAGAAAGAAAAGCGATTGATGACCTGTTCGTTTTCCGTACACTTACATGCAAAAAAGAGTGGCGACCTTGACTGTGCATTGGTGTTTCCTCCATGTCGCAGATTGGGGAGCACGGTTTTGTAATTGTCGCTCTTTGTGAGCATTTGGTTGACGTGGTTATTCACTCTCCCCAAGAATATTTTTTCCAACTTCTGCCGGGCTCAGCTTGAAATGATGGGCTATTTCGCTCCAGCTCATCTTCTGTTGACGGTACATTTCAACAATTTTTTTCAGGGGTGTTCCGGTCTGTTTGTTTAAAGCAAAAACCAGGCCTGTTTCCTTATCGGAGAGGTTATTTTTTTGAAGATCGTCAAGATCCTGCCTGCTGCAGTTGTATTTTGAGCAGAGCATATTGTCGGTGATCATCCGGGTGATTTCTTCGGTTTTCGCTCCACTGCGGATGGCCGAGAGAACAGTGTCGGCAGTCCCTTTTTCTTTCAGATTCGGTGCCTGCAGAATGTCCTGCCAGGAACCGCCGTTGTCGCGGATCGAGAGCAGGATGTCCAGCGGGGTCGAGGTTCTGGTCGAGACATAGAGACCGATGAGCAGATCATCGCCATTGGTGCCGCCTTTCATTTTTTTCATGACGATTTGTCGCTTGGAGATGTCAAAGCTGACCGCGATCAGGGCGTTGTAGGTGGTTGTCAGCAGGTAGTCGTCGGCGTTGTACCGGTCGGTGGGATCAAAGGTCCGGTTCCGAAAGCAATGGCAACCCGAGGTTGAGGTGGTGCTCAAGCCCGGAACAGGAATGCACAGCAGCGCAAGCAGGAGGAAAAATGTGGTTTGTTTCATAGTGAGTACCTGTGGAAGGAATATTTGAGTTCATAACTGTACACAAGAGCATTCCCGTTGACAAGAACAAGGCTCCGTGCTACCTAATCAGTCCTGTGAAAAAGAACAGGAAGGCAACAGGATCATTGATGTAATGGTGCAATATGAATATACGTTTTGAAGAAAGTGGCTCTCCTGCAGGCCGGGAACTTCTCCATAAGTTACGCGACCGGTTTTCCAGTGGTAACCGGGACTGTCGCGATGTGGTGACGGAAATTATCCACCGGGTCAGAACCGAGGGTGATGCCGCAGTTGTGGAATATACCCGTAAATTTGATGCTCCGGATATGACTGCTCAGCTCCTGCGGGTAACGGATGAGGAGTTTACCGAAGCTGCCGGGCTGGTTTACGATGATTTTATGGAAACCCTGCATTTTGCTGCCGGGCGGATACGCGGCTTTCATGAACGGGAGATGGAAGACTCCTGGATCACCACCCGTGAAGACGGCACCGTAACCGGGCGGCTGGTGCGGCCGGTTGATTCGGCCGGTCTCTATGTCCCGGGCGGGCAGGGAGGATCGACACCGCTTGTGTCCTCTGTCCTGATGAACGGTATTCCGGCGGTTATCGCCGGAGTCGACAGACGGGTGATGGTCACGCCGCCTAACCGTGAAGGAAAGATCAGCCCGGCCCTGCTCATGGCTGCCCGTGAGGTGGGGATTGACGAGGTCTACAAGGCCGGTTCCGCCTGGGCTATTGCGGCGCTCGCCTTCGGGACCGAGACCATTCCCCGGGTGGATGTGATTGTCGGCCCGGGCAACCAGTTTGTCGCCGAAGCCAAACAGCAGGTCATGGGCAGGGTGCGGATCGACATGCTGGCCGGTCCCAGTGAAGTATTGATCATTGCCGATGCAACCGCAACCCCGGCCTTTATCGCTGCAGATATGCTGGCTCAGGCCGAACATGACCCCCAGGCCCTTGCCCTGCTCATTACCATCAGCAGGACGGTGGCCGAGCAGACCATCACCGAGCTCGACAGGCAGCTGGAGGCGCTTGCCCGCAAAGATATTGCCCGCACCGCGCTTGCCGAACGTGGGGCCGTTCTGCTGGTCGAAACCCTTGATGAGGCCATTGATATGGCCAATCAGATTGCCATTGAACATCTGGAGCTGCAGGTGGAGGATCCCTGGCAGTGGCTGCCGAAGATACGTCATGCCGGTGCCATTTTTCTCGGTTCCTATACTCCGGAGGCGGCCGGTGATTACGTGGCCGGGCCTAATCATGTGCTGCCGACCATGGGCATGGCCCGTATCTCTTCAGCCCTTGGAGTGGAGACCTTTTTAAAGAAAAGTTCGATTATCTCCTACTCCAGACAGGCCCTGCTGGCCGATGCCGACCATATCCGGCGTCTGGCTGCCCTGGAAGGCTTAACCGGGCATGGAAACTCGGTGACCGTCCGGGTTGAAAACAGAGAAGACTGAGAGGACGGGCAGGTGAGCATCAAGGGGCAGCAACGTCTCGACCAGGTTTTTCGTTCAGGGCTCAGGCAGCTGGAAATTGCCCTTGATGCACCATCAGTGGAAAACCTGCTCATCTATGCAGGGGAACTGCAGAAGTGGAACCGGCGCATGAATCTCATCGCCAGGAACACACCCCCTGAAGTCAGTCTTGAAAAGCATTTTCTTGATTCCCTGACCCTGCTGCCATTTTTCGAAAACTCCGGGGCACGGAAGCAAACCCTGCTTGATGTCGGAACCGGGGCTGGTTTTCCCGGTCTGGTTCTGGCCGTGGCCCGGCCGGATCTGCAGGTCATTCTGGTTGAACCCCGTTCAAAGAGAGTCTCCTTTCTGCGTCATATCAGCCGCACCCTGTCTCTTACAAATGTCGAAATCATCGAGAACCGACTTGAATCCGTGCCCGAGCTTTACGACCAAAAAATTGACTATGTGACCAGCCGGGCCGTGGCCGAATTCGCAGTTTTTTTGCCCATGGTCGCTCCCTATCTTGAGCGGGGAGCCCGAGCCCTGCTCATGCTTGGTCGTGAGCAGGCACAGCAGTTTGCAATCGACAACCCGGTGGCCGGGATAATCCTGGAAGAAAAGAGGAGCGTTATCCTGCCTTTTTCCGGGGCCGAGCGGACGGTTTGCAAGGTTCGTGGAAAGGGATAGGTCGTCCCGGCAATTAAATAATAATAGGAACAGACCACGATTTAGTGAGCTGATTCCTGGCTGGAAAGATTTTTTGAGGTTATCCACCGAGGAGGAGCTGAAAGTGCTCCAACTCCATGAACGCACCGGTCGTCCGTTGGGAAGAGCAGGCTTTATAAAAAAAATGGAGCAGTCCCTGGGGAGGATTTACATCCCCGAAAACCAGGCCCTAAAAAAAAAGAAGGGTGGTTGCACAATGGGGACTGCGAACAGGATGTTCTCCCTAGCCGGAACAGGTATATCTTAATATGGTAGGCATGGAAGAGGGGTGTCGTGTGGTTGATACTATTGGGGAAAATAATATCAATACACCACATTCTACTGTCTCTCCCCCCCCTCTTATCCCTCCCTAATGGGGGGGGGAGGAAGCTCCAAGGCATGGGCGGTTCCTGAAAATTACAGCACCAGCTGGAGAATAATCATGTTTTTTTCATCCATGATGTTGAGCAGAAAACAGCTTACCTGGCTGACACCCCTGGCAGGGCTTGGATGCATTATAACGCTTGGTCAGGTTATTTATCTGTTTTTCAACGACCATGTTCTCTGTGTGAATCAGGGATGCGGTGTGGTCGAATCTCTGCTTCGTATCCCGCCGATATGGTTCAACGGGCTTGGGGCCATATTTTTTTTCATTCTTTTTATTCTTCTGCTTGCTGCAAGAGCTGCTGGAGACAGACCCGGGCCGCAGGTCGTGCTGCTGCGTCTTCTGGTACTCAGCGGCATGGTGGCGGAAGGAATACTTGTTGGGTACCAGGTCTTTGTTGTCCAGACATTATGTTCCTACTGTCTTTTTATCTGTTTCATTCTCATTGTCATGAATATTGTCGCAGGCTGGAGGCAGTTCAGCCTTGCGGTGATACTGTTCGGCACGGAACTCATCCTCTTTTCCCTGCTCCAGTTTCATAATCCGGTGGTGTTCAAGGATTCATTTACCCTTGATAACGGTACCTATGGTGTGAAACAATGTGACAAAGCGCAACGGCAACTCTACCTGCTGTTTTCAAATAACTGTCCTCATTGCGAACGGGTCCTTGAACTCTTAAGCAGCTGTACTCGATGTGAAGTTCGGTTCAACCCTGTACAGCAGATAGATAATAAGGTTCTTCCCGACCTGGTTCCTGCAGATTCCTGGGATCCGGATATCAATGTTCTGGTCCTGAAGATGCTTGGGATTGAGACCGTCCCGGTTTTGATTGAAAAAGGTCTGATGGGATGCGGTTTATCAGGGGAGAAGGCGCTATAATGACCTATTTGAAGCAGAATTGTCTTCAGCCGCTTCAGGTGGGCGGGGAGTCAAATGAATTGTTCTTCTTTGATTCTACCAGTCAGGACGAGTGTCGCGTCGACGCAGAGTGTGACAAATAACTCTCTTCTGCTGTTTCATTATTTTCAGGATGGTGAATCCTTTTAGATACCTTTTTATGGAGTTCCGGCGAGTTCCGGGGACAGGATACTTAATTCAGTCGGATTTAGGAGAATTAAGTATACCGTCCCGGAAATTGTGCGCTGAATAGTTACGTTTGATGAAGGACAAACGGGAAGGAGTATTTAAGAGAGTTTTTTGTAAACGTCTTTTCTGTACCCGACTTTTATAATCAAAATAACCCATTTATCGTCATGAATTTCATATATTATACGGTAATTGCCAGATCGAACTTTATGAAAAGAATTATTCCCCTTCATCCTGGTTATATTTGGGTCTGGCAAATTGGCGGCAAGATCTTCAACTTTTTTTTAATTCGTACCAAATCCTTTTTGGGAAATCGTTTCAAACTTTTCGGCACAGAAGGGCGAAATTCTACAGAATACCGCATATGTTAAAGTCCCAGTTGCTTCCAAACTTCTTTGTCGGAAATGTTCTCATCTGGTTCTGCAAGAGCTTTTTTCGCATCTTCAATGTCAATATGGTCTTCAATCTGTTGAAGCAATTCAAGCTCATCTATAGAAACCAAAGCGGCAATTTTTTGTCCTCTCCGGGTCAAGACAATAGGTTCTTTGCCGTAAGCAACTTTGTTAACAATATCAGCAAAATTTTTTCTGGCATCTGCGGTAGAAATCGTTGTGGTCATACATCACCTCCCTGTTGTACTTTGTGTCCATATTGTACAACAGGTGCTTGTTGGTGTCAATCATAGTCGCTAGATTAAAAAGGCGCATTATAACCATCGGTTGCACTAGTCCCGCAGGGCTTCGGAGGCGTTATCGTTCAGCCACCTTTATCAACTTCGGCCAGTCAAGTGCCTGTTCCCGGCGGGCCAGTGATCCGGGGATACTCAATTCGGCCTGATTTAGGGTGAATTAAGTATACCGTCCTGGGAACTGCGTCCTGGGAACTGCTCCGGAATATCTGGAATCCCCTATCCTGTTCTTTTGTTGTTTTGAGGCAAGGTGATAGTCCAGAGACAATTGGCTAATAGTAATTATCACTCTATTTTTTTTGTATAATTTTTGGGTACTGAAGTCAATAAAAATTCTTAGTGGAGTGGGGTAGGGGAGACCTCTTACTGGGCTCGAAGATTGTCCACCACTGGTTGGCGGAAGGCAATGGAGGCCGGAATAAGGGCGAGGAAGACGGTGATGCTGAAAAATCCAGCCACGAGGTGTAGTTCAGGCCAACTGAGCCAGGTCTTGACCAGGATATCGGTGCGTCTGGTAATGATTTCAGAGAGTATGGTCGTGGCCAGGGAGCCGATAAGAATTCCTGCCAGGGAGCCGGCGGCCATCAAGATAGTGGTATAGCCCCACATAACGGCAAAGATAAAGCGTCGTGGGGCACCAATGGCGCGGAGTAGGGCAAAACGACGCGAGAAGAGTTTTGAGAGAACCACCAGACCTGATATGACCCCTGCGGCGACCAAGAGTTGGGAGAGGCTGGCCATAAGGGACATTACCTGACGGATATCGGCACCGAGGCTGTAGAGTCTGGCCAGGACCGTGCCAGGGAAAAAGGCCATGGAATCGTCACGGGTGTATTTCGAGGCGAGGGCATAGTTTGCCCATAATTTGGTGGCCTGAACAACAATGGCAGGGGTTCCGGGGAAGAGCTTTGGGTCAAAAGGGGGCCCAAGATGATCGTTCTGCCCTGGGGCGTGGCCCAATCCTAGCCCATGCATCTCCCAGACCCCCTCAATCGGTATCATAATAGCGTTATCCCATGGGCTACCGGTCATGGGCATCTTTCCCACGACTTGGATCTCGGTATCGTGGTGCGTATGGTCTGGATTTTCTAGGCCTTGTCCGTGGGCCGGGATGAATGTCTGGCCCATGTCGAGGGGGACTCGGGATCCGACTACGGCCTCTCGGGTCGTCTTAAAAAAATGTCCTTCCGTAAGCTCACCGCTGAGGTGGGTGATGAAGGCCTTGGTGGATCCTATGAGTGGATGGCTCTTGAAAGAGTCCCCGTAGGCAATGGGAGTGGCCATGGCCACTAAGGGGTCCTGGGCCAGCTCTTCCATAATCGTGCCATCGAGGAGTGGGACATCAAGGGGCTGCAGATAGACCACCGCCAGCATCATATCGACTCGACTCCCGGGGGCTGAGATGATGAGATCAAACTTGTCAGCGGCCTGGGCCATCCCTACTCGAAGCCCACGTTCCTGGGCGATCAAGGCCGTACCAAGTCCCACCGACAAGGCCATCAGACTCACAAGGAGAAGATTTGTCCAGTGGTAGCGCCACAGTAGGGAGAAGACAAGGTGCCAGGGCTGGAAGCCATGGAGGACACGTATTCCGAGCAAAAGGACCGGCAGGAGAAGGGCAATGAGAAAGATACTGTCCTGGGTGCCTGCTGAAAATCTCTGCCAGAGCTCAGGCATCATGGTCTTCTAGGCTCCATGTCTTCGGGGGAGAGGCAGACTTGACCGTCTTTGATGAGGATAATCTGATCCATATGTTCCAGGGCCTTGGGGTCGTGGGAGACCATGATCAAGGTCTTGCCGGCCTGATCGGTCACGGCCAGGAGGTCGGCGAGTAAGCGGTCGGCACTTTCTCGGTCGAGTGCGGCGGTAGGTTCGTCGGCTATGATGACGCCAGGATCTGTTGCCAGGGCCCTGGCCACGGCTACCCGTTGTCGTTCACCACCGGAAAATGTGTCGACTCCCCTGGTCCCCAAGGGGAGTCCGAATCGTTGCAGAGAGTCCGCTGCCCTCTTGAGGATGAGAGGGCGTAGTGCCGGAGAGGAAAAACGGGCAGCAATGCTGGCATTGGCCAAGGCCGTTAGCTCTTCAAAGAGGAGAAAATCCTGAAAAATGAGGCCGAAATTTTGGCGTCTAAAGGTGTCTCGTTGGGTCTCGCTAAGGAGGTTGATAACGGTTGTTCCCCAACGGATGCTGCCAGAACAAGGAAGGATGAGACCGGTCAGGAGATGGAGCAAGGTTGATTTCCCGGCACCTGAGGGCCCCCGCACACCAATTTTGGCACCTGGGGCTATATCCAGGAGGGGGATAGCCAGCATGACGTACCCGTCCTCACCCTTGATGACCATGTCACTGATATGAAGGGGAAGCATGCTATTGCCTAGTGTAGTTGGCATCGACGAGTCGTATCTGGCTGACAAAACCGTTGTCAGGGTCGGTGTAGCTTCCAAGCTTTAAGATGCCACGGACCTGAATGCCGATGTTGAAGGCAATGATCCGGGTGACACGTTTGGTGTAGATGGCCAAGATGTCATCGGGCCAGTCGGCATCTGTTTCACAGAAGGGGCAGACGGCCATGGGCATCTTGGTGAGTACAAAGAAAGAGGCGTTGGCCTTTAGGGGAGGGGCCATGAATCCCTGCACCGTAATACGACTGTCCGCCAACGTGAGGGCAAGCTTTGAGAAGGAGAGATCCTTATTGTAGAGTTGGCGCATCTTGATGGCATCGGCGCCTGTGACCCCTCCGGGGAAGAGGGCAAGGGCCGAGATTGCCACCATGGTGCTGAGGAATATCCTGCGGTTGAGGAAGGGGTTCATGGGAGTTGTGTGTCTCCGTAGGGAGGACCACCAGGGTAAGCTCATGGTGAGCGTTCCTTGGTGGGCCAAGTTGTAGGGCATGGATTGCTAGGGTTGAACGGCCGCAAAATTCCTAGGCACTACTCCTCACCCCATGGCCTCTTTACAGAGAGGTGGGGAGCAGACTCTAGGGTCTATTTGGCATGAACTGCCTGGTTCATCACGTGGTAGATATAATTCTGTTCCACGGTGCCATCAAAGAGTTGGGCCCAGGGGCCACGGGCGTATATGGCCACATCGGCACCGGAGTGGCTCTCAGATGATTTGGGAATCAGAGACTGTTGAAGATAATCGGGATCTGTTGCTTGTTCTTGGGTCAGGTCAGGCCGGCTCCCTGTATATGTACCGTCTGCCCCTTTCTTCAAGATGGAGCCGGGTCCGTTGAGATAGCCAATGACCGTGTAAGGCTTGCCGTCATCGCCGAGGTTCGGGGAGTCGAGATGTCTTTCTCCGTCTTTATCGATCTTGTAGCAGAGGCCCAGGATATCAGAGCCGCGACCGCAGTAACCGTTCATGGCCATTCCATGGCCGTGGTCGGCGGTGACGATGATTAAGGTATCCTCGTCGGAGGTCATCTGTACGGCCTTGGCCACGGCCTTGGAAAATGCCTCGTTATCGGTAACGGTCCGGTAGGCATTGCCGTTATGGTTGGCATGGTCGACTCGACCGCCCTCGATGAGGAGGTAGTAGCCCTTTTTGTTTTGTGACAATTGTTTGATGCTGGCCTCGGTCATTTCGGCCAGTGACGGCTCTCCGCTACGATCATGCTCATATTTCATGTGGGAGCTTGCAAAGAGGCCCAGAATGGGGGTTGTGCCGTCTAGGTTGAGTTGGGCAAAGGTCCGATCGTCCCAGGCATATTGGACCTCTTTGACCTTGGCCTCGGCGATGAGGTTACGGCCATCCTTGCGCTTGCCCTTCTTGCCCTCCTCCCCTACGGTTTCCTTGGGAATAAAATGACGGCGCCCGCCGCCCATGGCAAGATCGACCTCTCCGTCCACGAGCTTGTCGTAGAGTTGGGTTGCGATATCTTTTTGGTCACAGCCTTCAGGAATCTTGGAATCGTCTTCCCAGTTGCGATCGCCTGAATGGGCATATCCGGCAGCAGGGGTTGCGTGGGTGATGCGGGTGGTGGTGACAAAGCCAACCGACTTGCCTTCGGAATGCATCAGTTCCCCAAAAGACTCGACGCTGGCTGCTTTGACGTCCTCACAACTGCCACGACGCGCCGCAGCAGAGATACCAAGAACTCCGGCCTTGGTTTTTACTCCGCTGTTCATGGCCGTGGCGGTCCCGGCACTATCCGGGGTCTGGGCATTGCTATTGTAAATCTTGCTGAGGGCCAGGTAGGGGAATTGCTCTCGGGGGAGGGTGAAGTCGTCACCATATCCTCCGGCTTTTTGGCCCATGTAGAGGCGGGTCGCATAGTTGCTGGCCACCCCATTACCATCGGCCACAAAGAGGATGACGTTCTTGGCTCGTGTGGTGATAGGGCTTCGTGCCATCTTTTCCTTGAGGACCTTCTGGGCATCTCGATACCAGCTGTTGTCCTGTTGGGGGAGTTCTGCCAGTGCCGAAGTGCTTAAAAAGGCAAGGCCGATACTCAAGATAATTGTTTTCTTCATTCCTTTCTCCTGTGTTCCTGTTGTGAGGTTTCAGGGGTCATTAGCGTCTCAAAGACGTACCAACCCGATCATGATATCGCACTGGATAGTGCCACAGGTATGTAATGTTTTGATCAGATATTTGTTATGTCTTGGTTAGGAATGGTGGGGATGTGCTAACCCAATTTTTTGTGATTGATTCCCAATTTGCTCTGTAGGGAAGGTTTCTCATAAAAGAGAAAAAATAAATTCTTTTAATTATAATATGTTATAAAAAAAGGCCAGTGTAGTGCCATACGAAATTTTTCTGCCCGTAACATTTTGACAAAAAACAACAAAATAAAAAGATGTAGTGCCAGACAGCCATTTGCCATCACGATAATATGTTGAAATTATAACAATTCATGAAAAGTGCTCACAAGGTTGGGCTAAATGGAAACATGTGCAAGCTTTACACTGAAGGACATCGGAAAGCCGTATACGGGAGAACCGTACGCACGGTTTGATGAGGGGGCATTGGGGAGGAAAGGGCTCTGGAATACGTAGTAGCCGCGTGCGGCGAGGCGTTATAAAAGATCCAGTGGAAACCTGCCAAACCAGTGTTCTACTCTACCTCTTATCCCACTCTTTTCCCAGACAATTGACATTTGATGTATATTGCATTAATATACAATCATGGTGGAAATAATAGAACCCAAGCAGTTCCAGTGGGATCACGGGAACGAACGTGAAAGCTCTGACAAGCACAATGCTTCGCAGGTAGAAGCAGAGCAAGTATTTTTTAATCTACCATTATTGTTACTTGAAGATAAAGCCCATTCACAAAAAGAAAGAAGATATCATGCTTTGGGCAGAACTGATAACAATCGAAAATTACACATAACCTTCACAATTCGAAAAAATCAGATCAGAGTAATCTCAGCTCGACCAATGCATAAAAAGGAGAGAGAGTTATGAAAAAAATTCCTGAGTTCACATCAGAATTAGAAGAAAGGGCTTTTTGGGAAAAAAATGATTCAAGTGACTACCTTGATTGGAACCAGGCAAAGCTTGCAGTCTTTCCCAGTTTAAAACCAACAACCAAAGCAATCTCTTTAAGGCTGCCGGAATCGATGTTAGCCCAAATTAAAGTGGAAGCAAACAAGCGAGATGTCCCATATCAATCATTAATGAAAATGTGGCTAAGTGAACATTTACCCCATCCCCCATAATTTCCCTTAGCCTTTACTTACCATGAACAGTGTATTGATAATCCTTGAGAAGGCTTTGCTGAAAAGATACAGCAGCAACTTGGTGTACGAGCAAAGGGCTGCTCAATAGTTTTGCAAAGGAAGGTAACGCTCTGAAAGAAACCCAAGGAATTTCGGGAATTCCGGGGATACTCAATCCCGCCGGATTTAGGTGAATTAAGTATACCGTCCCGGGAACTGGTCAAATAATTTTACTCTGACCCCACTTGTAGGAATGCAAAGAAACCGTATGAAGAAAAATCTCTGAAAAATTGTCATGCCGCCTGTTATTCAACTTGAAAACATTTCCAAGTCATTTACGGAACGAACCTGGAAATCGGTTCTGTTGCGGAAGACCA
This sequence comes from Deltaproteobacteria bacterium, assembly GCA_024280455.1. Classification (GTDB taxonomy): domain Bacteria; phylum Desulfobacterota; class Desulfobulbia; order Desulfobulbales; family Desulfobulbaceae; genus DRLX01. The sequence continues at coordinate 27,684 of JAJRQC010000167.1, read as the reverse complement.
GGCGGGTTCAGGCGCTGGAAGACGTTTCGTTAGCAGTCCATGAAGGGGAAATCCTGGGGTTACTCGGCCCCAATGGGGCGGGTAAAACAACCCTGATAAAGATTCTGGCCACGCTTGTCTCTCCCGACAGCGGCTCGGGATCCATCACCGGTTTAGATCTTGAGACGCAGGCCCATTGTATCCGCCATAAGATCGGCCTGGTGAGTACCAATGACCGAACCTTTTACTGGCGGCTCAGCGGGCGGGACAATCTCTCTTTTTTTGCAAGTCTCTACAATATGTATGGACGATATAAGACGGATCGTATTAATGAGGTGCTTGATCTTGTCGGCATCTCCGACAAGGCCGACTTCCGGTTTATGTCCTATTCCGCCGGCCAGCGGCAACGGTTGGCCATTGCCAGGGCCCTGCTGGCAAATCCGGACGTTCTTCTCCTGGATGAGGCAACATCCAGCCTTGATCCCATCGGGGCAGGAAAACTTTTGCAGTTTACAAAGAACACCCTGGCAAGGGAGCAGAAAAAAACCATTATCTGGTGCACGCACAACCTGAGTGAGGCCGATGAACTCTGTGACCGGATTGTGATTTTGTATAACGGCCGGGTGATTGAGGACGAAATACCTGCAGCAATGAAACAGGTTCTGGGCACGGGCGCGACATATCGTTTTGCACTCAGTGCTTTTTTACCTGATCTTGAGGAGAATCCGAGTTTCAGGGAGCTTGAACCTGTAGAAAACGGAGTGAAATCCTGCACCGTACTGTTGGACTCAAACAGAGTTCCGGACACGATCAAGACCTTGACCGGTGCTGGAATCAAGGTGTATGAGTGTGCGAAAATAGAACGTCCCCTGGAAGAGGTCTTTACTGAAATCATTGATAGAGAAAATGGAATCGGTTGAATGAGCAAACGTAGAAACATTTTTTCTCAAGTATTGGCTAAACCGGTTGCCTTCCTGGTGCGTGATTTCAAGCTGGCAACGAGCTATCGCCTCCAGTTTTTTCTGCAGGGTGCCGGGATTTTCCTGACGACCCTGATGTTTTCACTGTTTTCCAACCTGCTTTCCGGTCAGAATATTTCGTTTCTGCAACCCTATGGCGGTGATTTTTTCTCCTTTGTAATTGTCGGTATTGCCTTCTCCGATTACCTTGTCAGCTCCACCAACACCTTTGCCGGTGAAATCCGTGCAGCCCAGGTAGTCGGCACCCTGGAGTCGCTGCTGGTTACCCCCACGTCGATAATGACGATTTTGTTCTCCTCCTATATGTACACCCTGCTTGCGACCAGTCTTCGTATTGTGTGGTACTTTATTCTGGGGGCCTGGGTCTTTGGCGTACACTTCCAGGCTGTCGGGCCGGGCACGGTTTTGCTGACCTTTCTTCTCTCGTTGTTGCCGTTTTACGGCCTTGGACTTCTTTCCGCCACCTTTATTCTGGTTTTTAAGCAGGGCAGTCCGATCAGCGGCCTTATTGCCGTAAGTTCCGGCCTGCTCGGGGGGGTGCTGTATCCGGTTGCTGTTCTGCCCGGCTGGCTGAAACCGATTTCGGCCCTGCTGCCGATAACCCATGGCCTGGAGGCCATGCGTCAGGTTCTGCTCAACGGCGCTTCCCTTGCTGATATCCGGACGCAGCTGTTGATTCTGCTGGTTTTTTCTGTTGTTTTACTGACAATCGGTATAGGCTCCATTTATTTTGGTTTACGGGTTGCCCGGAAAGAGGGATCATTGTTGCATTATTAAGGCGGGCTTTGCCCGCAGCTCTTTTTTTCGTGTAGCCCGCCCCTATGGGCATAGCCGTCAAGTTAAGGAAAAATTGTCATTGGCAGATACAAAAAAGGCTGGGCGGTGGCCAACAGAAATTGGCGTGGCAAGATATGATCCGGCGTATGAATGATGATGGGCGTTGCCCATCCAGTGGAAATGCCTGATGTAGGTTGGGCACTGCCCAACAAAAAGGCAATGAGGTGCAATATTGATGGGCGGTGCCCATCCTACAGGGTGCATGATGTTCACCGGGAGATGGTAACAGCATATGACAATGGTGGACACAGTCCACCAAAAAAGCTGCCGAATCCAGCAGCACTCTATACGTAGCAACGACCTTCCGGCGAAGCCGCGATTATTGCACCCCATTTCCTGCCGGCGGGCGGTGCCCACCCCCCCCCAAACTGGTTATCGCCAAGGTGAAGGCTACGGGAAAAAATAAAATAGAACGTTCAAGTTTATTCGAGAGAATCCCATGAACATTGATGAACTTTTCGGACAAGCCGGGGAGCAGGTCGATTGTCTGCGCATTCTGCGATCCCAAACTACCGTCGACACCGAGTTGGAGGATGAAACCGTCATTCTTGATCTTGACGCCGGTATATACAGCGGTCTGGATGCGGTTGGAACCAGGATCTGGCAGTTACTTGAGCATGAGCAGACCGTTGCCGCTCTTCGTGCTGTTTTGCGCGAAGAATATGAGGTAGGTGTTGAGCTGTGCCAACAGGATCTGCTGGTTTTTCTTAAAAGTCTGGCAGCTCAGAACCTCATTGAGGTGCGCGGTGGGGAAAGTTCTTAAATTTTTCCACCTTACCGGTTCGGAGAAGTTGATCTTCTGCCGGGCCGTGTATCTGTTATTCTACTATCGTATTGCCTTGCGCAGGCAACATTTTCAATCTCTGGTTGACCAGCTGTCAAATTCAACAACCACGGCCTTGCTGCAAACTGTTCCATCGATTCCTGCCGACACCCTGATCCGGCTGCTTGCAGCGGCCTGCCGGATCGTGCCCTTTACAACCTGTCTGTCGCGGGCTATGGCCGGGCAAATGATTTTGACCGGTTGCGGATATTTTTCCAGGCTCCATGTCGGTGTTGCCAGAGAAAAAGAGGAAGAACTTGAGGCGCATGCATGGCTCAGTCTGGACGGACGGATTATTCTGGGCAACGTCCCTGATCTCGATCGGTATCGGGAACTGCCTCTCTATCAAGGCCGAGGAACAAAGGGATCATGAGCGGAATCTGCGGTTTTTTTAACAGAAACGGCAAACCCGTTTTGCCGGGACGGATAAACGGCATGATGGAATCGCTTGCCCGCCGCGGACCTGATGGACTGGCTTCCATGCAGGGCGAGCAGGTTGCTCTTGGCCAGCTCCTGAACAGGATTACTCCGGAATCCAGATATGAACAGCTACCGCTGATTGACCGGCAACGCGATACGGTGTTGTGCTGTGATGCCCGAATTGACAACCGCGACGACCTGTTTGAGCGATTGGGCCTTGATTCTGCCGGGGCGGCAACCCTTCCGGACAGCTGTCTTATTGCCGCGGCCTATGAAAAATGGGGTGCCGACTGCCCGGCATACCTGATCGGGGATTTTGTCTTTGTACTCTGGGATAATAAATATAAAAAACTGTTCTGCGCCCGGGACCATCTGGGAAGCCGGCCTCTGTATTATTTTCTGTCCGATACGCTTTTTGCCTTTGCCTCGGAAATAAAGGCGCTTGTTAAGCTGCCGGAGATCACGCCGCATCTCTATGAGCCGCGGGTGGCTGATTTTCTCCAGCGAATCCTGGTCAATAACTATGACACGTTTTATCAGGATATTTTTCGACTGGAGCCGGCGACGACTCTTACCGTTGAATCGGCTCGGGAACAGCGGAACCGCTACTGGCAGCTTGACCCCGATCGTAGATTACCGGCAGCCACCAATGAGGAATACGCCCATCAGTTCAGGGAGATCTTTTTTGAGGCGGTACGCTGCCGTCTGCGGAGTGTCTACCCGGTCGGCTGCATGCTCAGCGGCGGTCTTGATTCATCTTCCGTGGCCTGTGTCGCCCGCAATATCCTGGCTGAGCGCGGCGAAAAGCTCCATACATTCTCAGGGATCTATCCCGGTCTGCCGACGGAGCAACTTGCTGCGATTGATGAGCGTACATATCTTCAGGCCGTGCTTGACCAGGGCGGTTTTATACCCCATACCTTTCGTGCCGATCAACTGGCCCCGCTGATTCATCTGGATCGTCATCTCCAACTGATGGATCAACCGTATTTCGCCCCGAACTTTTTTTTGAATGATGAGACCTATCGGCTCGCAGAGGTGAGCGGAGTGCGGGTCGTACTGGATGGGCAGGATGGCGATACTATAGTTTCCCATGGCTATGAACGGCTGCATTGGCTTATCCTGCAGGGGCAGTGGCCGACCTTTATCCGTGAAATAAATCTGATGTCAAAGAGGCGAGGTGTCGGCAGGAAAAGATTGCTCTATCGTCATGCTCTCTATCCCCTCGTGTTGGCTCCTTTGGCATATTTCCATGGTCGTGCGATGGCACGGCTTAAACCGGGGTGGAATTTTGCTGATCTTATTCAGCAGGAGTTCGGCAGGCAATGCGGGTTGCAGGACAGGTTGATTCCTTGCCTTACCTCATTCATGCATCCGAGGATGCTGCATATGTATGGTCAGATATCTCCCTTTCAGGCTGCCTTGTTGGAGATGGTTAACCCGTTGTCTGCAGCATTCTCAATCAGTACACGCTCTCCTTTTTATGATCGGAGACTGATGGAGTTCTGTCTGGCCATGCCGACTGAGCAGAAACTGCAACAGGGATGGGGGCGGTTTATTCTCCGTCGCAGTATGCATAATATTCTCCCGCATGAGGTGCAGTGGCGATCGGATAAAAGTGATCTCAGCTTTGGGTTTACCTCTAACCTGCTGCGTTGCCATCGGGATATGTTGGCAGAGATGGTGTCGGCGTTTCATCCTTTTCTTTACCAGGCAATAGTTCCTGAAATCCTGACCCGTAGTCTCAATACATGCCTTGGTGATCCCCATGCCACCCCGACCAATTATCTCAACCTGTACGGCACGGTTCTTTTGCATCGGTGGTTAATATCACGGAGTGATGATAATGGTTTCTATTCCTAACGGTGTTATTTGCTGGTTTTTTTAAAAAAATCATGCTATTTGTTATATAGGTGTCAGGTTCACTTAAAATATACGATATCCGGCAATTTTTGCTGAACTAAGTAGAAAGGTTGTGCTTGCTCACCGATGGACGCATCTTGATGAGGTGGAGTATATGGAAGAAAAGGCGGAATTATTGTTGACAGCTAAAAAGGAGTGGGCTGCGCCAACGTGCAAATCTTTTGGCAGGGTTGAAGATTTAACCCTCAATGCCAACAAGAACGGACCGATTGATCCTAATTCCGGTCAACCTTACGGTGGCAAGTGTAATAAACGGCTTGCTGGGGCTAAAGATTGTCCCTGGTCGTAACGTTGAATCTGTTAGAATGATCAGGAACACCTTTATCAATTTTTTTTGTGATCCAGTGATCTGTAATATCACTATATAGACCAGCCGATTCAAGAGGGTTACCGACAGCATGCCTCAATATACGTGCTTTGGTATTACCCTGCGCTCTCCGGTTCAACTTCCTCTGCTTACCTGCACTTCCGATGTACTCCCCGATGTAGTCATTGATTTATCCTCACCTGCTGTGCAGCCGCAAGACCAGCCTTTTCTTTCCTTCTAGGACGATTTGGGATGTACACAGATTACCATGCGTCCTCCGGTTGTTGGGCAGTTTACCCTTTGTAACGGGAGCACCGTTTCTTTTCAACCGGATGTCTCCGGCGGCTTATCTTCTCTTTGGGAACTCTACCTCACCGGTGCAATACTCAGTCTTCTGCTCTATCAACGCGGTTTGCTTGTTCTGCACGGGAGTGTTGTCCGCATCGGCAATAAAACTGTGGCCTTTGTCGGCCATTCCGGGGCCGGAAAATCCTCTGCCGCTGCAGCCTGCTGCCGACAGGGGCACGCACTGCTGGCCGATGATATCGTTGCCCTGTCGTTGTCCGGTCAGGACGTTTTCGTGCAGTCTGGATTTCCACGGCTTAAGGTTCATATAGACACTGCAGAGGCTTTGGATATTCCGGTGCAGTCACTTGTCTCTGTTCACCCGGAGATTGATGACGAGCTTGTTCTTCCGCTCCATGACCAGTTCTGTCCAGAGGCTCAACCGCTTGCCGCGGTCTATCTTCTTGGAGAGGGTGAGCGGGAAGAGATGAAACCGTTATCGCCTGCTGCGGCCCTGGTTGAACTCCTGCAGCATGCCATGCCGAGCCGTTATGGACAAAACGGCGGCGCCGGTCAGTTTGAGCAGCTGTCCACCCTTGTCCGGCAGGTTCCTGTTTTTCATTTGCTGCGACCCGGCAATCTTGAACAGCTTAACCGGTTTCCTCAATTGGTTGAAAACCACCTTGCCGATTTATATAAAGATTAAATCGCGACCTCGGATGTTGTAACTTTTCAATAACCGAAACTACTGGTGAAGGTCGGATTGTCCACCAAACGTTTAAACGCCTGAATCCTTACTTACCGGAGCTGTTCACATACGGGGCAGTCTGGATTCCTGGATATCTCCAGAGTCTGGAACCGCATGGACGAGTAATCCATTATCAGCATCTGTCCCTGCAGGGACTGGTGGTTGCCGCAAAGGTATTGGATTGCTTCCATGGCCTGCAGGCTGCCTGTGGCGCAGGCGACAACCCCGACGATGGGAATTACCTCTTTTTGCGGGGCAACCGGAAAGAGGCAGGAGAGGCATGGGGTTGCCGGTGGTTTTAAAAAGGTCACTCGTCCTTCCATGCCCCAGACCGCGGCATGAACAAGCGGGATCTGTTTTTCAATGGCACATTGGTTCAGCGCGTAACGGGCAGGGAAGTTATCTACACAGTCAAGGATAATGTCGGCATCGCCGACCATCTCGTTGACGTTGTCAACCGTCACTTTATCGGTAATGGTTGTGAAGTTGACCGCCGAATTGAAGCTGGAGAGGAACTGGACTGCGGATGTGGTCTTGTCAACGCCGATGTTTTTTTCCACATGGAGGAACTGTCGGTTCAGGTTGCTCAGTTCAACACTGTCGGCATCGCAGATTGTAATATTGCCGATGCCGGCGCTGGTCAGATTGAGGGCAACAGGGCAGCCGAGACCGCCGGCACCGAGGATAAAGACTTTGCTGTCCTGGAGTTTTTCCTGTGTCTCTACTCCCCAGCCGTCAATCAGTATCTGTCGTCTGTAACGTTCCTGATCTACTTGTTTTTTCTCTGCTTGCAACATGTTCCCTCCTCTGTTGCCAATGGACAGGGGGCTCCAACGGGCTGCAACGTGCCCCGTTGCTGCAACCTGGCCTTAACATAATCAATGGTACGCTGAGTGAGCGGTTGCGACATCCCGACATGACATTCCGGCAGCATGGCCTGCTGCATTTTTTCCCTGCTGAAGTGTCCGTTAATTTCAGGACGAATCATCAGAAGATCAAGTAACGGCTTGCCCGTTTCGATCGCTTCCATGGATGTTTCGTAAATAAGTGTATGTGCGGTCTGTTTGCCTATGGACCGGCCAAGGAAAAACATCAGTGCTTCAGTTGAAATGAGGGGCGCGGCCCTGTTGACGTTTTCCCGAACCTTGTCTTCGTGGATCCTCAGGTCATCAAGAATATCCTTCATGAGGCCCAGCAGACCGCAGGTAAAAAGCGAGGTGTCGGTAACTGTAACCCATTCCAGGCGGACGGATCGGTAATCTCGTTCATGTTCATTGAGCAAGCCTTCAAAACCAAGTCCGGCATTGGATTTGATCAGTTTTGACAGGACTACCACCTGTTCACACATTTCCGGGTTTCTCTTATGCGGCATCGTACTGCTGCCGATCTTACCCATCTGAAAGGGTTCTTCCATCTCTCCTATTTCATTGCGGGCAAGGCAGCGGATCTCATCAGCAACCTTGGCAAGGGTGCCGGAAATCATAGCCATGGTCGAGAGGAATTCGGTAATGCGGTCACGGGAGGAATGCCAGGCCACATTCGGCGCTTCGAGCCCGAGTCGGGTGGAAAAGTTGTCAAGCAGGGCAAAGGCCTGATCGCCAAAAGGATCCATGGTGCCGACTCCGCCAAAGAGTTGGCTGACCAGCACCCGCCCTTTCATTTCTTCGAACCGTTCCAGGTTCCGGTACAGCTCGTCCAGCCAGACCGCCATCTTTAATCCCATGGTCATGGGCAGTGCATGCTGGGTGTGGGTACGGCCGATGGTCACCAGGTTGCCGTATTTTTCAGCAAGAGCAATAACCTGGCCGATAATGATGACCAGATCACGTTCAACCAGTTTTAAAATATTTTTGATCTCCAGAATCTGGGCAGTGTCCTGGATATCCTGGGTCGTTGCGCCAAAATGAATGAACTGGCCTGCTTCCTTGGTGCAGACCTGACGCAGGGCATTGAGCAGGGGCATGAGGGAATGACTTGTCACCTTCAGTCCCTGCCGGATCGCGTCAAGGTCAAGGGAGCCTATCTTAGCATTATCCCGAATATTTTCCGCTGCACTGACCGGGATGAGTCCAAGTTCGGCCTGGGCCATGGCAAGAGCAACCTCAACGTCAAGCCAGCGCTGATACCGGTAGATGTCGCAAAAGACCTTACGGCATTCAGCCGTAGTATAGGCCGAACTGTAGAATCCGGAATCGACAATATGACAGCTGAAATTACAGTCGCTCATGGAGAGTATAGCTCATCGGTTGAATAATAGGGTCTTAGTGGTTAACAATCCGCCCTGAAGGTAAAGCATCGGAATCACTCTGGCGTCTGGTAGAAATTTCTGCAACCGTCAGGTCCACTATTTTGATAGCTTGACCGGTATAGTCTTCGGGATGGTCAAGCGGCTCAAGATCTTCCCGGCTGAACATCGAACCAATCTCGGCATCGGCAAGGACTGCTTCCTTGAGACTGGTATTTTCTTCGGCGGCTGCAGCTGAAAGCGCGTGCAGCTTTTCCAGAGATTTTGTCTTGCCCAGATGTTCGCTGAGCCTGAAGAGAAGCCATTCCGTTGTTATCAGGTTTTTCTGTCGGTACAGATTTTCGAGCATTCGTTCGGGCCGGATGGTCAAGCCGGTAAGAACATCGACCATGGATTGAAGGGCATTGCCGGTATAAATGCAGAGCTGTGGTATAGCCAGCCACTCCGCCCACAGGCTGCGGGGATCACGTTCATGTTCGTGGCCCATGCCTTCCATGACTATTCCGGCAAGACCTCGCACATGTTTTGACAGTGCGATCACCCGTTGACAGATGACCGGATTTTGTTTGTGCGGCATTGTACTGCTCGCAAGAGCGCCGGAAATAGAAGGTTCCTGCAGTTCACCGATTTCAGTCTTCTGGAGTTGAAAAATCTCATTGGCAATTTTTGCAAGAGTCATGACCAGCATGGAAAAATCGGCAGCCAGTTCGGCAATAGTATCCCGGGCGGTATGCCAGGATAGTGCACTGTGCTTGAGGCCAAGCAGAGCCATGGTTTCATTCGCAATTTCCAGTCCCTGGGGTCCGAGGGCGGCATAGGTGCCGATGGCGCCACTTAACTGGCCGTGGCTGATAATGGAATGGAGGTGTTGTAGGCGCTCGATATGACGTCGAATTTCTGCTGCCCATATGGTAACTTTCAGGCCGAACGTCGTGGGCAGTGCCTGCTGGCCGTGACTTCTGGCCGCCATGGGGGTTGCTCGGTGTTTCAGGGCCAGGTTGAGGAGGATTTTTTCAAGTGATCGAAGATCGCGATAGAGCAGGGAGAGTGTTTCCCTCAAGGCAAGAATTTCGCCGGTATCAAGAACATCCTGGGTCGTTGCCCCGTAGTGAACGTATTCGCCATGAGAGCCGCTGCAGGCCCGTCGAAGTCCACCGAGAAGTGGAACCACTGAGTTGCGGCTCTTGGCATAACCTGCCCGTACAGCCTCAAGGTCAATCAGCTCAAGCTGTGCCTTGTTGCGTATCTCTTGAGCTGCCTCAACGGGAATGACGCCGAATTTTTCCTGTGCCGTTGCCAGGGCCGCTTCAAAATCGAGCCAGCGCTGAAAGATGGTCCGTTCATCAAACAGCGCTTCAAATTCAGGCGTACTGAAGACGTGTGGATTTATCTGATAATCAAACGGATGGACAGGCATGGCCGTTTATGTACCGGGATGGAAGTCTGTGGCTGCGGGTTTTCTGTGCAGCCTTCCTCCGGGGTTCCGGAGAGTCGACTTTTTTGGTTAGAGCACCATAGGGTCGGGTGCCGGGATAGACGGATGCCTCGGCACAAAGCCGTAAGGCAGCCTCTCTGGGCGGAACCTTGTCTTTTTGGCTGCGTGTCAGCAGGTTGTTTACAATAACGCGGGTCTTGCTATCCACATGGGCTAGCACTTCTTTGACCGACGGCAGGTGGTCGGGTGCAAACAGCCCCTCCATGGACAAAGATCCTCCGCAGCCGGCAACCATGTCCGGAATTAAAAGAATATCGCGCTCATGGAGAATTTTTTCAGCATCTGCAGTCACCGCAAGGTTGGCACCACAGGCGATGGCTCGAACCTGCATGGATCTGGCTTCCAGGGCCCCAACAGCATTTTCTACTGCAGCCGGAATAAAGACATCACAGGGGACGGAATAGATTTCTTCTCTTCTGCCGTATCTGCCGGTGGAAGTCGTATATGGAATTATGCCGTCAACGGATCCGCTGAGAAATGATGGGATATCAAGAGCCTCTCCGTCGGAGCTGATCAGGCTTTTTTCCCGGTCGGCAAGGCCGACAATTTTCACCCCGGCCTGATCGAGAAAATACGCGGCTCCGGCAGCCAGACCACCAAATCCCTGGATCGAAACCGTTGCCTCCCCGGCGGGGATGCCCAGAAATTCAAGGACCCCGAGACAGGAAGCAGCCAGTCCGGAACCGGCACGCAATTTACCAAGCGTTGCGTGGCCGATCGGTTGAGACAGCAGGGCCGTCCTCTGGTCGAATTCAGCAGGGGTAAGGTTTTGGGCCCTGGCCACAGCTGTTTTGATCGAGGTGATGCCGAGTCGCGAACAGACTGCATCCAGTTCCGGCATGGTGGTGTTCATGTCGGGCCCCATGGAATAGCATTGCTTGATAAATGGTTTGATTGCCCGGATAAATCTATAGAGAGCCTCATGTTTTCCGGGGCTTGACGGGTCGTAATCAATCCCGCTTTTCGCGCCATCGGCCTTGATCCCGGCAATTCGCATCTTGAGCGTCATTGTTGCGGCAAGACGTTGAACACATTCGCGGGTAAGCCCGGGTTGGACTCTCAGACCTCCGGCACATAAATTATGTGTCATGGAGTCGATGACCAGCCACCCTTTGAAACCTTCAATGGGATCCGTGTATTCGACAACCAGTTCAGGTTCGGTATTTAGGCTCTCAATCATGATGTCCCCTGCTCGTTATGAATTCTCTTGTATGACAAGTGGAGTTTCTTTGTCGTTAACCCCTTCATAAAAGGCACGCATGAAAGGGTGTTCAATATCGACTATTGATATGATGAAGGAATACAGATTACTTTCTTTTGCCAGCACGGTATCAAGGAGGGTAGGGGTGTCGCGGACGGCATCACCTTCCCAGGGCACAATGTGCATATGATAGGTCCCGAAAATCTGGAGATCTTCCCGGTCGCAAAGGTCGTAACACTCCATGAGTTCCCGGGGATCGGTAATCCATCCCCGCTGGCTCAGAGGAGTCGTTGATGCAACGGCATGTTCCGTCATCATCGTATCCATATAGGTCTTCAGCGGTTCGTTGTTCCGGGCGTTTTTCTTGACCGGCAGGACACGCCGGACATGAAGTTCGCGGCCCTCCTGAACACCGGCCAGAATCCCATACGCCCTCTTGACCCGGCTTTCACCTGGGAGGAACTCACCTGCCAGTTTCCTTTTGCAATGGGTGACGATTGCTTCCCATTTCTCAGCGGGAAGAAGGATCCGGTCTGTGTTACTGAACAAGCTCATGCGCTTTTTCAACCTCCGGCAATCGGGATAATCAGAGAGATTTCATCACTGTCGGCAATTGCAACATCGGCCCAATTGTCAGCACCACCGGCGACTGACTTGCCGTTGACGAATATGGACAGCAATCCTGGTTGGTCATGAATAACCTGCAGCCCTGAGTACTGCTTAAGCAGCCCGTCCAGTACGTTGTCCAGGGTTTCGCCGGTGAGGCTGATCTCTCGCTGGTTCTCGGTATGCTTGCGAAAGGGAAATGGAATAATAATAGTAGCCATAATCTTAACCTAATTGTTTTTGTACCTTTGCCAGTGCTTCGGGCAGGAAACGTAGTATCTGGTCGATCTGGGTCGCTGGAGTGGGCTGAGCAAGCTCACCCGCGGCTCTGTTTACTCTGCCGGCAATGCGACAGGCCTGCAGAGGTGTTTCTCCGGCATAGATCAAGGCACTGATCATACCGGTGATGAGATCTCCGGTACCGCCGATAGGCTCCATGGTTTCAACGGATGGCTGGTCAATGGTGTCGACGATTTCACCGTCCTGGCAGATGTAGTCAACCTTTCCCTTAACGAACATGGTTGGGGTGGCATTCTTGCCGGCATACGCTCTGCGGATGAGTTCGGGAACGTCTTCTTCCATGTTAAAAATAAAACCACGGGTAAAGCTGGGGTGGTCCGCCTTGTCATCGGCAAGGAAGGCGGTTTCGCCAAGATCGGGGGTGAAAACCTGGTAATAATGGGCATCACCACCGGCTTTAGCGACATACATGCTGCCGGCATCGGCAATCATGAGCGGTTTGTCCTCTTCCGCCATGGTATCAATGGTTGCCAGGACCTTTTTATTGAGTTTAAGATCCGGCATAACATAGTGAAGAGTCAGTACCTTAACGCCCATTTCCGGAAGATGCTCAGCGAGATGTTTATAGATCGCAATACTTCCTTCCCGCTTGCCGATATCCCCGGCAACCATGCCTACCGGGGCTTCAATCCCATACTCTTTGCAGATAAGACAGGCCGCAGACATCATCGCTTCGTTACCGCGATTGATCGGGAGCTTGTTTCCGTCTATTGTTATTCCTGTCGGGCTGACTTCAATCGGTCCTATCAACAGAGGAAGATGTTCAACGGGAACTGCACCAGCTAAAAGCAACATGGATTAATCTCCTATTACACGAATAAGTTCTTCGCGGGAGGTGTTCAGAGAATAGGCACACAGGGAAAAGCCGACCTCACCTGGATCTGGTGCATCACGAAGCCGTTTTCCCAGCATCTCTGTGGCCAGGTATGGAACATCGGGGCAGCCACCACCGGAAATATTGACGATTATTTTGGTTTCCTGGTCAACCGTCATTTTCATATTGGCGGCCCTGACCATGATGTATTTGCCATACATTGTTGTGCGGACGAATCGCAACGGTTCCGTTCCGCGGCTGGTAATGGGAACGACATCAAGGGGTGACATCCCACAGGTATTGAGAAGTTCGGTAATCGTTGCCTCTTCCGAGAGAGGAAATTCAACGCTGAGGTCACAACCCGTTCTATATGCGGGCGGCGGACTGACGACACGAATTTCATACCCTTCGTCTCGCAGAAGCTCTTCAACCGAAATGACGGTTGTTGGATGGGCAAAGACGAGAAGCCCTCGTTTCACCTCAACATCTCCGGCATCTTCGGGTTCTTTTTTAGTGAGTTTTTTAAACCAGTTCATGGCGCCTCCGTGTTCAATGAGAGAGTTAGGTTCGGGCGGTTCTGCGAGATACGGTCTTCCTGGTACAACTGATTGCAAAGTATGTGCCCACCTGAAATTTATTCAAAAATATCAAATACACCTGTCTGGAGACTGTGGGTCAGCCACTTGGTCTCCTGAAGTACACCAAGTGAAATTTTTCTTCAAAAGGTGATAGTACAAAAAGTGAGGGTAAGAATTTTAAATTATCCCATGGCCGGGTATACGACAACCATGAGAGGTTGACTTAATGCTAATAATTATCTATTTTATAAGGTAAGGATTGTTACAATTAATGTAAAGCGTAATCATCAAATAATACTGTTCGTCTCACCGTCGCGATAATGCATTTATGCAATACGAATTACCACTTTATGCAATACGAGTTACCAACAGGGAACACCTCGGTTGGCTTTGTCGCCAATTGCTTCGATTTTCCGGAAAAGAAAACATCATCTACTGGTGTGCTTTGAAGAATATGACAATGTGACCAGTAATTCGGAAAATTCACACTGCACTGTCGCCGGCATTGTCTCTTTAGCTGTGTGCCCGGCAAAAAAAATAATTGTATCCTTTCTCACTCATGTGTGGCTGCGACCACGTTTTCCGGTAAGCTTGCGGTAATTCAGGGCAACGATAACACAGAATATTAAGCCAACCAGCACGGCAATTTTGCCATTGAAAGAAGGACCGGCGGATGTGCTTCGCAAAAGCCAGGTGATAACGAAAGCAGCTCCGGTCAACATGCCGAAACATGTGATACCGGCATCAATATCTCCCTGGCCGGCCTTGATGACCTGTCTAAATGGACAACCGTCAATCATGACCGAGGCGAGTCCGACAAGAGTCATGGCCAGAAAAGTCCAGCCATGACCCATATGGGATGCGGGCTGACCTTCCAGGCCCAGGTTAAACTGGCCACTGACCATGCTGAGGAGCATGGCTGTGATAAAGGTCGTAATAACGCCGTAGAGCAGGGTCGTTTCGCGTACCAGCAGGAAATTTCGAATCCCCCCGGTGATACAGAGCCCTGAACGCTGCGCCAGCCCACCGATTATAAGACCAATGGCCAGGGCGATGAGCAGGGGCGCCCGTTGTGCCGCAGGGCCGGTTTCGCCCTGATGGATAAAGCCGGGCTTAAGGACAAGAAAAATCAAGAGCAATACGCCTATGGCGGGGAATATATAACCGTTGATTGTCGGCATCTGTTTTTCTCTGTCAAGAAAGACGCCGGCCCGGATATATTTTGTCCCCAGCCAGATTCCGAAAACCAGTCCAAGTACTGCGGCTACTGCAGTCAAGTCTCCGGCAGCCAGGCGCAGTATCATTTTAATGGGACAGCCGATAAAGACGGCGCAGCCGACAATAATGAAGAAGCCGAGAAAAAAACGTATGATAGGAGATGAGCCACCCGTAACATGAAAGCGTTTGCTCTTTTTGGCCATGAAAAAGGAACCAAGCAGGAAGCCGATCAACTCCGGCCTGATGTAACTCATCCGCATGTTGTCCTGCAATTGCAGGGCTCCTGCAAGATTCTCCATGAAGCAGGAGATGCATATCCCTGAATTGGCGGGGTTGCCGAGCAGCGTCAGGGTAACGGCACCAAGTCCCAGGGCTGCCCCTGTAATTATCGCGAGATCCGGTACTTTAAATCGAGCCACTTATTCACACCCCCCGGCAATTCGGCGTTGTAAGTATAAGAGATCATCCAGTGCAATGAGGATGGTTCGGTCTTTGGGCTTTAATTTTTTCTCTCGCTGAAGTTTCCCTCGAGCCTCATTTATCAGCTCCAGCATTGTATTGCCTATGAAGAGCGGCGTTTTCTTGTCCACATAGTCGGGTTCATTATCCACTGCCTGTCGATAACTATGAATGGCGGCGGCAAGCTGTCCCTGAGAGTATTCCAATTGGGCCTGATAAACATATGATTGCGGGTTGTCCGGGTGAGCTGTCCGAATTTCTTCAAGCTTTTCCAGTGCCTGTGAGAACTGCTTCTGCTCCTGCAGCTGGATCACTTCCGCAAAGATTTCAGCATCCCGGGCCATCCGATCTTCGTAATATTTTTTTAAGTCTATTTTCCGGGTATTGGCTGAACCCTGGAGACCTTTGGTAGACACCTGATGTTGAATCAGCATGCCTGCCGTGATCAACGACAGGAGAACCAGCGCGGTAATGCTTAGTTTGTGAATCAGATCCATGGCGGTTGGGCTGGAAACAAGAGCATACAGAGCACTGTCATCCAATCTTCCTCTGTTAGTAACTGTTCAGGTGTATAACTGTTCAAGTGTTTGCGGACAAACATCTGCTCAATTCAAATTTCCGGACCCTTCAACCGCATAGCCGTCAATCTAAGGAAAAATTGTCTAGCAGGTGAAAAAAAGTAGGGTGGGCACCGCCCACCAAAAAACCTTCCTGCTGGTGGGCGGTGCCCACCCTACAAAAAAACCGGTTATCGCCTGGGTGAAGGCTACGGAAAAAATTCCTAAAGTATGTGCGGTAGTTGGCCTTAGCTTGACGGCTATGCCCTCAACCGTTCCGGGGCAAAGAGCATAACCGACGGAGAGAATACGGTAGAGCAATCCCCGAAATCTTACCTCCGGTGTACTGTTACCAGAGCAATCCGGCACCGACGACGGGTTTTTTCAGAATGTTTGAAAAGTCAACACGGCCAAGGGTGTCGTCACGTTTCTTGTCCCGGACAAGATCTTGTATCTTGGCCGTATCCGTGGTGCCCCACCAGTTATTTTGCAGCATAATATCGGTGGATTGCCCATCAAGCATGGAAACGTTGTAATCCTTGTTGTCGACGATGTTGTTGTCTCTGAGGAAGATATCCTTCACCTTGAAGAAGATAATCCCTTTGCCGTTATTTCTAATGTTGTTGTAGCGAACATTGGCAACGCCGCCTTTCTTTGCATAGATCCCGAAAAAGGTGTTGTTGTTGATCTCGTTATGAGCAACCGTCGGAGTCGATCCACCACCAAATAATACGCCGCCGCCGTTTTCCGTTATCCGATTGTACAGTATGGGGACAACGCATTTGTTCGGCAATCCCTTGGCATTTTTCTGGCCGATTGCCACTCCGTTATAATGAAAAGTGGAGTAGGCGATAACAACCTGTGACGAATGGCAGTGCACTGCGGTATGGCCATAGGTGAAGACACAAAACTCGATGATGTTGTCAACACTGTCAAGAAAGTTCACCGCGCCCCAGTCCCCAGGTGATGGAGACTCTTCAGCGCTGGTAAAGGTTATCTTGTTTTCCAGGGTTCCCTGCGCATAGAGCTTGCCCCTGATAATGAGTTCCGCTCTGGGGAAATGGCTGAGTTTATCCTTACTGAGTTTCTGCGGGCCGAATTCTTCGATTTTTTCAAATCGGATAACGGACCCAGGCATTATGGTCAGGGTAGTTCCTTTGGCAACTTCCACATCACCTTTGATCAAAACATCGCCCTGCCATACGGTATCCCTGTCAATAATCCCTTTATTGATGACGAGCTGTCCTGCAAGTACCGGGGACAGTGACAGGAGGAAAACAGTCATACCTGCAATAAGCGTCAGGGCTGCCCGGTTGACCATATGGGATGTCGCTGATTTTTTCATTCTCTGGGCCTCTCTGTTAAAATTTTCTATATGGAGCCATATTGCAACGTTTCATGCGATCCCTGATCGGTTCGTATTCACTGTCGATAGCAGGGGCAAAACCATCAAGCAGCATCCGATCGAGCACCCTGAGCACTTCGCCGTTTATCAGTACGGTCTCATCCTTTTTCAGATTCAAGGCTATCTCCTTTATCTGCTCCTTCAGGGCAGGATCCGCATCAGGCTGGGCGCCGATTGTACAGTAGGGCATGGTCTCGCTCTCGGCAATGACCGTAAAGTCATCCTTGGTGAAGATGCCGGCATCAATCATGCGGTCCAGGTCAATTCTTGGTGCGGCTCCGAGGTCGTACTTGCCGAAGTACACGCCGTAAAGGACTTTGTCATGTTTGGCGGCTCCGGGAGGGATTACGTAGTTGGACAGGTCCGTCTCTGGATCAATACCGTTTTGCAGCAGAAGGTCGTATTGAGCCATATATCCAAAAGGGGCCAGGGCCGGACCAAAAATCATAGTCTTGCCGCGCATGTCTTCAAAGGTCTTAATACCGCTGTCCTTGCGGGCAATGATGGTGCCGCTGGCCTTGTAACCGTTGCGGCCACGGATGTCGACCGCGAGAAACTCGGCGTTAAATTTTTCTTTTAACAGGATTGCGACCAGAGAATTCACATGGAAAAAGTCGACTTTTTTCTCTTTGAAAAGACGTTCAAATTCAAAGGTGTTGGCCAGGATCATTTCAAATTTACGGCCGGTTTTCTCACTTAAGTAGGCAACAAACGGTGCAAAACGTTCCTCGGATTCCTTTCGACTGTCACAGATCATAAATCCGATTTTGACAGGTTTCTCGTTACTTACAGCCGGGCTACTGTTCTGGCCCTTACATCCTGCCAGTGAGAGTAGCACTGCACAGAGGACAAAAAAGGTAAATTTTTTCATTCCGTTTCTCGCTTTCCTTTAAGAGTTGGTTATCATCTTTACTTCTTCCTGAATCCTGGTCAATTCTTCCGGGCCGGATGCCAGGGCTTTAGCCTTGTCCATTTCACTGCGGGCAAGATCCGCCTCTTTGAGTTGGGAGTGCGCAACGGAAAGGTGGACATGAAGCATAACGTCCTTGTCGTTTACCTTCTGCGCCCTTTTTAAATAGTCCAGGGCCTCGGCACCATTCCCTTCTTTAATCAAAACCAGACCCATCCCGTCAAGGGCATTAAAATTATTCGCATCTTTTTCCAGGATAGAGGAGAGCTCATTTTTTGCTTCATCCAGCTGGTTGGTTCGAAAATAGGCCATTGCCAGACTGTTTTTGGTGTCGGCATCGTCAGCATTCATGTACAATTTCATCTTGTATTGCAGAATCTGGACCGAGTCGGGAAGCTTTGAAATGTTCCCGTGGGCAGCAGCGGAACCGGACATCAGTAAAACAACAGTCAGAGCTAAAAACAGTTTTTGCATTTTTTCCTCTCTTTTTTCGTAACCGTTCACCGGGGCGACAAGATTACGGGAATATCGGGCTTACCTTTTTTCGATTAATCACAACGCCGTACAGCTGTTCTCGTATCAGTACCTGTTTCAGATATTTATCTTATTAGATAAGGTTCTGGGCTTTCAGAAAGCCTTTAACTGCAACCTCAACCCCGTCGGTCTCTGCTTTTTGCATCAATTGCTGCATGGTTCTGTCGTCAATCCGTCCGCTTAACTTGTTGATAACCCGGTCTAAGACTGGAAACCTGTCCAGGACGTCTTTGGTGGTGACCGGTACTGCAAGGGATATGCTGCCCGCAGCATTCTGCAATGGTCCTTTGTAGCCAAGAGGCTTCAGCCATACCATATTGTTTTTTTCCAGATAATACTGTTTGACAAGTGAGTAGGACTCTTGAGTACCCGCTGCGGTACGCGCATCCTCCATGCCTGCCATGCCGACATTAATGTAATTCAAGAAGATATCCGCCTTGCATTCCACAATTAAGTCTTCGCTTGCCTTTACATCCAGTACGGTCGTTAAGTTGACCGTGGTCCCGGTTCGTTCCGTAATATAGGTTGCAAGCAACTGGCCTATAACTTTCTGTTCAACCGTATCATCTATCGACAGCGTCAGGATTCGGCCGACACAACTTTGAGCGGGAAGTGCAAATGCATACAGAAGAATAATGCAGCCTGCGAAGAGGAGAGCAATTTTTTGTTTCATAGCGATAACCTTTCTCTTTTGAAATTTATAATTAATATATAAATCTGAGTTTGCATGAAGTCAACCCGTCTTTACTCTCATTGACGTTAAAGTTCTCTTTCCAAGAGAGAGTTTTTTGAAGTTCCGATCATGTATCCTACAGTCGTTAAGGGTCGCGACAATTTGCCGCATTTCTTTTTTGCCCGTTTCCTGTTAATCAGAATGAGTAATTAAATATCGTCATTCTACTGATTGAATTTTAACCAGAGTTATCAGTGGGCGACCAAGACCTGGAAGCATTTATACGTAGTAACTTGAAGTCAGCGTAGAGTCTTGTTTTAGGTTCAAATTTTCCTGATAAAGAATCCCAATACTCCCTAGAGAATTCTGCCGCAATACTTTTACAGGTACCACATTTCCTCTTTCTGAAAAAGTAAAATATTAAAAAGTCTGTGAATCGTTAAAATTATTTGTCGATTTTTCATATGATCCAGACCCGGGCTTTGTCCGTATACTCTCTGTTTTCCGATAATTCCCAACATCGCATTTCCCTCACCATGTTTTTTTCCGGTAACTGATTTCCGAGGCGCTTCAGGGGCGTCCTTTTCGGTTAGAAGTTCGAACTCTCGACTTTCTTACAGGTATGCAACATTGGTTCCTGAATAGATAAAAATGAAACTGAAATATTTAATTGTTTAAGAACACAGTGTAAACATTTCAAAAATGGCCTGATCTTCCAGTGAAAGAGGATAAGGCCAACTGGAGTGTAGGGAGAAATGGAGAATATTCTTTAATGAGGTGGAGAATAGTCTCTACTGTATGTCCAGTGTGATTCCATGCTGCAGAAGCGGAGTGTTCGCCTGCTGTCTGTAGTAATTATTATACTGTGATACCACGTCGTTATCGGTAAAGATTTCGGCAAGCATCGGCAGGTGTCAGCGCAAGAAAATAGTCCCGGCGCTGCGCAGGTTATGCCGGTCAAGGCTGCACCGTGAGGCATGGTTCGGCTGTGTTCAGGTTGTCAAGTGTGAGTTCGTTGATCCCCGGTTGTCGGTGTGCGCTTAAAAAAATACCACTTTAAGGCATGGCGTTCCTGTTTAGTCTCCCCCCCGGCTGGATTTCTCTGTACCTGCCAATATGAAATGTGAAATTTGATTACCAGTGAAGTTCAGTTTTGAGTATAGATTACATTGAGTTCATTGATTCTGATAAACCATCATTTCCGGCGGGCCGGGCACAACAAAGGATGAAAATCACCCTGGCATTTACACGTGACACCGCAGAGCGGTGTCACGAGATCGAGATGAAGCCAAGAAGGTTACTTGTTGCACCGCTCTGCGGTGCACACATCACCACAGGCGCTCTGCGCCATTTTCGGATAAGCCAGCATGGCTGGACCAGATTATTAACGTCACAGCCACAACAAAGTATGAAAATAGCCCTGAATCAGCATCACTTCGTGGCCGATATTTTTTTATAACCAGCCCAGCAGTTTCCACCAGAAATAATTGATCGGCAGGAGAAAAAGAGCGGTTATTGCTGCCAGAACCGCACAGAGTTTTGCCGCACTGGAGAACTTTTCACCGGATAACTGCATGCCGATGACAATGGGTGGAGCCTGATAGGGGAAAATAGTGGTTGAGAAACCTATAACCTGCATCATCAGTACCGTTTTAATCGGCAAGCCTGTGGTCTGGGCAAGCGTTTCCGAGAGCGGTGTGAAGACTGCGGGTACGCCGGGAAGTGTGGTTGCTATACCGGTCAGGGCGGATGCGAAGCTGATGGAGACGAAATTGACAAAATCCCGTCCCTCACCAATGGGGAGCAGGGCAATGATTTTTGTTGCAAGTGTCTGTCCGAGTCCCGAGTGATTTATCATTTCCCCGAGGCCGAGGATGCCGGCAATAAAAAAAATTGAGGCCCAGTTGATCTTTTGATTAAACTGTTTTTTGCCGACAATATCAATGCCGGGAAGGAGCAGAAAAATCGCTCCGGCAAGGGCAATCCATGCCGGTGAAATATGGTGGAGAAAGTCGAGCATCCACAGGGCGAGCATGATGCCGACGGCAAATGCCAGGATGGTCTCATTGCGGGACATGGGCGGATGTTGCTCAATATCCTGCTCGGCCATCTCGACCGGTTGATCCGGATAGAACCAGAGAATGAGGCCGACGATAAGTACTGCCTTGACAAGGCCCAGAATCGGAAAGTGCAGGAACAGGTACGGACCGTAAAGAAGAGAGACCTGATACTGGGTTTCCGCCATACCGATAAGAATCATATTGGGCACATTGGCAGGTAATATACCGAATGCGGGGATAAAGGTGCCGAGAATGATTGCAAGCAGAACTCCGGTTCTTCCCTTAGAGCCTTCTTTGAATCCAAAATGTTCCGCTATGGCAATGGCTATCGGGGTCAGGAGGACAACTCGTCCCATGGCCGAGGGCATGAGAAAACTGAACAGGACACCTGTTATTACCAGGCCGCTGATGATGCGCAGGTAACTTCCGTGAAGCCTGGTGGCAATCCAGTCGGCGATCCTTTTGCCCAGTCCGGTCGTCATGATCGCGACCCCGATGATCAGGCCGCCGAAAACCAGCCATACCGCGGGTGAAGCAAACCCTGCAAAGATGACTTCCGGGGTTGCTATGGAAAACAACATTGCCAGGAGAAAAAATAACAGCGAGGTAATGTGTTCGGGAATCACGCCTGTGGCCCAGAAGCCGATAGTCACCAGGGAGAGGGCGGCGGTTTTTGTTTCAATGGGTGAAAAGGTGTCGGTGGAGAAAAGTAACAGCGCCAGCGCGCCAAGCATGGAAATCAGGGCGAAGATTTTTTTTATATGCGTTTTTAAGAAATGAAGCATATGGCGGTTTTTGTAATCAGTATTGTCAGTGTATTGCGGCCCGGATTTTTAAAAAATCTTTAAAACTACCCTTTGCTATCTTGAACGTCAAGGGATTTGCCAACGGCTTTGCAGAGCTCAGTTCTACCGGAACAGGGACGTAGAGTCGGAACAGGTGTGGTCTGTTCCAGGGCGCTATACCCGCTGCCCACGGTTGGCTTTTTTCAGTGGCTGGGTGGTAATCGGTGAGAACAGGATGCCTCTGAAGGCTCGTAGAAATACTAGTTGTGAAGCGGATGAAGACTTGGTAATTAAAAAAGATTGTAGGATGATAATGTAACGATGCCTTGGAAATTATTTTTTTGCCCGCTATAATGGGACTGCCGTAATAGTGTTGTGTAGAGTTTTTAACCGTTAAATCAATGATCAGGCAAATCTTTTAATGCAAGAAGAATACAGTCAAAATACCCTGCTTGATATCTTTGTTACATTGCGAAGACATCTCTTCGGGATGTCCGTTATTTTTATCATCATTGTTTCCATTGTGACAGTCTGGACCCTTACCCAGACTCCGATTTATGAGGTTATGTCCAGCGTCATGGTGAAGTATGGCAGAGAATACTTCTATCATCCGGTAAGGAAAAGTGGAGAAATACAACCTCAGTATACCTTTAAAACAACTCCGTGGATCAATACGGAGCTTGAAATTTTCAGAAGTAAAAAATTAGCTGAGAAAGTTGTTGATTCTATCGGACTTGAACAGCTTTTTCCGAAACTTGCCGATAAGGTGGAGGACAAAAAACGGCTGCTGGCCATGGCCGTAAGCCGATTTGGGAAGAAGTTGCAGTTGTTTCATGTCAAAGAATCCAATGTCATTAATGTGAGTTTTCAGCACCAGGATCCTGAGCTTGCTGTTCAGGCGGTGAGCCTCTTGACTGAACTGTTTAAGGAACGTCATTTGCAGATTTTTAAAAATCCGCAGACGGCCTTTCTGGAAAAACAGGTCGGCGTCTACAGCCGGCAACTGCAAGATGCTGAGAATGCGTTGACACTGTATAAACAGGAAAACAAAATTTTTTCCCCTAAGCATCAGCAGCGAGTACTCATGGAGCAATATGTTCAGATAAACACAATGCTCATTGAGGTTCGCAGTAATTTATCCAAGCTTGAAGAAAATGCGTCCGCATTGGAGCGGGAGCGGGAAAGGGTACCTGAGAGGATTTTACGAACCGAGGAATCCACAACAAGGCTAAACGACCAGAGTGAGGCCCGTTCAAGTTCAATTTTGCTGGACTTGCAGCTTGAGGAAAAGCAGCTTTTGGAACAATACCCTGAAGATAATCGATTAGTTATAGCTGTACGCAAGAAGATTGCGCTGGTGAGGGACTTCCTCGCAGAGCAGGGGGAGAGTTCCCAGGAAAAAGTCTCTACAGGGCAAAACTCCGTCTATCAGGAGTTGAGCTTTAAACTTGCTGTGGTAAGGGCCGAGTATGTCGGGCAAAAAGAAAAAACCGCGGAGCTTGAGCGGCAGTTGAAAGGTCTTGAAGCCCAGTTGCAGAAGTTGTCAGAACAGGAAGTAAAGTTCAGAGAGTTGTCGATCCAGGTTGATACGACTGCGCAAACATATAAGAATTTTGTTGGCCGCCTAGAGGACAGTCGAATACGGGACGCCATGGACAGGCAGAAGATGGTCAATGTGGTTGTTATTGAAAAACCCATGGTGCCGATTAAGCCGATCAAGCCGAGAAAGAAGCTCAATGTCTTGGTCGGCATCATCCTGGGAGCTGCCTGCAGTCTTTCCTACGGGCTGCTGATAGAGAACGTGAAGGGGCGGAAAATCTGATGGTTAAAGACATAATGTGTACGCGTTATTCTTTGGAAAAAGAGGATGGCTGTCTTTTTTCCGGGCAGCGATTTCAAGCAGACCGGGCAGCTGCTGAAAAGAGCCTGTTCCTGAAGAGTGTCTTTGGCGTTCTCTTTCTGCTGTTGTTGCTGGCGGGCTGCAGCGCCGGGCCGCAAACTCCGGTTCCAATCAGTGAGCAGGGGACGCTTGAACCTCCAGCCCCCTCGCTGGCCTCGGTTACGCCTGCCTATATCATCCATCCGGGCGATGAGATTGATGTGAAGTTTTTTTATAATCCGTTGCTCGACGAATCCGTCACGGTTCGCCCGGATGGTCGTATCTCTCTGCCGTTGGTTCAGGAAGTTCAGGCCGCCTCTCTGACCACAAGCGAGTTGTCCGCCGTTCTGAAGGAAAAATTCTCG
Source organism: Deltaproteobacteria bacterium (assembly GCA_024280455.1). Classification (GTDB taxonomy): domain Bacteria; phylum Desulfobacterota; class Desulfobulbia; order Desulfobulbales; family Desulfobulbaceae; genus DRLX01. The sequence goes on along the minus strand of JAJRQC010000167.1, from coordinate 3,298 downwards.
TCCCATCTCAGGGATCCGGAAATCAGTGTGATTGTCCGCTCTTTTGATTCCCAGAGAGTTTATGTCGATGGAGAGGTTGTTCAGCCCGGCATGGTTGAAATGGGGGGAGGGTTGACAATTATGCAGGCCATTGCCAGTGTCAAGGGATTAAAAAACAGTGCCCGCAGGAGTGAAGTCTTGATTATCCGGCGCAATAACCTGAAACGACCCTTTGTCTTGAAGGTCGATGTGGATGCAGCCATGGACGGGACGGATGTGACCCAGAATGTTGTTCTGGAGCCGTATGATATTGTCTACGTTCCCAAGTCCGCCATCGCCCATATAAACACCTTTGTTGATCTGTATATCCGCAAGAATATACCCTTTGACTTGAGCTACGGCTTTTATAAAAGTGCGGATTAATCCTGCCTGCCGGAGGCCGACTCGCGGAGATCCTGCCTGGATCTGAAGAGTCGGCCGTTCTCGTTTTTTCAAACCGTCCCGTTGTACATCGCAGGGTGTTGTTTTAACCTTCTCAGTTTTCAGCGATTGACCAGGGTGATTTATGCGCAATATTAGAACGGTAACCATACTCGGGGCCAACGGAAACGTGGGATCCCAATGTGCAGGCATCATAGCCGGTTTTGGTGGAGTCGTTGTCCACATGCTGGCAAGGAATATTGATAAGGCCGAGTTCGGAATTGAACGGGCCATCAAGTCTATTCGTTCGGATTCCATTCGTGAACAGCTCATTCCCGGCACCTATGATCACGATTTGAAAGAGGCGATTCAGGATTCGGATTGGGTGCTGGAGGTGGTTGCAGAAGATTATACCACAAAAAGTTCTCTGCTGTCCCTCGTTGATCCTCACCTGAAACCCGGTACCATTGTTTCTTCCGGTACCTCGGGACTCTCCATTGAAAAGTTGTCAAAAGCATTGAAGCCGGAGGCCAGGCCCTGTTTTTTCGGCACCCATTTTTTCAATCCGCCGTACAAGATGCTGCTGTGCGAGTTTATCTCTACGTCTCAAGCTGATCCAGAGGTCACCGAGATGCTCTCATCCTTTTTGAGCAAGATTCTGCGCCGCCAGGTGGTTCATGTGGCCGACAGCCCGGCGTTTGCAGGGAACAGGATTGGTTTTCTCATGCTCAATCTGGCGGTCCAACTTGCCCAGCAGCACAAGGACCGGGGAGGAATCCCGTTTATCGACACAATTTTAGGTGGTTTTACCGGCCGGGTCTTCCCGCTCCTGAAAACCATTGATCTGGTTGGTCTTGATATCCATAAGGCTATTGTCGATCATATTTACGCTGGTGCGGACGGTCAGGAGGAACGTGATATGTTTCTGCTGCCTGATTTTATGCAGCAGTTAATTAATCTTGGCCGGATAGGGCGTAAGGCCAGGCAGGGGCTCTATGATTATGTTTCAGTCCCCGGCAGTACGGGTGCAGGGCAATGTTACGATATATTGACGGGTCAATATCGACCTGTACCCGAAATTCAGATTGAATTTGCCGATCGTGCCAATGCGCTTATCAGGGTCTCGGATTACAGCGGGGCGGTGAATGTCATTCGCCGGGAACAGAGTCTGGAGGGCGAAATATGCCGCTATGTTCTTGCCCGCTATATAGGCTACGCCTTTTCACTGGTCGGCACTGTGGTTCCGGATCGGGAATGCCTTGATATGGTTATGGGATTTGGCTTTAACTGGGTCCCTCCCTCGGCCTGGGTTGACCTGCTGGGAGGGGTGAAGGAGACCGTTTGCTTTCTTGAACAGGCCGGTGTCACTCCCCCCGAAGTGTTGTTGGAAACCGGAGTAGATGGTCCCTGCTACACCCTGAAAAAAACGCTTGATCCACGCAGCTTGTTCAGAGCCAACTGTTGAGATGGAGACTGTACAATGAACAATATAGTCCGGGTTCTGGGCGGAGAGCAGACTGATTTCCAGAGGAATTGGGCAAAGGAGGGTAAATCGTTTTTTTCCATTATGAAGGAAACGGTTGAAGATGCTCTGGAAGATGTGGGGTTGGATTATAATGATATACGCATAGTAAATGATCAAAACAGGTTCGGAATTTTTGTTGGGAATTTCAATGCCGAACAATATGTGAACCAGGGACATCTCGGTGCTTTTTTTACAGAAATCGATCCGGTGTTCTATGGGGCTCCAGCTGCACGTTACGAAGCGGCATGTGCATCCGGCGCCATTGCTCTTGATGCCGCGGCCACTAAGATTCGGGCTGGTGATTATGACGTTGCTCTGGTTCTGGGCATAGAGGTTATGAAAACCGTAGGTGCCATTGTCGGCGGAGATTTTTTAGGTACCGCTGCCTATTACGAAAAAGAGGGAAAAGGCATAGAGTTTCCTTTTCCCAAGCTTTTCAGTCGACTGGCCGACGAGCTGCTGGAGAAATATAAGTATCCGGAGCAGCGCTTCATGGATGCCCTGGCTGAGATCTCTGCCAAGAATTATGCCAACGCAAAAGACAACCCCAAGGCACATACCAGAGCATGGTTCATGAACAAAAAACATGCCGCCAACCGAACATCTCGCTTTAATATCAACGTGGGGGGGCGACTGGCGGTTTCAGACTGTTCCCAGGTAACCGACGGTGCGGTTGCGGTTTTATTATGCTCCGAAACATTTGCCCGGGATTATGCCGCCGGCAAGGCGAAGGATCTCGCTGAAATCCCCAGGGTCAAAGGCTGGGGCCACAGGGTTGCGCCGCTCACCATGGACGTCAAGATACACGACGCAAAAACCCATGCCCATATCTTGCCGTGGACCCGTCAGACGGTTGAGGATGCCTACAGGCGGGCAAAACTGACGTTCGATGATATGGATACCTTTGAAGCACACGACTGTTTTACATCCAGCGAGTTTGCAATGATCTCCGCTTTCGGCATTACCCCGCCCGGAAAGGAACTGCAGGCGATTGAGGCCGGCATGGTGACCCGCAGTGGATCCTACCCTATAAATCCCGGCGGCGGGCTTATCGGGATCGGCCATCCTGTCGGTGCCAGCGGTGTTCGCATGTTTCTGGATGTATACAGACAGATTATGGGAAAAGCCGGAGATTGCCAGATCGGGCCTGTCCGTAATGGGATGATGTTGAATATCGGAGGTGCGGCAACGACAAATGTTGCCTTTATCCTGGGCAAATAATCATGCCCTGTCACCGCGTCTGCAACCCCGGTATTTTGTAAAAGAAAACTCCGCAGGTTGGGCATGGCCAACATGAAATGGGCGTCCCGGCTGCGGCGCGGTGGTTGCATGGTTGATGGGCGGTGCCCATCCTACGGGAAATATTGGGTTGGT